>CAZMXY010000040.1:0-15342 GCA_964570345.1 uncultured Rhodothermales bacterium | reverse complement strand
CCGATCGCCGAATCGGCAAGCGAGCGCTACGGGTGGCCGCTTCACGTGATCGAGAACGCCGCCGACGACCCTCCTCTCGAACAACCGGAGGCTTTCCTGAAGGCGCTCTACGCCTCGCTTGGTGATTCAAGGCGGACGGACATATTGCCGCCAAAAGAAAAATCCGATTCGGACGCACACACGTTTCCAGTCAAACGCTCATCGACATGATAACGACGACACTCGAAATCGCCGGACTCCAGGGTCCGCGCGTCGACCTACCCTTTGAGGAGATCGAAAAATTGAGCTCACGGTTCGAGGGTTCGCTGATGACCTCCAGCGACCCGGGTTGGGACGATTCGATCCTGATCTGGAACGGCATGGTCGCAAGCGTCCCGGCGCTCGTTCTTCAGCCCACTTCGGCTCGCGACGTGGCGGCGGCGGTCGGCTTCGCGCGAGACCACGGGCTGCTGCTCAGCATCAAATGTGGCGGCCACAACATTGCCGGCACCTCCATCGCGGAGGGCGGCTTGATGCTGGACATGTCCCGGATGCGCGACGTTTCCGTCGACCCTGAGGCCCGGCTGGCGCACGTCGGGGCCGGATGCCTGCTCCGGGACGTCGACCGGGCGACGCAGCAGCATGGGCTCGCGACCGTCCTGGGCTTCATCTCCGAAACCGGCGTCGCCGGCCTGACGCTCGGCGGCGGCTTCGGCTACCTGGCGCGCCGTTTCGGCTGGGCTGTCGACAACCTCCAGGAAGTCGAGATCGTCACGGCCGACGGCGAGATCCGCACGTCGAACCGAGACGAAAACGACGACCTTTTCTGGGCCCTGCGGGGCGGTGGGGGCAATTTCGGCGTGGTCACCCGGTTCACGTTCCGCCTGCACGAGGTGGGACCGACCGTCACCGGAGGCCTCATCGTTTGGAGCGCCGACCGGGCCGACGAGGTGCTCGCATCGTACCATCATCTCACCGAAACGGCGCCGCGTGAATTGACGGCTGCCGTGGTCATGCGTCTCGCCCCGCCGGCGCCATTCCTCCCCGAGGAACGGCACGGCAAACCGATCGTCGGGATGCTCGTCTGCCACAGCGGCCGTTCAGCGGAGGCCGATCTCGCCGCCGTTCGCTCGCTCGGAGACCCCATCGTCGACCTCATTACGGAGAAGCCGTACACGGATCATCAGTCGATGCTCGACGGCATGGAGCCCAAGGGCCTGCACTACTATTGGAAGACGGAGTTTCTGCCGGGCCTCTCCCCCGAGTTTCTAACCGCCTTTCGCACCGGCGCACTGGAGGTAACGTCGCCGCTCTCGGAATCGGTCCTCTTCCACATTGGAGGCGCATTAAACGAACGTGACGATGCGGACGGCGCCGTCGGCAACCGCGACGCCCGGTACGTCACCGGATTCGCCGCTGCCTGGCCGCCGGATGGCCGCGGCGAGGCGCACAAGGCGTGGGCTCGGCGTGCGTGGGAACGCATCCGGCCCTTTTCGACCGGCGGGAACTACGTGAATTTCCAGCTGGCCGAGGACGATCCCAGTCGAACCGCCAGTGCCTACAGAAGCAATTACGAACGCCTGCGGCGCGTGAAGGCGAAGTACGACCCGGACAACCTCTTTCGCGTCAACCGTAACGTCCCGCCGGCCGTCTAAAGCGGCTTCGTCACGTCAGCCGCACGGGAAAGCAATTGTGACGACGAAGTCCAGGCGTTGCGATTCGTCTTCGTCGTAGATTTCAATTGGCATCATTCGCCTTCCAGTCCTCGCGCTTTGTTATCTCCGCGCCACGCCGTTTCTTTCCGGTGCGCTCCGCACGTGTCAGAAATCTTCGGCTTGCGAGATGGAGATCAAGCCCATAATACTCGTCCTGGCCGACATCAGCGGCTACACTCGCTTCATCAAGCATCACCGCGTCAGCCTCATCCACGCCGAGACGATCATCACGGATCTGCTCGAAACCGTCATCGCCTCGGCCGAACAACCCCTGGTGCTCCACGAGCTGGAAGGCGACGCCGTCAACTTCTACGCTATCGAGGAGGTCGAGGGAGCGCACGCGGGGGAGGTGTTTAAGCAAGTCGAACGTTTTTTCGAGGAGTTCCGACGGCGCGAAGCGGAGCTCATCAGCGACTGCTCGATTTGCTCATGCGAAGCCTGCCGGCGAGTCGGCCAGCTCAAAATAAAGGTCGTACTGCATCGAGGAGAGGCCGTGTTCACGAGCGTACGCCGGTTCACAAAGGTTGCCGGCGAGGACGTGATCCTTGCGCACCGCCTCCTCAAGAATACGGTGCCCTCCGATGAATACGTCCTCATGACGGAGCCCTTCTTGCAGGCGTGCGCGGAATTGAAGGAGCGCCCCCTGGAGCGTCGAACGGAGCGCCCTGAAGGCCTCGGCGAAGTGCCGGTCTACGTTCTTGACTTCGACCGTGGCGGGTCTCCCGAAACAGCGAAACGATCGACCTGGGACAGGTTAAAAATGTTCGCTCTGCTCGAGGGCCATATGGTCCGGCGTCTCGTCTCCCCTCCTCGGCGTGCGTTTCGAAACCTGCAAGACGTCTGAGGGCGGGGCAGACTAAGGAACGTTCGAGCGATTCATCCTGCCGCGACGGGGACGCCCGTCACGGTCGAAGAAACGTGCTTCGAGTAGCGTCGCGGAGCGCGTCCGTCCGGTCCGCATTCGGCCCGGCTCGATCCGCCGCTTGACGTCTTCGAAAGTGCATTCCTCCGTCTCGTCTTGCTCGGTCCCGGGCGACTCCGTAGCTTGTCGCATTCGTTCATGATGCGACGTGATTCGAGAGCGGTGTCTGATGCACGGCGCGCAGTCCTCGATGGTGCGCGCTCGGCACTCACATGCTCGACAGCCCGCGCCTGGCGCCATGTGTTCGGCGCGTGACGCTCCACCGTCAAAATCGCCGCAAGACCTACGTGAAAGGATCAAACCCTGCGATTCTATTCGCCCTCCTTTTGTTTGGATGGCCGGCGATCTCGTTCGCCCAGGCGTGTGACTCCGCTGACGCGCTTCGCTTTCTGACCGGGGAATGGATAGCCGATGGTGAGAGAACGCTTACGCGAGAGACCTGGACTCGCGTCAGTTCTCGCACGTTCGAGGGCATGGGGGAGGTCGTCGAGAAGACATCCGGTTCCAGGCAGAGCGCCGAATCACTGCGCCTCGTGGAGATGTCCGGCGAGGTCTTCTACGTTGCCAAAGTGGGTCACAACGCGTTGCCCATCGCCTTCAAGCTGGTCGAGTGTTCCAACGAGTCCGCCGTCTTCGAGAATGCCGCGCACGACTTTCCCAGGAGGTTGGAATATCGGCGCACGGGCGCGGATAGCCTGGTCGTTTCCGTGAGCGACGGCACTGCGAAGGGCTTCACGCTGCGCTTCGTGAAGCAGGGCGGCTGACGTCGCGACCTCACGCCACGTCCGCTCCCTCCTCAGCCAATAGCTCCTTCAGCAGAAGCCGGTGACATCTCGTCTCGTCCTCGCAGTAGCATCCAACGGAAAAGTTCGTCGTTTTCGAGAGTCCGGCAAGTAGGAAGATGAGACGTTTCGCGGTCGGCTCGTTCATCTCTCGGCGGTACGTCCGCTCGAACTCGGACCAACGTTCCGGCGTGAGTGGTTTCGACTTCGTCCAAGCCAACAGTGACGCGCTTGGCGCCAGCTCCGGAAGCCACGCGTCGAAATAATCCTGCGCGGCGACGTCTTCCTTCCGCACCCCGCGGGGAGGCCTGCGCACGGTGCCGATGCGCAAGCCCTCGCGTGGATCACGCGGTGTTCCGAGTCGAACGATGCGAACAGGCATGGCGCTTAGGGATCGAATGCGGCCGTGGCGGGTCGTTATAGGAGCAACAATATGAGAAGAACGATGCGCACGATCACGAAAATGTAGGGCAGGCCGTAGCATCGCATGGCATGTCTTCGATCTCATCGCCGATATTTCAATGTACACGAACGCGTCCTCGTCGTCGTACCGGCGCACCCTACCTGCGTATACGGCCTAAATAGGAATTTAACCCGTGCCGCCGCAAAGGATATCCGCCCCGTATGAATACGGAAGCGGGCTAGAAATCCTGCCGGAATCCTACGATCACCCGATTGAAATCGGAAAAATCCTGCGTCATCAACTCGCCGAAGAGCACGCCAAAATCAAACCCGTACTCGACCCCGATGAACAGGTTCAGAACGGATTCGAACGCATCGACGTCGTGGAAGCCAACGCCGAAGCCGAAGAAGGGAAGGACACCGGAATTGGATCCGAAGCGGACGGGATACACCAGATTCGCATTCAGCACCGTGGCGCGGTCCTCCGGCCTGAATCCGAAAGCGGCTTCCGGTTGAAACCTCGCGGAACCGAGCAACGCGGTCGGCACGTCGACGCGAATGCCGAGCAGGATGGGAACGTCACCTCGTAGATAGATACCGGTGAACGGCAGGAGACCGTAACGGGACGTCCCCTGCCGCGACGAGGCCGTCGGGACGGGATCTTCGGCGATTTGGCGCTCTATCCTGGCGAGGCGTTCCTGGAGCTCCCGCTCCCGCGCGGCAAGGCGATCCATTGCATCCGAATTCGGATCGGACTCCCTAAGTGCAGTTCTGACGGCCTCCTCCACCTGCCGTTGCACGGCCTCACGGACACTGTCGGCGTCGATCCTTCGCGTTCTTTCGAACGGCACGTCTTCCGTGGAAGCAACCGGCGGATCCCTCGGACTGAGCATCCGGAATTCGACGCGCCGGTTTAGGGCGCGCCCGGTCGGGCTGTCATTCGACGCGATCGGAACGCTCGAGCCATAGCCGGAGATTTCGAGGCGATCCGATTCGATCCCGTGTCGCACCGTCAAATACTCCTTCACCGAACGCGCCCGATCCTCCGACAACCTCGCGTTCAACGAGGCCGGGCCGAGGGCGTCGGCGTGGCCGGCAATCTCGAGGCGTAGAGACGGATGCCGAACCAGCACCTCCGCCACCGCGTCGAGCACGGGCACCACATGAGGAAGCAGGGTGCTCCGGCCCGTCTCGAATTGAAGACCGACTGCCCTGAGTAGCCCCTCCGCGACGAATGCGGCTTCCATGGACGGCGCATCTTCATCCGGCTGTGCCCGCGCCGGCGCGATGGCCGGCAGACAGAGAAACCAGAGAGGCCAGAGAAGAAACAGAAGACGCATGCCGATTTGGTAAAGGACGTGAGGACCTAAAACGACAGCCGGTACCCGGCCACGATCCGGTTGAGGTCGAAGAAGTCCTGGCTCATGTATTCTGCAAAGAATCGCCCATATAAACCGGCCTGCTCCACGCCGGCCAGCACGTTGAATACCAGCTCGGCGCCGTCGGCCGTGACGAGGCCCAGTCCAAGGCCGGCGTACGGTCGGAACGATCGGACCTGAAACCCCAGTGGAAATGCGACGTCGACGTTGATTCCGTACGAAACGCCGTCGGCGCCGATGGCGGCCACCAGTTCGGGCAGAATGCGCACCCCGTCCAGCGAAAGGCTGCGGACGTCCGCACGGAGACCTGCGACGCCGATTTGAGCATTCGAAAACCCGACCCCGGCGAACGGTGCGATGGCTTCCAGTTCGTAGCTCGCACGATCGACATCGAAGCGACGAAGCACCGTCTGCGAATCCGCTTCACGTGCGGCGAGACGCTGCTCCAATTCTGCGATGCGCTCGAGCAGGCGCCGCTCCGTCTCGGCTGCGGCATCCCCTCGTGGTATGATCTGCTCCCGGCCGCTCGCTCGAAGCTCGCGTCCCACGACGTCGCGAACGATCGCCTCGACGTCGTCGGACGTAAGAGATGGATCCAAAGCCTCGAGAGGTACTGAAGTCGTCGGGCCGTCTACGACGTTGCCGGTCTCCGGATCGACGTAGACCATTCCGGGCGCGGTTCGTCCGGCCGCCGCCGCGGCGCCCGGATCGCCGTAGCGCACGTACAGTTCACCCGTTTCGGGAATCGGAACGGTGATCCAGCGCGGGCCGGACCTCGGCTCCGACTGCACTACCGCGGCCGTGTCGGAAGTCGGAACGACCGAACCGAACCGACGCTCTCGCTGGAGCGCCACTTGCAGGGAATCGATCTGCCTGCGCGCGCGCTCGAGCTCGGTTTCCGCCGGCGTGAGATCGCGTGACCCACGTCTCGCTTCGACCACCGGCCGGGAAGCGGCGGCTCTTTCTCCACCGAGGCCGAAGCTGATGCCGCCGCTGTAAAAAAAGTTCGCGGAGATATCGCTCGGATCGCTCACATTCTCCACGTCCTCCGTAGTGAGCAGCAGTGCGCGGGCGCCGCCGTGGAGCTCGATCGCGCCGGTGAGGGGGATGCTGAAGCCCGCCCCTCCGGAGGCAAACGGCCGGTCTACCGGCTGCGTCACACCGTTTCCCTCGTACCCCTGCAGGACGTCCAGATAGCCGCCGCCGAGCACGAGATGGGGCATCAGCCGGCCCATGACGGCGCCGAACTTGAGCTTCACCTCTCCGCCGTAGGCCTGCAGATCGTCGAAATCCGTAAGGGCACCTTCCTCTACGCCGCGCCAGTAAAAACCTCGCAGTCCCAGGTAGGGGCCGAGATCGATCCCGGCTAGGACGCCCGCCACGCGCTGGCGCTCGCGGTAGCCCAGGACGTCCCTGAAATCGATCCGACCGCCGATTGGCTCGACCTGGAGACGGATTCCGGCGAGGCCGTTGGAGAACTGGCTGCGTAGAGCGTGATCGACCTCCGTGAGCTCACCGCGCGGCCTCCCTCCGGCATACATCTGAAGACCGACCCGCAGGGCCAGGTTATTGACGTTCACCTGACGAAAATCCGAGGCCGTAAGGCCGAGATCCGCCAGGTCGGTCTCGGAAAGGAGGACGTTGGACGGCGTGTACCGATAGACCAAATCCTGAACCTGCACGAGCAAGCCGAAGCGGTCGCCGAGGCCGAATTGAAGCCCGGCTGCTCCGCTAAGGTAAATGACCCGGCTCCTGTCCATCATTTCCGGATCGAACTCTACGATCCCAGTACCGATCGAGACGAACGGAAAGATCGTGCCCCGTCCCAGGTTGAACTTGAGATTGGCGCCCTGCTGCCTCGTGCTCACGTCGCGCGAGGGAAGCGCTTCGAACGCATCCCGATGTTCTTCGCCCAGATCGGCAAACCTCGTGAAGTCCGTCGTCAGACCGGTGCTCTCGAGGTAGATTCCGCTCAGCTCGGTGTATTCTCCAAAGGCGAGTCCGAGCCGCCCGCCGATTAACGTGCCATCCGCCAGCCCCGCGTTGTTGTCGAAATAGATCCGCTCCGCCACCGGTGTGAGCGTGTAGCTGATGCCCGTCACCTGAGCATGGACGGACAGAACGATGGCTGCCGGCACGATCAACAAACACAGTCCGTGTACGAGCCACGGGCGAGCGAGCGCAAGGATATTAAATCTGACTTTCATAGAATGTCCATCCGACAAATACGAAACGGCGGCGTGCTGCCTATCGACGGACGAGCTCGAGCACGACGACTCCATCCACGCTGCGCAGCCCCCGGTAGCGATTCGAGAAGTCTTCCAGATTGACCGTCCGTGCGATGCCCGCGGTGAAGCCGTCCGAATCGTTGCGCCGCAGCGTAAATTCAGGTCCCAGAAGCAACCGCTGGTAAAACCGAGCTTCGTCTTCTCGTCCAATGATTCGCACCCGGTCTCGGTTTACGTCGAAGGTGCCTCCGATGAACTCCGGATTCGCCCCTTCGAACTGGTAGAGCAGCGTGAATCTTCCGCTGCTGAATAGCTGGAGTCGCGTGTTTGAGGCGACCAGCGTGTCGAGAATGACCGCGGCCGGCAGTACCGGCGAATCGGGAACGAAGCGGAACTCGGTGAAGACGTACTCCCCGGCTACGTCACCTGGATCCACGTCATCATTGGTCGAGTCGCAGGCGGAGAGCAGCAGACCACCGGTCAAACTTAGAACTGCGAGCGCGGTGCGACGGGATGAACGCATCATGTTCGTTTTCGGCTGCCTTTGAACGACATGCGCCTCCGCTTCGACGCGCAGGTCGTGCACGTGGGATTCACCGGTCGCGCGGAAACAGGGGTCGTTAGAATAACGGACGGGCGCGAAACAGAGTCGTGCGAATCATGCGTGCGCTCACGTCGCCGTCAGCGGCAATGCACGCACGAGACGCCCGTGCAAATCGTACCCGTGCATATGGTGGTACCGTAGGCTCCCATGTCGTGGTCCCGTACGTAAAGGCACGCAGGGCCTCGATACCGTTACAATTCGGTATCTAGACGCTGGAATCGCCACTTTCATCTGCTTCCATATCGTGCTCGTCCTATTTTTTTCTTCGCTACGACGCCGCGTCGGCCTTACGGCTAGGTCGTACGGGTCGTCCATGACCGAGGAGTCCATGACGCACCACCAGGCGCCGACGGCCGGCGCTCCGCGGATGGCACGCATCCCGTGTCTCGTGAACGTGAGCGCCGGAAACGGAAAAGCGGTCCTTGAGGCGGTCGAGCGCGATGCCCGCTTCGCCGTTCGGACGTGCGAGCCGGCCGAGCTTCCCGACGCGGTTCACGACGCTCTTGAGGAGGGCGTGCCGCGCATCGCGGTGGCGGGCGGAGACGGCACCATCGCAGCGGTTGCCGGCGCACTCGTTCGCAGTGACGTGGAACTCGCCGTGTTGCCGGCCGGCACGCGAGATCACTTCGTGCGGAGCCTGGAGATTCCGATACGGATCGAGGAGGCGCTCGACGTAGCGGCCGGCACTCGAAGCCGGTGGGTAGACGTTGGATTCGTCAATGAGCGGCTCTTCCTCAATACGAGCTCGGTGGGCGCCTACGTCGATTTCGTGCACGAAAGGGAACGGCATCGCAGGTGGATGGGCTATCACCTCGGAAGCCTGATCGCGGCGGCCAGCATACTGGCGCGGCCGACCGCCCTGGCCGTCGCGGTGACCTTTGAAGAGGAGCATCGCCGATACCGCACGCCGCTCGTCTTCCTTCGCCTGCGCGAACGTGAAGGGGAGGTCTGGAACGATCGTCGCGTGCCGGGCGGCGAAGGCGACGACGACGGAAATGGATCGCCGGTACTGCGTCTCGGCGTGGTGAGAGGCCGGACGCGGATTCGCTTGACCGCACTCGCGCTGACGACGGCCGTTCGCGGACTGGACGTCGCCTCGCGAACCCCCCACCTGAAAAACTTCTTCGTCAGCGGCTGTACGATCGAAGTGCCGGCCGCAGAGACGTACGTGGCCGTGGACGGTGAGACGATCCGCATGTCGACGCCCCTCACGTACCGTACGGAGCGCCGGGTCCTGCGGGTCGTCGTGGCATAGGAATGTACCGGCATCCGCGGATGGCGGGGCGACCGGGCCGATCAGATCCGGCGCGACAGGGCGGAGACGGCACGCTCTTCGTTCGGCTCGGCGCTCGCGCGCTCGGTCTCCGGGATCGGATCCTCACCCGGGTTGACGTATGTGTCCTCCGCGAGCAGCCGCTGCTTTTCGTAGAGACGGCGGTAGAGACCTCCTTCGATGAGCAGCTCGGTGTGCGTCCCGCGCTCGACCACTTCGCCGTCATCCATGACGAGAATCTGGTCGGCGCTCTGGATCGTCGAGAGGCGATGCGCGATGACGAAGGTGGTTCGGCCGCGGCGCAGCGCGCGAAGGCCGTCGCGGATCAGCGCTTCGCTTTCGCTGTCAAGGCTCGACGTCGCTTCGTCGAGAATCAGGATGCGCGGGTCGGCGAGGATGGCTCGCGCGATGGCGACCCGCTGGCGCTGTCCGCCGGAAAGCTTGACGCCCCGCTCCCCGACGACGGTCTCGTACCCGTTCTCGAAGCGCTCGATGAACTCGTCGCAGTGAGCCACGCGAGCGGCCGCCTCGACGTCCTCGTCGGACGCCCCAGGCCTGGCGAAGGCGACGTTCTCTCGGATGGTGCCGTCAAATAAGACGTTCTCCTGCATCACTACCCCGAGCTGCCGGCGGTAGTCTCGAAGCCGAAGGTCGACCAGGTCGCGGCCGTCGACGAGAATTCGGCCTTCGGTCGGGCGTGCGAAGGCCATGACCAGACTGATGAGCGTGCTCTTGCCCGCGCCGCTCGGCCCGACGAGCGCCGTGGTCGTCCCGGCCGGTGCGCGAAACGACACGTTACGTAAGACGGGCGTACCCGCCTCGTATTCGAAGTCGACCTCTTCGAATCGAACGTCGCCTTCGATCTCGCCCGCCGCCTCCCGTTGCTCGTCCTCTTCGTCCTCCGTCGTCATCGAGCGGATCTCTCGAATGCGATCGAGGCCGGCGAACGCCTCGCTGAGCTGCGTTCCGATGTTCGCCATCTGGACGAGCGGCGCCACCATCAGACCGACGAAGAAGACGTACATCACCAGGTCTCCCAGCGTCATCGTCCCGGCCATGATGGCTCGCCCTCCCACGATCATGATGAGCACGCTGATGGCGCCCACGATGACCGTCGAAAAGGCGCCCACCGCCGAGGTGCCCGTGATGCTCTTCGAGATGATGCCGAACAGACGGCTCACGCCCTCGTGGAAGATGCCGCGCTCCCGTTCCTCGGCCACGTAGACCTTGAGCAAGCGTACGCCGCCGAGCGCCTCCCCGAGGCGGCCGCTGACCTCCGATTCGACCTGCCACCGCTCGCGGAAGATGGGCCGGAGCTTCTTCATCGACCAGCCGATCACGCCGGCGAAGGCGGACAGCAAGACGACGGCTCCGACGGTCATCGCCCAGTTCAGCCACAGCAGCACGCCGAGTGCCAGCACGGCCGTCGTGAGCCCGCCGACGAGATGGACGATACCCGTACCGACCAGGTTGCGTATCCCCTCAGCATCGCTCATAATCCGCGTGATGAGCGTGCCGCTCTTGGTGGAATCGAAATACGCGACAGGTAGTCGGATCACGTGGGCCTGAACCGCCGTCCGCATGTCGCGGATGGCTCGCTGCGCCGCGATGCTGACGAATTGGGCGAGACCGAACGACGTCGCGGCCTGGATCACGGTGGCGCCGCCCGCCGCGAGCGCGAGTGGAACGAGGAGCTCCATCCGGCCTTCGCCTATGACGTCGTCGATCAAGAATTTGGAGCTGGCCGGGAGCACGAGCCCCGCCAGGCGACTTATGACCATCAACACGAGTCCGATGGCCAGCGGCCCGCGGTGAGCTCGGACCAGCTCCCACGCCTCCCGCCTCACGTCCCGGAATCGGACTTTCTTCGTTTCACTCATAAGGAATATCGGTCAATGCAGAGTCGAACCGCGGAACGGATGCAGTTCTACGGAAAGGTGCAGGGGCTACGCCGGTGTGACGGGAGTGTTGCGTCGACGGGACGGATCACGTCGTTGGCGTCATCATCCTCTCCGTGGCCGAACGGTCAGAACGTGCTCTTTAGTCCGGCGGGGCCAGTCGACTAAGGCAGCCCGCCGTATGAGCCGACATTGCATTCAAGTTTTGATATGATTGCCGTAAGAGGTTTATTTTGGAATGGCTCGGCACGTCACAACCCTTCAGCGTCCGGCGGTTCAACAAAGTCGCAGGGAGGGCGTGATCGTCGCCCACAGCCCGCTCAAGAACGTCTTCCCGGCTCGAGTGCTGGGTAGTCCGTCGATTCTCCTCTCCTCTCTCGGCAGCCGCACAGAAATCTGAAGGTCGCTTGATCCCCGGAGAACGGGATTTAACGCGACATCTACGAAAATTCGGTCAATCCGGACGTCGGAGCGAACAGCAAGCGAAGGGTTCCCTTGGGACGTCCACAGAAAGGCGACAGATGACGAGTAGAGGTGAGCAGTCGCGTTCAAGTGCCGTAAAAGTCCGGCTGACCTGGCTGAACGTCGTGGCAGTCGCGATGGCCGCCGCCCTTTTCCCGACGACAGCCGGCGCCCAGCCCGGCTCCTCTCCATCCCCCGATTCCGCGACTCATCCGTGGCTGGCAACCTGGATCGTGCATCCGGAAGCCCCCGGAGATTCGTTCGGCGTATACCACTTCCGGCGCACTTTCGACCTCTCCGCACGTCCGGACCGGTTCGTGGTGCATGTCTCGGCGGACAACCGCTACCGCCTGCTGGTGAACGGGGCGCCTGCGTCCAGCGGGCCGGCGCGGGGAGATCTGATGCACTGGAATTACGAGACGGTCGATCTGGCGGCACACCTTAAAGCGGGCCGGAACACGCTTGCGGCCGTAGTCTGGAATTACGGGCCGCACCGGCCGGTCGCGCAGATCAGCTATCGCACCGCCTTCCTGGTGCAGGGCGACGGGGAATCCGAGGCGGTGGTGAACACGGGCTCCGAGTGGAAGGTGCTCCAGAACCGTTCGTACGCTCCCGTATCGGTTACGTCCGAAGACGTGAGGGGATACTTCGCTTCGACGCCGGGCGAAGCATTGGATGCCCGGAGCTATCCCTGGGGATGGGAGCAGGAGGATTTCCCGGACGAGGCATGGCCCGCTGCGCGAGCGTTCGTCTTTCGCGAAGGCACCGATCGGGGCGCCCTACCGCGCGGAAGCCATCCGTACGGCGAGGCGGGCGGCTGGCAGCTCGTGCCCCGCAGCATTCCACCGATGGAGGAAACGCTCCAGCGCATCCCGCGGCTCCGGCGCTCGGAAGGCGTCACCGACGGCGACGACTTCCTGAAAGGTACGGGCGATCTCGTCGTCCCCGCTAACGCCCGAGCGGTTCTACTGCTGGATCAGACGTACGTCACCAATGCGTATCCGGTGCTCGAGACGAGCGGCGGCACGGGAGCCACGCTCACGCTCACCTACGCCGAGGCGGCCGTGGACTCCGAAGGACGCAAGGGGAACCGAGACGAGATCGAGGGGAAGACGATCCACGGCATCCGCGACCGGTTCACCTTCGACGGCGGCGCGCACCGACGCTTTAGTCCGCTCAGCTTCCGGACCTTCCGCTACATCCGGTTGGAAGTTCGAACGGAGGACGAGCCACTCCACGTCCACGACCTGCACGGCATCTACACCGCATATCCGTTCGAGGAGCGGGGGAGCTTCTCCAGCGACCTGCCCTGGCTCGAACGGATGTGGGAGATCAACTGGCGGACCGCTCGGGTCTGCGCATGGGAGACGTACTTCGACACACCCTACTACGAGCAGCTTCAGTACGTGGGGGACACGCGGCTCCAGGCTCTCATCTCCCTCTACGTCGCAGGGGACGATCGGCTGATGCGCAACGCGATCACGCAGTTCGCCTATTCGCAGATTCCTGAAGGGATTACCGCGAGTCGCTACCCGTCCGAGCTGGGACAGTTCATCCCGCCGTATTCGCTCGTCTGGGTCACCATGCTGTATGATTACTGGATGTATCGGGACGACCCGGCATACGTACGGCAGTACCTCCCTGGATCGCGAGCGGTGCTGGCCTGGTACGAGCGACGGATCGACGGGACGGGGCTGCTCGGGCCGATGCCCTGGTGGAATTACGTGGATTCGCCCGCCTTCCCGCGGGGCGTGCCGCCGGGCGCGGAGGACGGAAACTCGGCGGTGATCACGGCGCAGTTCGCGTACACGCTGCGGAAGGCGGCGGAGCTGGAGGCGGGGCTCGGGGAGCCCGCTCTCAGCTCGCGCTATGGCGCCCTCGCCGACTCGCTCGGCGCGGCCCTCCGTGCCCACACCTGGGACGCCGGGCGAGGATTGTTCGCCGACACGCCCGCGAAGGCCGGGTTCAGCCAGCACGTGAACGCCTTCGCGGTACTCGCGGATCTCATCCCCGAGGAAGAGCAGCTGTCGCTGATGGAGCGACTCGTCGCCGATTCCGCGGTCATTCAGCCAAACTTTTACTTCCGCTTCTACATCGACGAGGCGCTGCACGACGTGGGGCTGGGGGATCGTTACGTAGATCGGCTTGCGCCATGGCAGTCCATGCTCGCGCTCGGACTCACCACGACTCCGGAGCGGCCGGAGCCGACGCGGTCCGATTCACACGCATGGACGGCGCATCCGAACTACGGGCTGCTGGCGACGGTTCTCGGGGTGCGGCCCGCGGAGCCGGGGTTCCGCTCCGTCCACATCGCTCCGGCGCTGGGTCCTCTGCGTCGCGCGGAGGGACGTGTGGCCCACCCGGCGGGCGACGTCGTCGTACGACTGGAGCGCGACGAGGAGGCAGGCCTGCTCGGCGAGGTGACGCTTCCGCCCGGGCTCACCGGCGTTTTCGAGTGGCGTGGAAGGCAGCTGCGTCTCGGCCCCGGACCTAGCGTGGTGGACTTTTGAACTCGGCGCGCGGATGTACACGGCCATCGACTTGCGCAAGGCCTCTTATAAGTGATTTACGGCCACTCGAACGACGGAGAATCAAAATGAACATCCTTTGTATTGCGCTTCTCCCGCTGGTTCTGATGAGTATCGCGGCAGAATCCGCCGCGCAGACCCCCGGTTGGGAGGCAGACCCGGAGCTGGTGGAACGATCCAGAGGGAGCGGCACGGAGTTCAATTACGACGAATCGCGGGTGCCGCCGTACACCCTGCCCGATCCGCTGGACGCGATGGACGGCTCGACGGTGTCCACCACGGCGGACTGGGACCCGCGGCGGGCAGAAATCCTCGAGCTTTTCCGCGCCAACATATATGGGCGTTCGCCCGGCCTACCCGACCGCCTCCACTTCGAGCTGCTGGAGGAGGACGAGGGGGCGCTGGATGGCGCCGCGACCCTGCGCCGCATTGCCATTCACAGCCGGCAGGCGGAGCGGGAGCACACCTTTGAGCTGACGCTCTTCCTTCCCAATCAGCCGGTGGGGCCGGCACCCGTCTTCCTCCTTCTCAACAATCGGGAGGCGAGCATCACGGATCCCACGAGGACGGTACGATCGGACTTCTGGCCCGCGGAGGAGGTCATCGCGCGCGGCCATGGCATCGCCGCGACCCAGAACAATGATCTCGCACCGGACGATGCGGAGCGATTTCGGGAGGGTGTCATCCGCTTATTCGAGGGTGAAGGTAGTGGACCTCGCGCCGGCGACGCGTGGGGTGCGCTCGCCGCGTGGGCCTGGGGGGCGAGCCGCGCGATGGATTATTTCGAGACGGACCCGCAGGTGGACACGAGCCGCGTCGCCGTGTTGGGACACTCGCGCGGCGGGAAGGCGGCGCTCTGGGCGGGAGCGGAGGACGAGCGGTTCGCACTGGTGATTTCGAATGAATCGGGCGCGGGAGGCGCGGCCTTGAGCCGACGGCGCTTCGGCGAAACCGTCGAGCAAATCACCTCCTCGTTTCCGCACTGGTTCGCGAAGCGTTTTGCCGACTTCAGCGGCCGCGAGGACGAGATTCCGGTAGATCAGCACATGCTCGTGGCGCTGATTGCGCCGCGAGCGGTGTACGTCGCGAGCGCGGATGAGGACCTATGGGCGGACCCACGGGGGGAGTTCCTCTCCCTGGCGCATGCGTCACCGGTCTTCGCCCTCTGGG
>CAZMXY010000039.1:22157-26295 GCA_964570345.1 uncultured Rhodothermales bacterium | reverse complement strand
CGATCGCGTCCGGACTGCTGAGGACGGTCGCGGGATCTCCCTCGAGGAGCGGAAAAGAAAAGCTCTGAAAGAAGGCGGGGCCGGCGTAATGTCCCCGCTCCCGGTGGGTTCGATCATCGTGAGTGAGCAGCGAACGATAGGCCCAGGACAGAAGAACTGTGTGCTCGACCTCGGGGTAGTCCCGCTCCAACGCGTCCGCCAAAGGTTTCGGCACATCGCTCCAGGTGTAGGTCTGCCCGCCGAGCGTCACGTGTCGCATCACTCGGTACAGGTCGTCGCGATGCTCGTGAAATCGGTCGTAGCTGACCTCGTCAACGACCCAGAGGAGGATGAAGAAGCTACACGCCAGCCCCACCGAGAGCCCGGCGATGTTGATGAAAGAATATCCTTTCTGCCTGCGCAGATTCCGGAAGGCGATTTTCAGATAGTTCTTGAGCATGGCAGTGCGGAGGGAGGAGGATAATTCGTACTGCTCAAGTCATTCGGCCGGATGGGTCCTGTCCGTGACGGCGGTCGTAGCGCCCCTCGTCCTGGACCGGACCGTAATGAGAAACGCACAAGCGATACCGACAGCTAGTCGCGCGACGTTCAGCAACGCGTGGCCCTTCTGCCGCAGAAGGGTGCGAACGGTGATCTTAGGGTAGTTCCGGCGCATTCTTTTCGCTGCCTACGCGAACACGTCCTCGGAATACGTGATTCCGAATACCAAATGACGTACCAGCGTCGAACCGGCCCCGCATTGCCCGTCCGTGCCGAAAAGCGGTCGCCAATGGTCCGATTCCGAACACCATCTGTTCGGGTGCGAACTACGCTACGAGAACGACCCCCGGCACTCTGTTCCAAGGGCCGATGGACGTGATCGGTTCAGCGAACGAAAATTGGAGCGGCGGGGTTACAACTTCACGCGCTTCCGTGTCTTTGTCCATGACACCGGTGTTTTCCATGTGGGACGTCGAACCCTATACGCTCGATTTGTCGGACGTCGTCAGGCTGAGCGATGACGATCTGCTTACGGTTTGCGCCGCGAATCCCGACCTGCGCATCGAGCGAAATGCTGCCGGGCAGCTCGAAATCATGTCGCCGTCGGGATCCTCATCGAGTGCATGCGAGGCCGAATTCGTGGCCGCGCTGCACGCGTGGAATCAGCAATACGGCGAAGGGATTGTCTTTACCGCGAGCGGCGGATTTCGTCTGCCGAACGGCGCGGTGCGGGCCGCGGACGCGGCGTGGGTCCGGCGAAGCGATTGGGACGTCCTCACGACGGCGCAGCAAGACACGTTCGCACCCGTCGTTCCTGAGTTTGTGGTCGAAGTGCGGTCGCCGAGCGATCGGCTGCCGGCCCTTCGTGGGAAAATGGAAGAGTGGATCCAAAACGGCTGTCGCCTCGCCTGGCTAATCGATCCCATTCACGGGCAAGCGACGATCTATCACGCCGACGGCACAATTGATGAGTTCCGCATGGACCGTGTCCTTTCCGGTGAGGACGTCTTGTCCGGATTCGCGTTCGATCTGAAGAAGCTGCCGTGACCGCTCGTCCGGACCAGCAGAACGGGCCGCTGGGTAAGCGCGCCCTGAAATCACTCGCGGATCCGCAGCCCTCTACTCTTCTGCAACGGCCCACCAGACGGTATAGTGACCCGAGTAGGTGAGCTCCTGCACGTACTCATCCTCGCTGTGGCCGAGCCGAATGATCAGGTGGACGTGAAGCAGGTGCGGATTCTCCGGACGAACCCACATTTCTTTGATCCGCGGCGTGTCGGGCAGGGACACCTCGGTCCCGAAATGCTCCACAGGGAAGGGACGCCGGAACAGGACGTTGAATTCGTATCCATAGAGGAGATCGGCGTCGAAGGTTACGCCCAGAGCCTCCAGGAGGTGGGCCAGACCATCCCCGTCGACCGACACGTAATTTCCGTTAACCGTTGGCGCCGTCCTCCAGTTCACCCCGTCTCCAAAATCCTCCGCGTGCACGACGACCTGCGCATCGTGCAGCTCGATCAGATCTGCTTTGCGATATTCCAATTCCATGTCGACTGTTCTTCCGAATGATGTCTACGGCCGAGTACGCTCATGCAGGCCATCGCGCTGTGGCGGTGCGACGGCCGCTCGCCACGTGAGCGAAATGCCTACACCGTGTGTGGCGCCTCCCAACAGAAGATACACGTCCATCCTGACAGGCGAGCACGACCCTCAGCCATCCATTGTATTCCTGACACATAGTAACGCTTGCAGACCTCGCGAACGGTAACGCAAATGCTTGACCTGACATACGGGAGCAGGCACGCCGTTCGGGCCGGCCGGGCGGGCGGGCGCTCAGCGCGCGAGCAGAATGACGCTGGACCGGCTTTCCACCCGGTACGCTTCCTGCTGCTCGAGAGGGAGTTCGGATCCGTCCTCGAGAAGATCTTGCGGAGCCGGTTGAAACGTGTCCGCTTTCAGGTGCCAGCGGGTCCCGTTCGGCGAGGCAGGAAGGGTAAACGCAGCGGCATCCGTGCCGGCATTGAATGCCAGGTAGAGGTGCGAGTCGTCTCCGTCGATCCGGCACGCCAATCGCCGTTCGCCCGGTCGGCTCCAGTCCGGCTCACGGCCGTCCGGGTCGAACCAGCGTACTTCATCCGTGCGATAATACGCGGTCCGGCTGAGGACGGGATTCGCTTGGCGAAAGGCGATCATCCCACGCGTAAACCGGTGCACGCCGGCGTGCCGCTCCAGAAGGCGCCAGTCGTGCCAGCTCGTCTCGTTGTCCTGGCAGTAGGCGTTGTTGTTGCCGTGTTGGGTCCGGCGAAACTCGTCCCCGCCCAGCAGCATCGGCACGCCCCGGGAGACGAACAGGGTCAGAATTAGGTTCTTGATCTGCCGCAGCCGAACCACTTCGATATCCGGATCGTCCGTTTCACCCTCGACGCCGTAGTTAGCGCTGTAGTTCACGTTCATCCCGTCGTGATTGAATTCGCCGTTCGCTTCGTTGTGCTTGTGCTCATAGCTGACGAGATCGTTGAGTGTAAAGCCGTCGTGGCACGTTACATAGTTGATGCTGCTCTCCGGCCCCCTGCCCGAGCCGGCGTAGACGTCGGCGCTGCCGCAGAGCCGGTCGGCCAAGCGGGGCGTCATTCCGGGATCGCCGCGCCAGAAACGACGCACCTCGTCGCGGTAGTGGCTGTTCCACTCGGCCCACGGACGCTTGTAGAAGCGGCCCACCTGAAACGCGCCCGCAGCGTCCCACGCTTCGGCGATCATTTTGATCTTCCGCAGCACCGGGTCCTCGGCGATCCGACCGAGCAGAGGAGGGTCGCTGACGATGTGCCCCTCTTGATCGCGGCCCAGAACGGACGCCAGATCGAAGCGGAATCCATCCACGTGCATCTCGACGACCCAGTTGCGCAGCGCATCCAGAATGAGATCGCGCACGACCGGATGGTTCGCCCGGATGGTGTTACCTGTACCGGTGTAGTCCTTGTAGAACCGCGGATCGTCGCTCAGCAGATAATAGACCGGGTTCTCCAGCCCGCGCCAGCAGAACGTCGGACCTAATTCACTGCCTTCCGCTGTGTGGTTGAGGACGATGTCGAGGATTACCTCGATGCCGGCCTCGTGCAGCGCCTTCACCATCTCCTTGAACTCCAGCTTCTGCTGGCCGAGGCTCCCGGCACTGCTGTAGCTGCCGTTGGGAGCCATGAACGCGGTCGGATTGTAGCCCCAGTAATTCTTGAGCCGCTCTCCGTTAAGCGGATTGACGCGCACGAGCTCGTATTCGTTGAACTCCTGCACTGGGAGCAGTTCGACGGCCGTTACCCCGAGATCTTTCAGGTACGGGATTTTTTCAATCAGGCCTCGAAACGTGCCGGGATACTCTGCACCCGCACTGGGATGAATGGTCAATCCCCGAACGTGTACCTCGTAGATGACCGTCTCCGACCATGGGCGCCTGAGCGGGCGATCCCCATCCCAGTCGAACTGCTCGTGGACGAAGACGCATTTCGGTGCTGCACCGGCGTTGTCGACCGTGGAAAGCGAGGCGTCGAGCAGCGGCGAAGCCGGGTCGTAGCCGCGCGCCAGCCCGAAATCCCAGTTTTCGAGGTGTGTGATGGCCGTCGCGTAGGGGTCCAGCAGGAGCTTGTTCCTGTTGAACCGGTAGCCC
>CAZMXY010000039.1:11232-22057 GCA_964570345.1 uncultured Rhodothermales bacterium | reverse complement strand
GAGCGTCCGAAGGTGCATGGCCGGGATGCCGGCGTTCATATGGAATTTCGATCGAATCGAATCGAATCGAATATGCCTCCCACGTAGGACCGAAGTCGGTATCGGAGGGTGATTCATCGTACCTTCCGTCATTCCGGCGGCGGAGTCCGCTATCGCCCCGTTCAAACTTGCACGCCTATGAACCCGTTCATCAGGATCCTCACGATCACCGTCCCCGCCATCCTATCTCTTGCTTGCATCATGACACCGACCGCCCACGCCCAGGAAGGCCCCGATGACGTCGAGGCGCGGCTCGAGCGCCTGGGCATCGAGCTGCCCGCTGCTTCGGCCCCCGTCGCGAACTACGTCAATGCCGTTCGAACCGGCAATCTGATTTTTCTCTCCGGTAAGGGTCCGCTTCGCGCGGACGGATCGCAGATTATCGGTAAGGTCGGCGAGGATCTGACGATCGAGGAAGGATACGAGGCGGCGCGCATCACGGGGATCAACTTGCTGTCTGCCCTGAAGGCTGAGATCGGTGATCTGAATCGCGTTCGGCGGGTCGTGAAGGTCCTCGGCATGGTGAACGCCGCTCCGGAATTCGGCAATCATCCGCAGGTAATCAACGGGTTTTCGGATCTCATGGTCGAGGTCTTCGGCGACCGAGGCCGCCACGCTCGTTCAGCGGTCGGGATGGGGTCGCTGCCCGACCAGATCGCCGTCGAGATCGAAATGATCGTAGAGGTGGTGGAGGAGTAGTGGAGGTGTCTTGCCCACAGGTCCGCTACGTCAGACCATTTCCGCGACGGCGTCCCGATACGCCCGGCGCAGCAGGGCATGGAAATGATAAACGCCCTGTTCGGCGTCGGGCGAGTAGCGGCCGCGGCGATACGCGCGGGAGGCCAGCCCCCGTTGAACGTATTTGCAGATCTCCGCGTCCTCCCGTTGCACCCGGTCCGCGAAGGCGACGTCGTATTCGACCCTCCGATAGAAAGTGAGCCGCGGAAGGTCGAGCGACGCGATCCGGGCGTCCATCTCTTCGAGCACGGCGTCGAGGGGCGCGCGAGGACGCTCCAAGGATACGAAATAGAGCCCCAGCCTCTCTTGCAGCGTGACGGGCACGAGGCCGTAGTCCTTGCGGTCGAAGAGTTCGGTGCGATCAAATTTCGGGACGCCGCGGAGCGAGCCGTCGAGCAGGTACGTCCAACCGTGATACTTGCACTGGAGCACGTTCGCGCAGCCGCGCTCGTCCATAGCGAGCGGTCCGCCCCGGTGCCGGCAGACGTTGTAGAACGCCCGTACGACGTCGTCTTTGCCGCGGACGAGGAGGACGGGATCGTGCGCGACGCAAGCCGTCACGTAGTTGCCCCGGAAGGCGAGCTGCGACCCGTGAGCGACGTATTGCCACGTGCGCGCGAATACGGCCTGGCGGTCGAACGCGTGGAAGGCCGGATCCGTGTACCAGCTCGCAGGGATGGTCTCGGCGCGCTCGATCGGCTCCGTCTCGAATGCCTCCGCGTCGATCGGCGGGAGGTCGACGTCACGGGGGTCGGCGTCTCGATGAAAGGGCATGAAGCCTCCGGGTTCTGAAGAGCGTCAAACTACGTCGGCTCCGCCCCCTTTCTCAACCGCTCCTCGGTCTGGACGGCGCTTGCTCCTCTGTGCGCCGCTTCGTTTTTTGCAGGCACCTTCATGCCAGCAAGGGCGTCGTGAGCCATTTCCGCGCCCGGAAGCCGTAACCAACATGGGATAGAGGTTAACGATGAACGCCCTGCGAATGCGCCGCTACCTATTCGTCACACTTCCCCTGACACTCGCCGTCATCGCCGCCGCAACGTGGTCGCCTCGCGACGATGAGCCGATGATGATCGAGTTGCCCACGCCGTCCGAATCCGCCATCTACTATGCGGACGACGACGTATACCTCCTCTCGAACTTCGGAACGGGCGGGCCGGCCACGCTCGATGACGACGGCTTCATCACGCGGGTCGACGCCGAAACGGGAGAGATCGTCGAGCTCGAGTGGATCAAGGGGACGCTCAGTGCACCGAAAGGCATGGCGATCGTCGACCAGACCCTCTACGTGGCCGATCTGGATGCGATCAAGACGTACGACCTCGCGAACGACGGCGCGCCTCTCGGCGACGTCCCGTTCGACGGCTTGACGATTACTTTCCCCAACGACGTCTGCGCCGGCGACGACGGCACCGTTTTCATGACGGACACCGGATTGAACGCGGACTTTTCGTCGTCGGGTACGGACGCGGTTTATCGGATAGACGACGGACGGCTCGTCCAGGTGGCCGCAGGCGCCGACGTCTTGAAGAGTCCGAACGGCTGCTGGGTCGATGTTGAGGGATTGCTCGTCGTGACGTTCGGCTCGAACGAAGTCCTTCGGATCAGCGATGACGGAGAGATAAATCAAGTGTCCACCCTTCCGAACGGCGGGCTCGACGGCATCGTGTCGAACGCCGGCGTATACTACGTCACGAGCTGGGAAGCCGGCTCGGTGTTCCGGTTCGACTTCGAAGGAGGCCGGACGACTGTAGCCGTATCGGACTCCCCCTCGCCTGCGGATCTCGGCTATGACACGAAACGGCACCGTTTGATCGTCCCTCTTCTTCAATTTGAGGAGGGCCCGCCGTTTAACGTGGCGATATACGAGATCGGGGACGACTAGGCGTGCTGAGGGAGATGCGCCCGTTCGAGCTCTTCCACGTCTTCAAATCCACTTCCAATTACAGACGCCGAGACAATGAAACGAATCGCATTCACCGCCCTGCTGCTGCTCCCATTCATGGCCGCCGTGGCGCAGCCCGAAATCCCGGTCGAGCAATGGACCGGCAAGACCGTACTCTTCATCGGAGCCCACCCGGACGACGACTCGCGGTCTCACGGCACACTCTCACTGCTGAACGCGAATGGAAACGACGTGCACGTGATGCTGCTGACCCTTGGGAACGTGGGCACGAAGGATCCGGACCTTTCGATGATCGAGCTCGCAAAAATCCGCCGGGAGGAGGAAGTGAATGCGCTGGCTGAACTGGGTATTCCGGAGGAGAACTACATCAATCTGGGATACGACGACGGACGGCTCGAATATGCCGATCGTGAAGAAATCATCGAACGGATCGTATTCCACGTCCGACGACTTCGCCCCAACGTCGTGATCGCGTTCGACCCCGGGAAAGGCGGCCAACGGTGGCACAAGGCGGACCACCGATCCGCGGCCTATCTCGCGGCAGACGCGGCGCGTGCGGCCGAGTGGCCCCTTCTTTATACGGGACACCTCGTCAACCACGGTCTGGATGCCTATCAGATCGAGGAGTACCTGTTTTACGACACCGATGACGCCGATACGTGGGTGGACATCAGCGGGTACGTCGAGAAGAAGGCGAACGCGGGCGCGCAGTACGTCAGCCAGTGGGGTCCGGAGGGTCAGAACAAGTACTATCCTACGCTCACTTCCGAACAGGAAGCCGCGGCAAGAGACCGGATTCGGGCGCGGATCATACAGCGCGAGGGTAAGCCCGTCGAGGCCTTTCGCCATCATGCGGGCGTGCCGGACGCAATCGGGCGATAGCGTCGCTCGCCGCAAATTGCGACTTTTCTGTCACGTGTTTTCTCCTGCGACTCGATGAACCCGGAAATTTGTATCGTTCCGCTCGGTGGGCCGAACGCCTTTTGTCATTGCCGTCGGTACGCGCTCGGCCATTAAGAACAATTCTTCGCATCTTTCACGGAGGGCGGTATGGAAAACATAGCGATGAAGTCTGCAACGATGACGCTGATCGTGCTCCTTGCCTCGGTGGTCACGTGGGAGGCACGAGCTCAGGCGATGGAGGGAGACGAAGGGCACATCGCGGTCAACGTGTCGGATCTTACGTGGTCACCCGCGACGGGACTTCCAGCCGGTGCGGAAGTCGCGGTCATCGAGGGAAATCCGGCCGAGGAGGGTCCGTTCACGCTCCGCGTGAAAACGCCCGACGGTTACACGATCGCCCCGCACTGGCATCCGGCCGTCGAGCACGTCACGGTGCTGGCCGGACAATTCCACTTCGGAATGGGAGAGACGGTCGACCGAGAGATGGCCGAAGTGCTAACGGCCGGCGGTTTCGCAGCGATGCAACCGAAGATGCCGCACTTTGCCTGGACGACCGGTGAGACGATTCTCCAGCTGCACGGCATCGGTCCGTGGGGGATCACCTACGTGAATCCCGAAGACGACCCGCGCACGCCGGCGCCTTGACCCTTGCCGGTCCATGCGACCGGCTCGATGGTCGATGATTGTCACCCCGCAGTGCCGCGGTCCTACGGCGGTGCTGCGGGCGGCTACACCTTCACGATGATCGAGCGCCCGTACATCCATCGTGCGATGGCGTACATGCCCAGTATCCAGGTGATCGCGTAGAGTAGAGACGCGAATGGTGGCGATCCCAGCGGCGCGAAGACGCTCCGGAAGATCCATCCTTGCAGTGAAACGTCGTCGCCGACACGGATCGTGCCGATCGTCTTGACGAGCAGCTCACTGAGCACGTAGATGGCGATGGCATTCACGCCGAACGCCACGAACGGCTTCGTCCACGCGCTGCGCCCCTGGACGTCGGCAATCCAGTAGCAGACGCCCAATCCGCACGCCGCGAGACCGCCTGTGAACAGCACGTACGAGCTCGTCCACAGGCCCTTGTTGATCGGGAGAAACCAGTCCCACACGTAGCCCGCCGCCAGCGCGGCCAATCCCCACACGATCATCCGAACGGTCTTGTCGAGAGGGGCTCGATCGGAGAGAAGCAGACGTCCGGTCCAGACGCCGATCAGCGTCGTCACGACGGCCGGAAACGTGCCGAGGAATCCGGACGGATCCCACATCCGGTTCGTTTGCGCCCAGAGATGGTTGCCGAAGATCGTCCGGTCGACGTAGGCGGTGAGCGTTCCCTCCGGCAGGTCGAGAACGCCGGCGCCGTAACCCGGCACGGGGACGAAAGTCAGTGCAGCCGCGTATCCGAGCAGGGTGACGAGAGCCACGACGTACTCCCACGTCGGCTTTGCGTAGAGATAAAGGAGCGAAACGGCGAGGTAACAGACGGCGATGCGCTGGAGGACGCCCGGAATGCGGAACGTCTCGAGATCCATCCCGCCGAATTCGGGATAGAAGACGAAAAACGGATACGACACCAGCATCAGGCCGAGGCCGAAGAGGACGGCACTTCGACGCATCGCCTTCCGCACGAGGGGACGCTTCTCGGCACCGGCCGCCAGCCGTTTTTCATACGCGAAGGCCACGGCAACGCCTACGATGAAGAGGAAGAATGGGAAGACGAGATCGGTAGGCGTCCACCCGTGCCAGGAGGCGTGAAGCAGGGGCGGATAGACGGCCGACCACGTTCCGGGATTGTTCACCAGGATCATCGCGGCGATCGTGATCCCACGAAACGCATCGAGCGAAGCGAGGCGCCGACCCTTCCGGATCGAGGCCGCTTCGATCGCGGGCGCGACCTGCACGGATTCACCCAGGGCCATCGTCGGTTCCAGTTAGGCGGGCCTCCAGAGAACGCCGGCCTGCGATACCGCCGTCTCGGAGGCCCGCGGGCGAATCTTGATGGTTTCGAGGGTCTCCTCCGTCTCGAATCTAGCGCGGACGTCGTCGAGCGCTGTCTCGAGGTCGTCGGTCAGCGCGGCGATTTCGTCTTCGATTCGATCGACCCTCTCGCGAGCTCGCTCGACGTCGGCGGCTTCCTTAGCGATGCGCGAGGCGGATCGCGCGGCCGTTCCGGCTCGAGAGAGCGTACCGCGGCTCATTGCCTTCCGGCCCAAAAGGGCGCTCAATATGGTCTGTCCGACCGCGATCGTGCTCGACAGCTTGGCCTGGTCGGCTTGCTGCGATTCACGGGCTAAGGCATGCTCGGCCCGCTGGAGCCGATCTTCGACTTTCCGCAGGCGGCCCTCAAAAGTCTTTTGAACCGCTTCAATCTCTCGATCTCTCTCTTCCCGCGCGCGGAGGTTCACGCGTGTTCGAAACTCCGACTCCGTCTCGCCGGGATGCGCAGCTAGTTCGAGCAGGCGACTTTCCAGCAGCTCCATCGCATGGTTCCTTTCGATCCAGCTCTCGAGAGATCGAGCCCACGTCTTGAAGCTGGAAGCATCCTGCATGGACGGCGGCGGCACCTCGAACGTGCCGTCCGCGGCCGGTTCCGTAAGCAGGGCGCGTTCGCCGGCCGGCGTGAAGTGGGCCGCGTGCCATTCCGGCTCTCGTCCCTCCGCCGGCGGATCGATTTCGACGAACCAATCCGATTCCTCGCGAACGTCGTGTTTGGAGTCGAAATACGCAATGCGGGCGAAAAAATAGACGCGGGGCCGATAGTGGACGCCGTGACCGTCGCGTCCGGCGCTCGAGCCGTAGAGCTCCGTGACGCCCGCCGGGAGGATGGGTTTGGATTCGGAAAACGCCGCCGCCGGACGGCGTTCACCGTGTTCACGTTCGATCGTCTCATGCGGCGAAGACGCGTTCCGGGTCCGCGACCCGCCTGACGGTCGTTCTCCGGCGCCAACGGTCGCAGGTCCGGAATCGAGGTCGCTCATCGCGCGGATCTGTTCGCGAGTCATCGGCCCGGCAAGGTAACTCATCACCCAGCGCGTACCGAACACGACCGGATGGGACGCGTGGACGTTGTGAAGGACGAATTGGCGTTTGTCGAGGGTGCTGATTTTTGAGCTGAGCTCGTTGAGATCCGTCGGCTCACGTCCCGTCGCGGACGACATCCCGTCGAGGAGTCGTGCCTTGTCGCGCTCAGTCTGTAGCCGCCCGATGAACCACGTACCCGCGTTCGAGAGCGCCTTGTAGTCCAGGTCGACCGGATTCTGCGTCGACAACACCGTACCCAGGCCGAATGCGCGTGCCTGTTTGAGCAGGGTGAGAAAAAGCCTCTTGCTCGGAGGGTTGGCCACCGGTGGGAGAAAGCCGAACACCTCGTCGACGTAGAGTAGGGCGCGCAGCGTAGACGTGCCGGGTTGCGCCCGCATCCAGCTTACGATTTCATTCAAGAGGGCCGTCACGGCGAACATGCGCTCGGTGTCCGACAGATGGGCGATCGAGACGACGCTCAGTCGGGGGCGCCCGTCGGTTGCGTAAAAGAGCCGACCGGCATCCAGCGGATCGCCCTGAAGCCACGTCTCGAATCCTGGAGCCGCCAAAAGATGGTTAATCCGAAGCGTGAATTCGAAGCGGTCTTTCTGCGGGAAGAACGTCTCGACGCCCATCATGCCGACACGATCGAACGGGGGCGTCTGCACGGCGCCGATCAGCGCCGCGAGATCAAGGTCGATTCCCTCGCGCCAGTAGTGGCTGAGGATGTTGGCCAGGAGAACGTATTCACGGCTCGAGGCGCGGTCGGCATCGACGTCGAGGAGAGAGAGCAGTCCGCCGGCGGTGGCCTCGACGCGCTCGCCGAGCAGCTCGGCATCCCCCGCGATGCGCGCCGCGGGCGCCTCGAAGGACGCGAGCATGGAAAGCGGCCGGCCGGCCGTGCTGCCCGGCGTGTAGACGCAGCGCTCGGCGGCGTGCTCGAACGTTTCGATTCGCTCGCCGTCCTGGCCCCAGGCGGCGAGGCCTTCTCGCCACTTCGCGGCCTCTTCGGCGGCATACTCGTCAACGCTCATTCCACGGGTCGTCGCATCCGATTCGTGCACCCATGGACGGAACTCGGCCGGATCGAACGCCGGAAACGTCAGCATCAGATTGCCCAGGTCGCCCTTCGGATCGATCGCGATCACGGGAACGCCGTCCAGAGCGGCCTCCTCGATCAGCGCGATCCCGAGCCCCGTCTTTCCGCTGCCGGTCATGCCGACGATCACGCCGTGCGTCGTCAGATCCGACGACTTGTACAGCAGGAGATCGTCGTCGCGCAGGTCACCGGTGGCGCCGTCGACGTGCCTCCCGAGATAAAAATAGCCGAGCTTTTCGTAGAAGGTGGACATGTCGTACCGAGCTTAGGATAGACCTTCCGCGGTCCGTCATGATCGGGTTCGTTATGATTTTTCGGGCCCGCATTTTATTATCCACGAGAGGCTACGAGCCCCGGCAGGAGGAGATGCTTCCGTAATTCGACGTGCTCCTGCATGCAAGTCGTACATTCACCCATCAACGACGGATCGAATCACCATGCTGCAGGAATTTAAACAATTCGCCTTGAAGGGCAACATGATCGACATGGCGGTCGGCATCATCATCGGCGCCGCATTTGCCACGGTCGTCAAATCGCTCGTCGACGACGTCATCATGCCCATCGTTTCGGCCGTCTTCCAGGCGCCCGATTTCAGCAACCTCTTCATCGTCCTTCGCAATCCGACGAACGAGGTATTCACCTCGATCGAAGCGGCTCGCGAAGCAGGCGCCGTGGCGCTGGGCTACGGTTTGTTCATCAATGCGGTGATCGCGTTTCTGATCGTCGCCTTCGTGTTGTTCGTCGTCATCAAGAACATGAATCGCCTGCTGGAACAGAAGGCGAAGGAAGCCGAATCGCCTGCGGCACCGCCGGCGCCCTCGGCCCAGGAGGTGCTGCTGGCCGAGATCAGGGATCTGCTCCGAACGCCGGACCGGCCCACCGCCGCGTGACGTCGACGAGACGCGCTGCCGGCGACGCGTGCCCGAGCCTCCGCATCGTCGCCGTTGACGAAGATGTGGTGGTCGCCGCCGCCGACCGCGTGCGGGTCCACCATCAGTTGGCCGTGACGGTGTTCAGCGTCTTCACGACCTTTGAGCGTGGGAAGGCGCGCTGAATCTGCTCGCCGAGTGAGTCGGTGTGCACACCGTGAGCGTGGGCTGCGAGAAATCAAGGGATTGGATACGTCGATCTGGATCTTACCGCTCAGATGTGCTTCCCCGGCCCCTCGGAGGGCCTCGAGGGCTCAGGTGCCCGCCGTCGCGTTGATGACTACCTCCCCCTGGGTGGCGGCGGCCTCGGAGGACGCGACCCGGCCCGGTGCTCGACGGATTCGAGCCATTCTCCAAGGGATCCGGTCATCCCGCGCCTCGCTTCGAAGTCGTCCGGCGTACGCGTGCCGATGACCACGTCGTGTCCGATTTCGACGAGCTTCTCCCCAGAACGTGGACGTCCGGGAGCGCAAGGCCGCAGCACCCGTTTTCTCCTAAAGAGCCATCATCGGGAATACCCTCATCTGGCGCCTCCGGAGAAACCCCCAGGGGTGAGCGTTGTTCCAGTTATGGAACTTCCTTTTATGGAACTTCCGCATGTGGAACCAGAAATGACGACGACCACCATGCCAGGCAAACCTGCCGAAATCATCGATCGCGACGATGAATGGGCCGTCCTCAAAGACGTTTGGGAGCGACAGCGCCCCGATTTGATGTTTGTCACGGGCCGCCGCCGCATCGGAAAGAGTTTCGTCCTGTCACGGTTCGTCCACCAGGTCAATGGCGTCTACTACCAGGCGACGAAACGGTCGGAAAAGGAGCAGCTGGCGGGGTTGAGTCGGGTCATCGGTCGGCATTTCGATGACGACGCCCTGGAAGCCGGCCTCGTCCTGCCATCGTGGGAGGCGCTTTTTGAATTCATCACAAGACGCACTAAGGGTGCACCCTTCGTCTTCGTGATCGACGAGTTCCCGTACCTCGTAGAGGCCGCACCCGCGCTGCCGTCCATTCTTCAGAGTCTGTGGGACCACGATTTGCAGCAGACGCGAATGAAACTCGTCTTGAGCGGGTCGTACATAAGCGCGATGACGAAGCTCGAAGCAGCCGATCAGCCCCTTTATGGTAGGAGAACGGCAAAACAGGTGTTCTCACCCTTTTCATGCCGGGACGCTTCTCGATTCGTTCCCTTCTATTCCGCGCGAGAGAAGCTTGTGGCGTACGGCACGTTTGGACACCTCCCTGGCAATCTCTCGCTTCAAGATCCTGAGAGAGACCTCGCCGCTAATATATCGAGCGCCATCTTGCATCCGGCAGGTCGTCTTTCAGATGATGCCCAGCATCTTCTCGATGCCTTCCTTGGTGATTCATCCGTCTACTACTCGATCTTGGAAGCCGTAGCAACGGGAGACCATACCTGGAGTAGAATCACCAATCGGGTGGCGCGATCCGGCGGCAGTTTGTCACGACCGCTCCATTGGCTCGAGGAAATGGGTCTTATCGAACGGGTCGCTCCGATCACCGAAAAAGATCCCGGGAAGTCGAAGCGTTCGCAGTACAGAGTAGCCGATCCGTACGTCCTTTTCTGGCACCGGATCGTGGCGCCACTAGTGAATACGGGTGCACTCGGATTGGTCGATCCGGATCGGTTGTGGAAGGCGGTGGTCGAACCTCGGATTGACGACTATATGGGGTCGGTTTTCGAGCAGGCCTGCCGGGATTCCGTACGTCAGGGAATCGGCGTCCCGTTCGAGGCCGTTCGCGTCGGAGAATGGTGGGATGCGTCTTCCACGAATCAGGTAGACGTCGTCGCCCTCAGCAGCACGGGAGAAATGCTGATAGGCGAGTGTAAGTGGGGCAGCATCACGCAACGGGATCTCGACCTGCTCCGGCGCCGAGCACTGATGGTGGCATCAGAGCTCGATTCTCAGCCTTCGAAGGTGCATCTGGCGCTGTTCTCCGGCCTGGGAAGGACCATAAGGACCGCAAACAAAATCGATGACGTCCTGTATGTCACGGGCGAGCAACTCGTCGACTTTTGAGTGATGCCGTCGATGGAGGCGGAGTCGCTCTTCCCATGCAGGCTCACGTCGCGGTAGGGCACGGGTGGCGGTCTGCCGGCGGAGGCCGTCACGATCGCCGAGGTCCTGAAGGAGGCGGGCTACGCGACGGGCGTCTTCGGGAAATGGGGTCTCGGCG
>CAZMXY010000039.1:3517-11132 GCA_964570345.1 uncultured Rhodothermales bacterium | reverse complement strand
CGAACGGTCGAGCCATCGCGGTTAGCTAGTCGCCCCCGTCGTCGTCGAGCAGCAAGGGCTGAAAGCTGAGAAGCAGCCGCTCGATGGCGGACAAGCCGTCGAGCCCGTCGATCAGCCGAACGATGAGATCGGGATCGTCGGTGATGATGCCGTCGACACCGCGCTCGACGAACTCCAGCAGCCCGGCGGCGTCGTTGATCGTCCAGACGTACACCTCGACGTCGTCTCGACGCGCGGACCGGAGCAGGCGGTCCGTGGCCGTTCGCCGCGTAACGGCGACGAAATCGACGGGGAGGCGCGTCAGGTTTCCGACCGCCACGGCGGACAGGTATCCGGTGCGAATGTCGGGCGCGAGGCGGCGCACTTGCCGAACGGCCTCGAGGCTCAGCGACATGACCATGACCTCCTCTCGTGCCGTCATGCCGTTCGTCCGCAGGACCTCCACCACGCGTTCGGCCAGGTACGGGTCGGATCGGTAATACTTCAGCTCGATGCCGAGTCCGATGCGTCCCCGGGCCCGTTCGACAAATTCCTCCAGCGTCGCGATGCGGCAATCCTCGGGCACGACGTCCGTACAGCCCAGATCAAGGTTCCGCAAGTCTTCGTAACGGGTCATGGCGATCCGCCGGCGATCCGAGGCCAGACGCATCAGATCAGCGTCGTGAAATACGACGACGACGCTGTCGCGCGTGGTCTGGACGTCGATTTCGGCGAAATCCGCTCCTGCTTGGATACTCCGCTCGAGAGCCGCCAGCGTGTTTTCGATGGTTGCGACCATGCCGGCACGGTGGGCGATCACGACGACGCGCTGCTCACGTTGCCCTCCGCCCGTCAGCCGATCCGCCATGAACGTCGGCAGAATCACGATGAGAGCGAGCACGGGAAGGATGCGAGCGGGCTGCGTCCACCGTCGGATCGTCGTAAGCAGGTCGCGGGACAGCGGCGTACGATCGATCGCATCCGCCTGTACGCTGTCGTGCAGGTGCGTATCCTCAAAGTAGATCTTGGTGAGAACCGTCGACACGACCGAGAAGCCGAGGAAGGAGAGCAGGGCGTCGAGGAGCACGGTACCGGCGGCGTATCCTCCGCTGACGAGGAGGATCGGGGTCAGTGACGACACCACGGATGCCACGCGCTCGGCAACGGTCGCGGCGGCGGCGAAGAACGCGGCGTGGGTCAGGGCTCGCAGTGTGAACCACGTCACCGCGCAGGCGAGGACGATCCGCAGGACCCTTAACGATTCCCCGCGGGTCGCCGACCAGCTTCGTTTGAGAGCCAGACGTGCCGGACGGTGTCCGTCCAGATACGCCGGAAACGCCAGCGCACTGCGGAGCATCACGTAAGCGGCGCCAATTGTCCACAGGGACGACCACACGCCCGCGGCGATGAGCGCGCGGCTCCATTCGGGCGGTCGGGCGGCCAGGAAATAATTGATGTCGTACTCAGTCAGCCAGAAGGCGTAGACCGATGCCAGGCCGGTTAGCAGCGGGATGACCAACAGCAAGGCCGCGCCCGTCGCGACGAAGCAAAGCCGCACCAGAGCTGGAAAATCCGGAAGGAGGCCGAGAAGCGTTCGTACCACGTTGACCGGCCGGCCCGTCATGTCGTCGGCGACCATGCGGAAGAGCCCGGCGAATCGCACGACGACGCCGATGACGGACAGGACCACGAACACGAGTAGATACGCGAGGCCCTCCGGCTCCACCATCCACGCCAGAAGGTCGTCGTTGCCGAGGATGGCCCGCTCGCCCCGGAAGACGATCTGCTTTGAAAGGGCGAGGGAGAGGGGAACGATAATCAATCCGACCAGGACCCACGTCAGGAACGTCCACCATGCCATCGGACGCCAAAGGCGCTCGAAACGCCGCCAGGCGGCGTGCAGGGTGGGATCTATGATTTTCTGGAGACGCGTCATCTCGGCGGCATACGTGGGCGCTACTCCGGCTCGGTCATCCATTAACGTGCCGGAGTCGGATGTTGAGACGACCGACTCGCCTCACCGTTCACGAGCCGATCGCACGAAGCGTGTGCCCGACGGACCGATTCGCCGGCCGATTCGCACACGTCGACCCTGAACCGAGGCGACCGATCCCTCGTTTACGGCGGGTATGCGATACGTCGTCCCATTGATCGTCCTCTCGACCGCCCTTCTCGCGCTCGATTTCTACGTGTACCGCAACTGGCGGCGCTTCGCGCGCGATCGGCGAGGCCTTTTACGGTTGACGATACCTCTCTACCGCGTGTTGATGTGGGTGATGCCGTTCACGCTGCCGCTCTACTTCAACCTGTTTCGTTGGTGGGAGGTCGAGCCGAGACTGGCGCGTGCGCTGTTCTTCGGGTTCTGGGCGATATACTACATCCCCAAGTTGCTTATCGCCCTGGTGCTTCTCGCGAAGGATGGAGCACGGCTCGCCGTGTGGATCGGCCGACGGGTCGGGCGGGATCCGCAGCGCGTTTCGTCTCCGGACGATCCGGCGTTGGAGGAGGTGGACTCGCGCCTGCGTCCGGCGGCGCCGTCGCCGGAGCCGGCGAATTCGAAGCCCATGAGCCGGGGCGAGTTTCTGCGGCGGATGGGCTGGACGGCGGCGGCCGTTCCTTTCGTCATGACCGGATACGGCGTCTTTCGCACGCTCTACGACTTCGGCGTGCATCGGATCGCCGTACCCATCGCCGGGCTGCCGCGTGCCTTCGACGGGATGACCATCGCGCAGCTCTCGGACCTGCACGCGGGCTCGCTCTTCAGCGATCGTCCGATGTGGGAGGCCGTATCGATCGTGAACGAGCTCCGGCCGGATCTGATTGCCGTCACGGGCGATTTCGTCAATTCCGACACGGCGGAGACGCCACGCATCCTGCCGGCGCTGAGTGTGCTGAAGGCCGATCTCGGCGTCTTCGGATGTCTCGGCAACCACGACCACTACGCCGAGACGGCCCGGCTCGTCGAACAGATCGGCACGACGCCGATCGACCTGCTCGTCAATGCGCACCGCACCCTCGCGATCGACGGGGCTCGGCTCCACGTGATCGGAACCGACAACACGGGTTTCAACCAGCACTACGGAGATCTCCCCCTCGCCGTCGCGGGCATCGATCCCGGCGACGAGAGCCCGCGGATCCTGCTCGCCCACGATCCCTCGTTCTGGGACTCGCACGTCCGCACGGATCACGGCGACGTCGACCTGATGCTCTGCGGCCACACGCACGGCGGACAGTTCGGCTTCGAGTACGGACCGCTCCGCTGGAGCCTTGCCCAGTTAAGGTACGAGCGGTGGGCCGGCCTATATACCGAACCGCGCCCCGACGGTCGAGGCGCGCAGTTTCTCTACGTGAATCGGGGGATCGGCACCGTCGGCCCGCCGCTGCGTGTGGGGATCCCGCCGGAGATCACGCTGCTCACGCTGCGCCGTGCGTGAGGCGTCCCGATAGCCAAACGCGGTACGCCGGTACCAAAAGTGTATGAAGCCCTCATTGCCCGCCGTCGGCAAGCCATTTCTCAAAGACGGCTTCCAGCGGCTCGGGCTTGTTTATTGTACTCTCGACGAAGTGATATACGATAGGGGTATAGCCTGAGCCGTTCCAAGTATAAGTGTTTCGGCCGTCCCGCGGAATCACCAGGCTGGGCGTGGGGAGGTAATCGTCGGCCCCTTCATCAAAGCCCTCGATCCGGCTATCCAGATCCGCTTTGGCTGTGAGGAGCACGATCGGAATGTCGTTGATTGCCTCGTCCGACCGGATTTCGCGCGTGAGGGTGAAGCCGTCCATGCGCGGCATCATCACGTCGGCGATCACGAGGTCGGGCTTGATCTCCCGCGCTTGTTCGAGACCCTGGAGGCCGTCCCGCGCCTCGAAGACGTCGTAATCACGCTCCAGGTGATTCCGCACGTACGTGCGCAAGTCAGCGTTGTCTTCGACGAGGAGGATGCGGGGCGGGGCTCGTTTCGGAGATGGGAGATGGGACACGAGGCCAGCTTCGCTGGCCGACGGATGGAGCGGAGCGGAATCGACGGTTGGTGGATCGCCGTTCCCCGACGTCGTCGCAAGCTCCGAAGGACCGTCTTGTATCTTCGATCCCCATCTTCCAATATCCCATTCGCTAACTTCCGTCTCCCATCGCACATCACAAGGCGCCTGGAGGGGACGTGGGACAGACGTGGCGGAAAATGCGGAATGGCACGTTTACCGGGTGGGAATGTCACGGTAGCCGGGAATACCAGAAGAAATGCAGACGGCCGGCGTCTACGGATTCAATTCAAGAGCCGATGTCCTGGATTGAGGCCGGCCATGGCCATGCTTGCCAGTCGAAAGGCAGCACCTCCGCCGAAAGGTGAAGCATGTGGCGATCTGGATCGGGGTTAACCTCAAAGACGATAAATGGCATCACGAGCAATTCGGCTCACTCTACGTGCGCGAGGGCTTGATCTCCACCCTGAGGATCGGGATGACGGTTATGGAACGACGTCGCCGGCGTCGGCTTCCAGGGACATCTATCCGATCAGAACCCGCCTCGGTGCTTCTGCCAAGCCCGCCAGGAGCACGGGTACGGGAAGAATCGGGACGTCTCCATCCGGCTCGAAGATCGTTCTTGACGCAACGATACCGTCACCAAAGGCCTTCGATATTGCGATTCGTGCGCGAGCAATGTCAGGCCCGTTGTCTCCCTTCACCTCGATCGGCACGCGTCCATTCCGCCCATGCGACCGCGCGGGCACTACAAAGTCTAACTCACGTTGCCTGGATGAACGCCAGTAGCCGATGGCGCCCGGCACCGGATCAGCCTGAATCAGCACCTGGGCTGCCGATCGAAAGAGCCCGACGGCAACTGCGTTTTCGACGATACCATTCTCAGGCGGTCGACGCGATCCGGGCATTAAGAGGGGCGCGACCTCGCCTAATAGCGGATCGCTGTAATAGACCTTCCGTTGCTTGCTTGGCTGTAGGGACTTGCCCGACAAATCCCAGAAGAATACTGTCAATAGCGAGAATGCTTCCGACAGATACTCGACATATTCGCGCGCCGTGTTGCCACTCGCCATGCCCATCGCCTTCGCCGCCCCGTCCCATTTGAGGTGGCTGCCGAGTGAAACGGCGACTTCTTCCAACAACTTCGCTGCCGCGGTCTGGTCTCTGCCGGACCGTGCGATGTCGCCGGCAATCGCAGACCAGAGCATGCGCACCGTTTGTGGCTGCGGCCGACGCTCAGGCATAGCACGGTAGTCATTGACGGCAGCGGGAAAGCCGCCCACATAGAGATAGATGCGGAACGCGCGATCAAGTTCGGATCGGAAGAGGTTGAGGCGCCGAGCCAAGTTGCGCCCACTTGGCTCAAGGAAACCCTCGACATCGGATGTCTCGATGGGCAGCGAGATTCCTTCTACCTGGATGCAGAAGTCCCGAAACGACATCGGGAGATGAAGAAAATCCGATCCGCCTCCGCGGCGCCCGGGCAATTGTTCCGCTCCGGACTTGAGATCGTGTGCCGATGAGCCCGTCAGCAGCATGGCGTCGTCGCGTGTGATGCCTTGATCCCACGCGACCTTTGTGCCTCGTTGCCACTCCGGTACAGAAGTTACTTCGTCAAGGAACAAGTACCACGGCCCTGAGGGGTCCGGATGCAGGTTCTTCGCACGTACAATAGCATCGTAGAGAACATCGGCATCTCGATGGAGATCGAAGCTGAAATAGAAGACGCGGGATTCCCCACGAGCGAGCAGAGCTCTGATCAAACGCTTCATGAGCGTCGTTTTACCCGCCTGGCGCGGTCCTCGAAGAGTGTGAGTATCTCCGAATGTCAGTGGAAGCGTGCCAAGGAGAGGCGGATCCCACCTCACCTCGGCGTTCTCGAAGGCCCGAATGTGCGGATCGCGGTAGATAGCGTCCGGGTCAGCCCACCAGGGGTTCCACGAGACTACTTGCTCATCGAGCGTTGCCAAGACCTACCTTTTCTGAATGTCAGTTCGAAAAAGCGCCCTACCTTTTTGAATCACGATTCGGAAAATACGATGTCTGCGATACAGATGCTCGCGTAATATGAGGCACGCACAAGCGGAATCGCGGCGTAAGGCTACGTGTGAGGGCCGGCGGTTCGTGACACACCACAAGTCAGGGGACGCCGGACTACGTCGTCCTCGGTACCGTCCCGATGAGAATTACCTCATCACGCTGCCCGGAGATCGGTTCTGGATTCAATTCGCGCCGGAGCTGGTGCCCGTCGATCTGGATCGGACGTACTTCATTGCGGCGCAGGGGTATTACACCGAGTGGATAAGGGGGGACTGGCTGCGTGAAGCGGAGGAGCCGAAGCCGTTCGACGCCTCCACAGAGACGCTTCTGCTGGCGATCCAGCGTTGGAAAGACGTGATGCCTTCGTATGAGGCACGTTTCGAGAGCACGAAAATTCCCGTCCGGTGACGCCAATGAAACCGTGGCTGTTACTCCTGGTCATCCTGCTCATCCCGGCCGGCTGTTACGTCGGACCCTCCCTACAGAAGGTCGAGCGTGACATGGGTCCGGCAGGGACCGAGACAAGACTCGTCATCAATTCGCACAGGCTAACCGGCGAGTTGATCGCACTGCGAGATGACAGCCTCATCCTACTCACGGGCAGCGCCCTGACGTACGTACCGTTTACGTCCATTCGATCGGGTCGATTTGACTGGCCGGTCGCCGCGGCTCGTGCGTGGCCGTCGGCCGAACAAAGAGGCGTTCGAAGCGCTCCGCCCGCTGGCCCGCTATCCTCAGGGCGTCGATGAAGAACTGTTAGCCCGCCTCCTGGTCGTCTACGGGCAAGACAAGCTGAGGGTACGAGAATGACAACGAAGTGTGCCTCTATCATACACACGGTGCCCGCAGCCCTCATCTCGATCCTTCTTTATGGCGGGTCGATGCCGCCCGTGCACGCCCAGCACACGTATGCGGTACCTCACGGCGACGCCGGCATCGCAGGCGAGTCGGCAGTCGCGGACTTCATCCGCCAGGCCTTGGTCGCGACGGCGATCTACCACGACCGCGATGCGGCCATCGCCGCCGGGTACCGGCGGATGGGGCCCGACATGCCGAACATGAGGGAGCACTGGATCCATCCCACCATGGCCGCTCGCGGATCGCTCGATACGACACGTCCCCCGGTTCTAACGTACCTGCAGTCGGGAGGGAAAGCCGTTCTGACGGGCGCGGCCTACACCGCGATCGTGCGCTCCGGTGAAGCGCCGCCGGATCTTCCGTTCGACGCAGACTGGCACTACCATGTGGGCGGTCTAGAGGAGGAAGCGTTCGGGAACCGGCATCACGTGATGCATGGCACCGGCGCGGAGGTGACACGCCTCGCGATGATCCACACGTGGATCTGGATCGACAACCCCGCCGGCCCCTTTGCGGCGGACAACTGGGCGCTCCCTTTCGTGCGGCTCGGCCTGCCCGTTCCGTCGGAGTCTTCGCCGCAAGCGGCGAAGGCGCTGTTCTTACTCAGCGGAGGCGTCGACTATTACGCGCGGATGGTGGAGGTGGCCGGCGCACCCACCCGCGAAGAGCGCGACGCGGTCTACGCATCGCTCGACGGGCATCGGATCAAAGTACAGGAACTTCTGGGAGACGGTGAAGACGGTGAAGACGGTGAAGA
>CAZMXY010000039.1:0-3417 GCA_964570345.1 uncultured Rhodothermales bacterium | reverse complement strand
GGAGGACGGGGAGGACGTGGAGGACGTGGACGGCGTGGAAATCGCGGGCGGCATGGATCTTGACGTGGATACTCTCGCCGGACTCTGGAAGAGTCTGTGGCAGGAAGTTGGACGGGAGGTGAGCCCCGAGCTCCGCGCACGGATCGCATCGCTCGCAGATTAGCCCGAGACGACAATCAAGCCGCGACGACAGATTAGCCCGAGACGACAATCAAGCCGCGACGACAATTAAGCCGCGACGAAGCCGGGCGCTCACCGGCCCTCGGGAGGCGGGCGGCGCGCAGGCTCGGCCTAGGCGGCGTTGTCGTGGTCGATCGGACGGAGGAGATCCATAAGCGCGTCCGGATCCATCGGCTTGACCACGTGATCGTCGAACCCCGCCTCTTTGGAGCGCAGGATGTCCTCCTTCTGGCCCCAGCCCGTCACGGCGATGAGCCTCGCAGTTCGTCCCCAGGGTCGCTGCCGGAAGGCGTGCGCCGTCTCCAGGCCGTCCATGTCAGGCATGCCGATGTCGAGCAGAACGACGTGCGGCCGGAAGTCTTCAGCAAGATCCAGGGCCTCGCGGCCGCTGGCGGCCGAGCGCACGTCGATGTCCATCAGCTCCAGGAGGAGCATCGTACTCTCGACCACGTCCTTGTTGTCGTCGACCACCAGCACGCGCTGCCTGGCCATCTCGGACGTTGACGTCCCGTCGTGCCCGTTGTTCGCCGAGAAGATTTCCTTTGCCGGAGCGCCGCTCGGATCGACGAGCTTCGCACGGACGAGGTCGGCGGCGCCGTCGGATACGGCCGCACCTCGCGCCGGTAGCCGGACGACGAATTCGCTTCCCATCCCCGGACCCTCGCTTCGGGCTTCGATCATTCCGTCGTGCATCTCGATGACGCGTTTCGCGAGCGGAAGGCCGATTCCGAGTCCGCCCGTCGACCGACCGGGCGAGCCGTCTCCCTGCGTGAAAGTGTCGAAGATCTGCGTCAGCAGTTCCGGCTGGATGCCCGTGCCGTCATCGCGCACGGAGATGACGACCTCGTCTCCGACTCGACGCGCCTTCAGCTCGAGACGGCCGCCGGACGGCGTGTACTTGGCGGCGTTGTTCAACAGGTTTGAAACGGCCTGGGCCAGACGGTGTATGTCGCCGTCGAGATGGACGGCTTCTTCAGGCATGCAGACGTCGAACGTGTGTCCGGCCTCCTCGATCAGCGGCCGGCTGATTTCGATGGACGCCTCCAGCACCTCGGAGAGCGTAACCTGCTCGATGCGGAGCTTGAGCTTGTTGCCCGTGATGCGGCTGACGTCCAGGAGATCATCCACTAGGCGCGTCATCTGTTGCATCTGGCGTTCGATTACGTCGAGCGCGCGCCGCCCCTCCGGCTCGTCCGTACGCTTGCGATGCAAGACGCGGACCGCATTGCGGATCGGTGCCAGCGGATTGCGCAGCTCGTGTGAAAGCGTCGCCAGAAACTCGTTCTTTGCACGATCGGCTTCCTTCAATACCTCCTCGGCGCGCTTCCGCGTCGTGATGTCTACCAGCACGTTAACGGCCCCGATTAGCCGGTCGTCATCGTCGTGGATAGGATTCGCGTGAGCCAGGACCGTCAGCCGCTCGCCGTTCGGCTGCTCGATCACGATCTCCTCGCCGTTGTACTCACGGTTGTGCTGCAGGGCGAGGGCCATCCAGCAGGCGTCGTGGGGAATACGCGAACCGTGGGCATCGAATAGTCTGAATGATCCGCAGAACCGGTCGACGGGATCGTTCAGCTTCGGCGCGCGGCCCCAGACGGCAACGGCGTGATGGTTGAAGTACGTGATGAGGCCCTCCTCGTCGCAGAGGTAGGCCGCGGCAGGCAGCTTGTCCAACAGGCGTCGGAAATGCCCGTCACTTCTATGACTTTCAAGAACAGGGGATTTCGGTACCGACTCTCGGCGAACGGGGCGCATTACGATCACATTCCGAACATTTCAGGGGACGACCGGGCATGATACTGTCCGACGGCGCACCGGCGCAACGCGAGTCGCCCTCAGGTACATAACGATCCGGTGACAATCGCGCGGGCGCCGGCGCTTGCGTCGATCCAGCCTCGATGGGCGACTGCTCTTGCTCCAAGCGATCTGTGTCTATTGAATTGCCGGCGCTCGCGTCGACGAATTACGAAGGCTCACGCGGACGGATGAGTTTGCCGACCGGAAGCACGACATCCGTGAACGCCTCGACCGAAAGAGACGCACCAGGCGCAAGCTTGAGGATGCGGAGATAGCCGTCCTCCGAAGGCTCGCGGTATACCTCGACGAGCCCCTCCCGCAGATTTACGATCCACAACTCACGGATGCCGGAGCGGGCGTACAGCGGGACTTTCTCTTGGTGATCGCCGCGCAACGACGTGAGCGCGACCTCGACCAGTAGATAGACGTCGGCCGGCGTTGGATGAGCCGTCTCGTAGAAATCCTCGCGCGGCCGGAGGAGAGCAATATCCGGCTGGGGATGATTGTACTCGTCGATCTGAATGGGATTCTGTGCGTTTACGAGCACCCGATCATCCAAGAGGGCGCCGAAGAGGTGGATCAGACGCGTGATATGCCCGGCGTGCGGAGGGCTGGGTGGCTCCCGAACTACGATGCATCCGTCGATCAGCTCTACACGGTCGCCTTCGTTGAGAATGCCGACGTCCGCCATACGGTAGTATTCGTCGATCGTGAAACGGCGCGGCGCGTAGGCGATTCGATCTTGCGCTGTCGTTTCCATCGCGTGCGGGATACATACGAAGTGCGTCTCATTGCGACGATCCGTTGGGTGCCTGGTTTCTGAATAAGACACCTTAAGGTCCTGCGCCTAACTTCCCCGCCGCCTGCGGCTACTCCTTGCGTCCGGAGTCTACGTGTGCCGACTTTACGGCAGAGCGTGCGCGGACCGTCGGATGGGCAGAGCGTTGGATGCTCGGAGCGTCCGAACGTTCGTGGTTCCGAATCAGATGCGTATGAGGTGCTCGGATGCCCGCCGCTTGCACGATCCGCCGCCGACGCCTAATATGATGCATCGTCTTCGCAACCCCCGAAACGTTACGCTGCCACGAGCGGCACGATGCATACCCTTTTCTCCTCGCTCGTTCTTCTGATCGGAACGTCGCTGATCGGTTCGGACGTCCCCCGCACCGGAATGGATGATCGCGCGGCCGCTGTCCTGCCCGTACATGATCGCGCGGCCGCTGTGCCCGTACATGATCGCGCGGTTGTCCTGCCCGTACACCTTCGCGCCGAGTACCACGTTGATCCCATCGGCATCGACGTCCAGCGTCCGCGGCTGAGCTGGCAGCTTCAGTCGGACGAGCGCGGCGCCGTGCAGACCGCCTACCAGATCCAGACGGCGACCGCGCGTGAGCAGTTAGAGCGTGCCGACAGTCTTTTGTGGGATAGCGGGCGCGTCGC
>CAZMXY010000038.1:18946-26309 GCA_964570345.1 uncultured Rhodothermales bacterium | reverse complement strand
CTTTGCCGTAGGGACGTAAGCCGATGGGGCCTCGATGGACGACGAGCTGAACTAGAGCGTCTCCAGATAATGTTCGGCCAAGCTCTTGTAACTGCCGAACGTGGCATTCTGGAACGACTCCTTAGCGGCCGCGGTGTTGCCGTTATACATCAGCGCCTCACCCTTGACGAAGTGGATCTTCGCCGCGTCAGACCGGCTGCCGGAGTGAATCTGAAGCGCCCGGTCGGCATTCCGGATCGCCTCCTCGTAATTGCCTAACGAATTGTTGGCGGCTGCCAGATAGAAATACACGTCGGCGTCTGCCTCGACGAATTCCTGAAGCTTCTCGATGTGGCCGATGGCCTCCCGCGCATCGCTGGCAGACGGCTCGGCCCTGCGGCCGAGGGCCGAAGAGGCGAGATAGATGTAATGGTCGCGAATGCCCTTCTCACCTTCACGAACGGCCTGCGCGTCATTGTTGGCCTTCCCGTACTCGATCAATTCCTGATACGCCTTAATGGCGTCTTCGTCACGATCAAGTTTCTTCAGAGCGAGGGCCTTGCCCGCGTAATTGTTCGCGTACTGCGGGAACAGCTTGATGCCTTGCTCGAAACGTGCAAGACCCTGGTCATAATTCTCAGCCGCCACGAGTTGCTTACCCGTATTGTAGTCGATCTGAGCGGCGACTTTTCGGGCTCGCTGGGCGATGTCTCTGTCACCGGCCTCGTCGGCGAGTCGGGCTGCCTTCGTAAATTCCGTATAGGCCACCGTGTAATTCTTGGCCTTTGCTGCCTCAATCGCAGCGTTATACGCCTCCTTATACTCTTGGGCGAGTACCGGAGTCGAGGTCAAGCCGCCGACCAAAAAGGCCAGCAGCATCGCGAGTGAGAACGATCTGAGACGCTTGCTAATCATGGTGTTTACAATTTCTGTTCTTTAGGTTACTGGCTGTGGGCTATTCGTATCTATCGGCTAATAAAGGATTTGGTGCCCGACCGATTGCGTGTACGACATCGCGATAACTATGCCAAGCAAGTACTTTTTGACAAAAAAAACAAGACACGCCGCTTGACACCGCAACCGGCTCACTTGCGTATCCCACGCGAGCAAAACGGCGTCGGCGGGCGTCCTGCGCTCCCTGATAAAAGGTTCGTCCGGCTCGATCCCGCAACGCCGCAAGTGTCTTCTCGCCTGCACGCCATCCGTATACAACGAAAGCCGATCGAGGATTCACGGCACAGGACGCTGCGAGATTCAAAAGTTGGGGACCATCGCATGGTCCCGGTAGAACGCATCGATAATCTCGACGGCTTCCGTCGGATCGTCCGTCAGCGTGAAAAGGTTCGGGTCCCGAGGAGAGATATGTCCGGCTCCCAGTACGGACTCGGAGAGCCACTCCACCATGCCTCCCCAGAAGTCGCTCCCCAGTAGGACGACGGGGAATCGGGTTGACTTACCCGTTTGGATGAGCGTCAAGGACTCGAATAGCTCGTCCATCGTGCCGAATCCCCCTGGAAGTACGATGAAGCCCATGGCATACTTGACGAACATGACCTTTCGGACGAAAAAAAAGTTGAAATCGATGGACTTATCACGGTCGACATACGGATTGCCCTCCTGTTCGTGCGGCACGACGATATTTAGGCCGATCGACATTCCGCCGGCATCACGAGCACCTTTGTTGGCCGCTTCCATGATTCCGGGTCCCCCGCCGGTGATAACCCCGTAATTCCGCTCGACGAGTCGGCGGCCGACCTCTTCCCCCAGCTTATAGTAAGGGTGATCCGGCTTCGTCCGGGCTGAACCGAAGACCGACACACAGGGACCGAGCCGCGACAGTTTGTCGAAACCATCTACGAATTCCGCCATGATGCGGAATATGCGCCACATGTCACGAGTATGGATCTGGTGCCACGCATGCACTTCTCCATCCGACATCGAACCGGCCGATTTTCCGGATGGGCGGCGCTCGCGATCGCCAAGTGGCGACGGCGTATCTGCCAACTTCTCGTCATGGGACTCGGGGTTTCTTGCGGAGGAATCCATAGGTCGTCGGTAAACGATCGCTCATTCAGCCAGCACTCCGGTACATACCTTCGTAACCGTTATGCTACGAAGGAAGCTCCGAAGATGCCGGAACTAATCACGTCCACGATAGGGTGTGTGTTGAGGCGATTCTCTAGGTCAGACAAATAAAAAACCGCCCTGGCGTCGATAGCCGAGGGCGGTTTTCAGGCGGAGCGCCCTTTCGCGTTCCGATTCTTTGAGGCCGTCGCCGGCGCTCGAGCTCCGATCGACGGACCTCCCGTAGGTGATGGTTCGGGGTTAGTTCTGCGCAACCTCTTCGCGGAACTCCTCATTCGCGTAGATCGCGACCTCGACTCGACGGTTCTCCTGGCGACCGGCGTCGGTCTCATTGGAAGCGATCGGCTCGCGCTCGCCTTTACCGACCGTCGTCATTCGGCCGGCCGATACACCCTGCGCTATCAAGTAGCTCTGCGCGGCGTTGGCCCGACGCTGTGACAATCCCAGGTTGTACTCGTCCGATCCGACGGAATCCGTGTGGCCGACGATTACCAGATCGGTATTAGGATACTTCTGGAGATTCGAGGCGAGCTTCGACAACTCGGTCCGGGCACTCGGGCGCAGCTGAGCGGAGTCGAAATCGAACATCAAGCTATTGTCGAACTTGACGGCGATTCCTTCGCCGACGCGATCGACCTCCGCGCCGTCCAGATCTTCCTCGAGTTCACGGGCCTGCTTGTCCATCTGCTGGCCGATGATGGCACCTGCCGTTCCACCGACGGCAGCGCCGATGATCGCGCCTTTGGCCGTGCTGCCATATTTGGCACCTACGGCGCCGCCAATGACCGCTCCGGCACCTGCTCCGATAGCCGCGCCCTTTTCCGTTTTGCTCAAATTCGAGCAACCAACGATACTCATACTGAGAGCTAACAGGCCCGTGATTGCGAGCACCGCGCCGCGATTTGCCGTTCTATGTAGCATGACTCATGAACCTCCCTTTGATGGATGCTTTGAAATTCTGTTCGCTTCTTGAATCAGTCAAGCTTAATGCCAGTTCATGCGGGGATGTCGACAAAGCACGAGATGCATGTGATCCCAGGCCTACGTGCACGTCGTGCTCGACCTTTGCGCCCTCTTGGCTCCACGAGGGCTATACCTCGAGGCCTCTCTTTATTTCCACGCCTGGAATACTTTTAACGATTCGTAACACGAGTAATAATCGTGATACCGGCCGAGACGACCGACGCAGGATTCGAACGGACGATTGGTCGAAAGTGTAGAGTTGCGTGGACAGCCGACGCACAGCACGTACGACGATCTTAGTCAAAATCTATTGTTTAGGACTGGATTCGAGCTCGGTGACACGTGATCTTTTGCGCTGGGTATTTGAAGCGGAGGCGCCTCGCCCTAAATCCGCACCGCTCGACACGCGGCGTCGTTCACCAATGCATCAGCCGAAAACAGCCCAATGAAGCTTGTCATTCCGATGGCGGGTCGAGGCACCCGCGTTCGACCGCACTCGCACGTGACCCCTAAGCCGTTGATCAGCGTCAAAGGAAAGAGCATGGTCGAGCGAATCGTCGACACGTTCAATCGAGTCCTGCCGGCGAACCTCGAAGAGGGCGTGTTCGTCCTCGGACCTGATTTCGGCGAGGACGTCTATCGGCAGCTCCGTGACATCTGCGGGCGATACGGAATGAGGGCGGCATTCGGCGTGCAGGAGCGTGCCGAAGGGACGGCTCACGCGGTGTATTGTGCCGGCGACCGTCTCGAAGGAGACGGCATCGTCGTCTTCGCAGATACGGTGTTCGACATGGAACCGGGCGTCGATCTCGAGGATGCGGACGTCGTGGCGTGGGTCAAGTACGTCGACGATCCCAGCCGTTTTGGGGTCGCCGTCAGAGAAGGCGATCGAATCGTCGAATTCGTCGAAAAGCCGTCAGAGCCCATTTCTAATGAAGCGCTGATCGGCATCTATTACGTCCGTGATCTTGCTAACCTTCGCCGGATGATAAAGGAGCTGATGGGGGACGACGTTCGCGGACATGGGGGTGAGTTCCAATTGACCGACGTGTTCGATCGGATGATCAAACACAACGCCGTAGTCAAGACGGCGACCGTCACGGAATGGTTGGATTGCGGAACCATCACGGCTCTCATGGAGACTACTCGGCACATCCTCGAGAAGGAGAAGGACGACCGGCGGCTCGGTTTCGTTGAAAACAGTGTCCTCCTGGATCCGGTCTATATTGGGCCCGGGGCACGCATAGAGAATTCCGTGGTGGGTCCATACGTCTCGGTCGAGGAGGATGCGCGAATACTCGGATCTGTGGTCAGGGACTCCATCGTCTTCGCGCACGCCACCGTCGAGAATGCGAATCTAAAAGATTCCCTCATCGGTCGGTACGCGAAGGTGAGTCCGAACCTGCGTCGCGTGAACGTCGGTGACCATTCGGAACTCGGCTAAGTAGAAAAATGGAGCGCGTCGGGCGTCACTTCACGTGCGGCGACGTCGTCCGTCTTCCGTAGTTAATGGACGTCTACCCTAACACGGTTGAATCGAAGCTCGGATTCGACGTCCTGCGACGGCGGTTGGACGATCTCATGCTGAGCGGCCTGGGTAGGGATCGATTGGCGGGAATGAAAACGTCGAGTGAGCCGGAGTGGATTCGTGGGGAGCTCGATCGTGTCAGCGAGTTCCAACGAGCGCTTCGGTTCGACGAGCCCATTCCGTTAGACCGAGTCATTGACGTGCGATCTGCCATCCGGCGGGCGACGCCTGAAGGGTCGATGCTGAATCCGGAGGAGATCGACGCCCTCCGCCAGACCCTCGTGACGGCTCGCCGGCTACGTGATTATTTCGGACACCGAGCCGGAAAGTTTCCGGGTCTCTCTCGGGTCGCAACGCGTATCGTACCGATACCGCAGCTCGAGCATCGAATTGACGAGATCATAGACACGGAAGCACGTATCCGGGTCGATGCTTCGCCGGAACTCCGACGCCTCAGGAAGTTGATCGTGCAGCGACAAGCTGAATTGCGCGAATCGTTGCAGCGAGAGCTCCGCACGGCAGTGAAAGGCGGATACGCGATGGAGGAGCAACCTACCATTCGCAACGGCCGGATGGTTATTCCGGTTCGTGCCGAAGCGAAGCGAAAGATCGAAGGCTTCGTGCAAGACACCTCCGCGAGCGGTCAAACGGTTTATATCGAACCGGCGACGTGTTTGAACCTGAACAACGAAGTCCGCGAGCTGGAAGGTGAGGAGCGCCGCGAGGTGGAGCGTATCCTGCGAGAGATGACGGCCGAAATTCGCGGCAGGATCGACGACTTTCGAGGCAATTTACGGTCTTTGGCGAGGTTCGATCTCCTGCAGTCAAAAGCTCGCCTCTCGAACGAGACGGCGGCCGTCGTTCCTCGTGTAAACGATACCGGGACGATCGAGCTCGTTCGGGCTCGGAATCCTGTGCTGCAGCTTCACTTTCGTGCAATGCAGCCGATCGATGGTGCACGCGAAGTGGTGCCGCTCGATCTTTCGCTCGGCCAAGACCATCGAACCCTGATCATCACCGGACCTAACGCAGGCGGCAAGACCGTCGCCATGAAGACGGTTGGTCTCTTTGCCCTCATGGTTTCCTACGGTCTTCCGATTCCCGCCGACGAGAACTCCGAATTCTCGGTGTTCGACGAGTTGTTCGTCGACATCGGCGACGAGCAGTCCATCGAGGAGGATTTGTCCACGTTTAGCTCGCACGTATCCAATCTGAAGCGGATGCTCGGCAAGGCCGGGGAGCGGAGCCTCGTTTTGATCGACGAGGCGGGCACAGGAACCGATCCTGCCGAAGGCGGGGCTCTGGCGCAGGCCGTCCTGGAACGGTTGACGCGTCTCGGTGCTCGGACGATCGCGACGACTCATCACGGTACGTTAAAAGTTTTCGCCCATGAGACCGATGGCGTCGACAACGGCTCGATGGAATTCGACCAGGCGACGCTAAGTCCGACGTATCGCTTTCAGCCGGGTGTACCAGGATCGTCGTACGCCTTTGAAATCGGGCGTCGTATCGGTTTGGACGACGAGATTTTGAAGAGGGCCCGGTCGTTGGTGGGCGAACAGAAAGCCACGTTGGAAAGTCTGATCACGACGTTCGAATCGCGCACGCAGGAGCTCGATACCCGGCTGGCGGCGGCAGAGGAGGAGATCCGTCAGGCGGTTAACGAGCGGGAGCAGTACCAGAGACGAGCCGAGAAGCTGCGACGTGAGCGGGACGAAATCCGCCGGCGGGCGCTGGAGGAGGCGGAACGCATCGTCTCGTCCGCGAATGCACGAATTGAGCATACGATCCGCGAGATACGAGAGGCGGAGGCCGAGAAGGAGGCGACGCAAGGCGCGCGTCACGAGCTCGAGCGTTTTCACGAGCAGGTAACGGCGCGCCTGGGAATAGAGACGCCAAGTGAAACGCCGGAAACCGCGTTCGCCGGCGGCCCTGAAGGGTCTGGTCCGCCGGAAGAAACGGCTCGCGAAGAGGCACGGCCTTCCGGCCCGATCGAAGTCGGCGATCAGGTCGTGCTCGACGATGGTTCCACCGCGGCCGAAGTACTGGAAATCGACCGCGGCGAGGCGGTGATCAGCTTCGACCGCATGCGTGTCCGCGCGGATATTGATCGGCTAAGGAAGGTTGGCGGTAGGCGCAAGCAGAGGGTGCGGTTGGGCCGCGTCGAATCCACCGGGGGCGGTACCTCGCGACTGTCGGCTCGACGCCGCCTCGACCTCCGGGGCTTTCGGGTCGATGAGGCCCTTGATTCCGTCATGCGGATGATCGACGACGCGTTGGCGGCAAACGTAGTCAACTTGGAGATTCTCCACGGTACGGGTACGGGCGCGCTGCGCAACGCGATCCACGACTATCTGGGCCGACGGGAGGACGTTTCCTCCTTCGAAGAAGCCCCCTGGGATCAAGGGGGTGCCGGAGTGACGCGTGTCTACTTGAAGTGAGTCGGTCGAGGTGGAACGATCCGTCCTTCCTGCGACCGATCTATTTCCGCGGAAAACTTTTTCGCCCGACGTTCCCCGCACTGTGAATAATATGTTGATATCACATCCCGGTAACAATCGAAGGGGGCTAAATCAGCGAATTCAGGCCGGTATGCAAGAAATGGGCCACCTCATCGTCAAGGTGTCGATTGTGGAATCCGATCGGAAAAGTGCCGTTTCGGTGTCATAGGTTCAGACGGCGCTCGGCGCCTCTCCAAGCGCCTCGTTACCCTCCTACTACAGGCACGCCAGCCGCCGTCGCTCACGAAACAAAGCGCTAGTCCGCATGAAAGTCGTCGTCACCCGGCCCATACCTTCCGACGGATTC
>CAZMXY010000038.1:0-18846 GCA_964570345.1 uncultured Rhodothermales bacterium | reverse complement strand
AGCGCTAGTCCGCATGAAAGTCGTCGTCACCCGGCCCATACCTTCCGACGGATTCTCGCTTCTGGAGGATCATGAAGTGATAGTCCTCGAGTTCGAATCCCATGGTCCGACCGAAGACGAGCTCGTCGACGCGGCCCGCGATGCAGACGGGCTGATCACGCTTCTTTCGGATCCGGTGACCGCGCGTGTACTCGAGGGCTGTTCGAATCTCAAAGTGATCGCACAATTCGCGGTGGGCTACGATAACATTGACGTGGAAGCGGCGCGCAGGCAAGGGATCGTCGTGACGAATACGCCCGACGTCTTGACCGACGCTACTGCAGACTTCGCTTTCGCGCTGCTTCTGGCGGTCGCCCGTCGTATCAAGCCGGCCGATCAGTACGTGCGGGACGGACGATTTACTCGCTGGGAAGCCGGACTACTGCTCGGTAGGGATCTTAGAGGAAAGACGCTGGGAATTATCGGGATGGGGCGAATCGGTTCGGCTACGGCAAGAAGGGCGATCGGTTTTGGTATGAGGGTCATTTATCACAATCGGACCCGCGCCAACCCGACGACTGAACGCGTTCTCGGGGCGCGTTATGTGTCGATGGATACGCTGCTTCGAGAGAGCGACGCCATCTCTCTGCACTGCAATCTGACGCGCGAGACCCATCATCTAATCGATGCGCATGCCCTCGAAATGATGAAGCCCGACGCCATTCTCGTCAATACCGCACGAGGACCCGTGGTTCGAGAAGATGCGCTCGTTTCGGCATTGAGGGCTCGTACGATCGGGGGAGCAGGTCTCGACGTATTCGAGCACGAGCCGCGGGTTCACCCGGGACTGGTCGACCTCGAGAACGTGGTGCTGGCGCCACACCTGGGAAGTGCGACCCTGGAAACGAGAACGAAGATGTCGCACATGTGCGCCGAAGCGATCTCGGCCGTGTTCTCAGGCGCGAGCGACGTACCCTATCGAGTCGCATAGGACGTCGGGCTCTTCGTTATCGTAGGCACCCCGGTTCGCCTCGTGGGGTTAACCGGCGGCCGATTTCATGTCAGAACCAGCTCAAATAAGCGATCGCCAGGGTGATCGCCATCACGCCGATCGACACCGGAAGTCCGGCGCGGAAAAAGTCTTTGAATCGATAGCCGCCCGCCCCCATTACCATCAAGTGGGTTTGGTAGCCAAGGGGTGACAAAAATCCGGCGGACGCGGCAATCGTGACCGTCAACGCCACCGCTCGCACGTCTACTCCGAGATCGACGGCAGCGGCAATCGAGATGGGCAGCATCACGACGATGGCGGCATTGTTCGTGATGATTTCGGTGAGGAGCACGGTGATGACATACAGCGTCGCGACGACGATCATCGGACTAAACCCCGGTAGCGCCGTCACGAGACCGTGGCCCATGATCGATGCGAGCCCGCTCGCTTCCACGGCTTTTCCAATACCGAAGGCACCGGCGATGGTGAGCATCACGGTAAAATCGATCGACTTGCGAAGCTCTTGCCCACGAAGGCAGCCGAAAAGAAGCGTACCGAGGGCGGCCGTGAAGGCGGCCGTCGCGAGAGGCAGCACTCCCGTGACGTTCAAGATGATCATGCCCGCGAGAAGGCCCAGAGCGATCGGCGCCTTCTTGCTTAGGCGTTGGCGAATTTCCGTCTTGGGCGCGACGAGATAGAAGTCGCCCTGGCTCTGGCTCCAGTTTCGGTCAAATCCTTTGCGGGCCTCGATTACCAGAAGGTCGCCGGGCTCGATCGGCACGTTTCCGAGTGCGCCGCGCAGGAGTTGATTCTGGCGATGAATCGCCAGGACGACGCCCTGATACTTTTCACGGAAGCTGATGTCCTTGAGCGTTTTGCCAACCAGGTCGGACGTGGCTGAAACGACCGCCTCGTAAAGCGGAATGTCGGTCTGCCCATCGTGCATCGGGGGACCGTCGACGTTGGCTTGGAGATCCGTCTGTTCCATGAGACGCTGCATCGCCGCCGCCTTACCGGAAAAAGTGAGGACGTCCGACGAGAGCAGAAGTTCGTCCGGCCCAGCCGGTGCGATGAAGCGTCCTTCGCGTTGGATGTGGACGAGATAAGCGTCACCAAGCGACCTGAGTTGTGCCTCCGAGACGGTCTTACCGTCGAGTGGGGATCGCCCGGGAATCCGAAGTTCGAATTGATAGTCCCGCGCGGCGTCGACGTCGCCGAGACCATCCGGCTGACGATCGGGAAGCAAGCGATGCCCGACCAGGGAGAGGAACACGATTACGAACACGGCGACAGGGATACCTATCCACGCGAACTCGAACAGCCCGAATCCCTGATAGCCGGCGTCGCGAAGAAGTCCGGACGCAATCAGGTTCGTCGACGTCCCGATGAGCGTGATCATCCCACCGGCAATCGCCGCGAATGACAACGGCATCAACAGTTTCGAGACGGGGATTCCCTTCTTTTGCGCCACCGCTTGCAGTCGCGGCATCAACATGGCCACGACCGGCGTGTTGTTCAGAAACGCCGACATGAACGCCGTGGGCGCCGTCGATCGTAGTAACAGTCCGGCCAGCGAGGATTCCTTCGGCGCCAGCAGTCGATCGATCGAACTGAGCACGCCGGTCCGGTGGATGCCCGCCGCCACGACGTACAGCGATGCGACGGTTATTACGGCGGGATCGGAGAAGCCGGCAAACGCCTCGCCCGGCGACATGACGCCGCCTACGAGCAGGACGCCTAAGACGGTCAGCACGATGAGGTCGACTCGCGCCACTTCGCGGACGAGCGCGACGATCAGACCGCCGATGGCCGCAAGCGTGAACCAGGCGTGAAAGGACATTGACGTAAGGACGGTTGAACGTGGAACGAGGAGACGGGGAGACGTTAGGACGGGCGACGTTAGTACGTATTTCGCGGGATGGGGACGTCAGTCCGGCTGACCCCGGATCCTCACGCCCTACGTCACACGAATGATTCCGCGCTTCCCCAGCAAATCTACCACTAGATCCACACACTCCGCCACGGTCTGGTCATCGGTGTGCAGGGTCAACTCAGGCTGCTCGGGCACCTCGTACGGGGCCGACACGCCGGTAAAGCTCGCTATCTCTCCTCTCTCCGCGCGCTCATAAAGTCCCTTCGGATCACGTTTCTTGCAGACTTCGATGTCGCAATCGACGTGGATTTCGAAAAATCGATCCGCGGGTACCAGGCGACGCGCGTATTCGCGATCCTCTCTATACGGCGAAACGAAAGAGCACAGCGTGATGGACCCCTGCTCGAAGAAGAGTCGTGCCACTTCACTGACGCGGCGGACGTTTTCCGTACGATCCGCCGGCGAGAATCCGAGATCGCCGTTAAGACCGTGCCGGACGTGATCGCCATCGATCATCATGGTGTGTAGACCGTCCGCAAACAAGCGTCGTTCCACCGCTCGGGCCAAGGTCGACTTTCCGGATCCTGAAAGACCCGTGAACCACAGCACGGCGGACTTGTGGCCGTTGCGTACCTCCCGTTCTTCACGTCCGATGTTCAGGCCTTCCCAGACCACGTCCGGAGACTTCTTCCGCGCGGACGTCTGGTCTTCGACGTCCTGCCCGACGGGTGTCACCCCCTGACCCGATCCACGAATCATGCCCGCCGCTACGGTCGTGTTCGTATGCGGATCGATCAGCACGAAGCTTCCGGTCTCGCGGTTAATCTTGTAGGCATCGACGAACAGCGGGTCGGCGGCTTCCACTTCGATACGACCGATCTCGTTGAGCTCGAACGTCTCCGCCTGCTCGCGATGGAGCGTATCGACGTTAATGCGGTAGATGATCTTCGATACGTAGGCCTGAACGGTACGGGTCGTGTGCTGCAGAACGTAGGGCCGGTCCGTACGTAGAGGCTCCTCGCCCATCCAGCATACGTCCGCGTCGAGCGAGCGTGCAACCTGAGGGAGATTTCGGCTTCGCACGATCATGTCGCCCCGGCTGACGTCGAGTTCGTCTTCGAGCGTGATCACGATGGATTCGCCGGGACGAGCTTCGTCGCGCGCCCCAACCATGTCGACGATGGATTGGACCCGACTCTTCTTTTGAGACGGTAGGGCCGTAACCTCTTCGCCGGGCGTAACGGTCCCGGAGGCAACCTGTCCCGCGTAGCCCCTGAACGTCTGATCGGGCCGAATGACGTACTGGACTGGAAATCGAAAGTCAACCATGTTGCGGTCGGCGCCGACCTTGACCGTCTCCAGATAGTGGAGGACGGTGGGGCCGTCGTACCATGGCATCGCCTCGCTTTTCGTGACGACGTTGTCGCCCTTCAGCGCGGAGATCGGAATGAAGACGATGTCGTCAATGTCGAGACGTTCGGCAAAATCTCGATACTCGGCGACGATCTCGTAATAGGTCTCCTCTGAATAATTCGCCAGATCCATCTTGTTGATGGCGACGAGCATGTGAGGGATCTGGAGGAGTGAGGAAATGAAGCCGTGACGACGCGACTGTTGCAGCACGCCGTTCCGGGCATCGACGAGAATGACGGCGAGCTCGGCGGTCGACGCCCCGGTGACCATGTTCCGCGTATATTGAACGTGTCCCGGCGTGTCTGCGATAATAAACTTTCGGCGCGGCGTTGCGAAGTAACGGTACGCCACGTCGATAGTGATCCCTTGCTCACGCTCGGCCCGAAGTCCGTCGGTCAACAGCGCGAGGTTGACTTCGCCGTTGCCTTGCGCCGCGCTCGCCCTCTCGATCGCTTCGTATTGATCCTGAAAGATCGACTTGGAATCGTAAAGCAGGCGACCGATCAACGTCGACTTGCCGTCGTCTACACTGCCTGCCGTGGTAAACCTGAGTAGGTCCATGATGTGTCGAAGGCTCATTATGCGTTGCGACGGATTCCGAGACGGGCGTCGCAGCGGACGAACAGTGAACGTTGAAACGGTTCCTAAAAATATCCCTTACGCTTCCGGTCCTCCATTGCGGCTTCGGACCGCATGTCGTCGGCTCGAGCACCGCGTTCGGTTACGCGAGCGGAGGCGACCTCCTCGATAATGTCCTGCAGGGACGTCGCATCGGACACGACGGCCCCGGTGCACGTCATGTCCCCTACGGTTCGAAAGCGTACGATTCGGGCCTCGTATCTCTCGCCGTCGAGCAGAGTCAGGAATTCGCTCTTGGCGAGGAGCACACCGTCGCGCTCGACGACTTCTCGCTCGTGGGAAAAATAGATCGAAGGAATCTCGAGGTCTTCCTCGAGAATGTACTGCCACACGTCGAGTTCGGTCCAATTGCTGAGGGGGAAAACCCGGAAATGCTCACCGGCATTCTTTCGGCCGTTGAAGAGACTCCACAGCTCCGGTCGCTGATTCTTGGGATCCCACTGTCCGTAACGGTCACGGTGCGAGAAAAACCGTTCCTTCGCGCGCGCCTTCTCCTCGTCCCGGCGGGCGCCTCCGATCGCGGCATCGAATTTAAATTCCACTAAAGCGTCCAGCAGTGTGACGATTTGAAGCGCGTTACGGCTGGCATTCGGTCCATCCTCCTCCTTCACGCGCCCCTTGTCGATGGAATCCTGGACGAAACGAACGATCAGCTGTGCCCCGATTTTGGCGATCAACTCGTCACGAAATGCAAGCGCCTCCGGAAAGTTGTGTCCGGTATCCACGTGCAAGAGCGGGAACGGAACCTTCCCCGGCCAGAAGGCCTTTCGCGCGAGATGAACCATGACGATGGAGTCCTTGCCGCCCGAGAACATCAGGACGGGGCGCTCGAACTGAGCGGCCGTCTCGCGCATGATGTAGATGGCCTCGGCCTCGAGCCGGGCGAGATGAGGTTGTCTGGAGCTGGACGGCATGGTTAGCCCTGTATACTGAAACTAAAACGTGGAGCGGTAGGTGGGCCCGACGAATCGAAAAGCAATAAGGGTGCCGAGAGTTGGTTATCGGCGGTGAAGACGTCGCGCGAAGCCTGAACATCGCTCGTGCCGAGCGACCGGCTGCCGGGTTCGGCAGAGCGTACCGGTGTCGTCGAGGCATCCCGTGGTCCCGTGAACGGAGGAGTGGCGTCGTTCCGACATGTAAACGATGGAGAAGGGACCGTAGGCGCGGCTGCCCATGAACGTTTGGGGCATCTTTTACCGATAATCAACAATTCTAAGCGGTTGCGCGGCTGACTTCTGCGGCCGGGTCGGAAAATATATCTTGCCATAGATTAAAACAACCGGACACTCGCACCCTCAGGCGGAGGCGAGCTGCCCTTTCACGTAGTCCAGCGTCTTCTTCAACCCGTCTCGCCGGCTGTACCGGGGTTCCCAGTCGAGGCGCTCGCGGGCGATTGCGATATCCGGCTGCCGGATTTTCGGGTCGTCGGCCGGTAGCGGTTCGAAGATGATCTCACTCTGGCTGTCGGTCAATTCGATGATCTCTTTGGCGAAGTCCAGGATGGTGATCTCATCGGGATTGCCGACGTTGACGGGTTCCGTGACGTCGCTCATCAGAAGTCGGATGATACCTTCGACGGTATCGTCGACGTACTGGAACGACCGTGTCTGGTCACCCTTTCCGAACACGCTCAACGATTCACCGGCGAGCGCTTGATGCATGAACGTGGGCAGAGCACGCCCGTCGTCTAACCGCATTCGTGGTCCGAACGTATTGAAGATGCGCACGATGCGCGTATCGACGCCGTGATAGCGGTGATACGCCATCGTCATCGCCTCCGCAAAGCGCTTGGCTTCGTCGTAGACACCGCGGTAACCGGTCGGATTTACGTTTCCCCAGTAGCTCTCAGGTTGTGGATGGACGAGCGGGTCTCCGTAGACTTCACTCGTGGAAGCCAGCAGAAAGCGAGCGTTTTTGTTCTTGGCGAGGCCGAGAGCCTTGTGCGTTCCGAGTGCTCCGACCTTCAGGGTCTGGATGGGATATTTCAGGTAGTCTACCGGCGAAGCGGGGCTGGCGAAATGGAGGACGTAGTCGAGCGATCCCTCTACGTAGACGTAGTTCGTCACGTCGAGTTCGATGAGCAGGAAGCGCTCATGGCCGATGAGGTGTGCGATGTTGTCGGGTGAGCCCGTGATGAAATTGTCGACGCAGATGACTTCGTGCCCCTGGTTAATGAGTCGGTCGCAGAGGTGAGATCCGATGAATCCGGCGCCGCCGGTAATGAGCGTTCTGGGCATGTCAAAAATCCGGGTGATCGCTGGAAGGAGGTTCGGGGATGCCGACGAGTATTCCGGTCACCGATGACGGTGGTTGTACAGTATGATCGTCGGCGAGGGACCATGATTTAAACAAAATGGGCCTCTCGGCGGTATCTTCTCGAGCGACGGAGACGTCCTGAAGCGGCCGGTGCGCTTTTTGCGCGACGACGATCGACTTGCGATGAAGCGAAACGTACATGATGACGCGATTGATCCAGCAACGCGCCTCCGGCGCTCCGACGTCCCTCGGGACCACGCTCCTCACTATCGCAGTGGCCTTATTGATCCTGATCACCGTGCCCGACCGGCGCGCGTGCGCACAGGTGACCGGCGAAACGTCCGCAGAGACGACGTCGACCACGGCAACCGGGCTCGTCCCTCCGCCGAATGCGCCGGCCGTGATCGCGCTACTTGAAAGTGCATTCGCTCGAGGCGACGCGGCCGCTCTGATACGTCATTCGGCTCGTCGCCTGGACATTACCCTCTTCGGCTCCAGCGAATTGTTCAGCCGCTCGCAGGCCGGGTACGTGTTGAAGGCATTCTTCGACGAATACGAGCCGGAGCGACTCGTACTGAATGAGACCTCCGGTTCCGAAGGTAACTGGTTCGCAGCCGGCAGGTACTGGTACGCGGCCGGCGACCTGCCCCTTGCCGTCTTCCTTCGCGTCCGAAGAGCCGACGACGCCTGGGAATTGCGTGAAGTGCGTATCGGGCGATCGATCGACAGATAACCTTGTCCGAAAACGACGCCATACAGGCGAAACCTCAGACGGGGTCGTTCGACCCACAGCCTTCCGCCGGCGACGAAAGCGCCCCCGTCCTCGAGGAGCGGTCCGGAGGCGTGCGGCTCCGCCGATTCCTCCTCGTCGCAGGCATTCTGGTGGCCCTCATTCCCCTGACCTGGTTTGCGCGGGACCTGTACGTCGACTACCTGGCCGACCGCGCCGAGGATCATCAGCGGGAAGCCGTGACGGCGGCGCTCGACGAGATTGAGGCGCGGTTCAACGACATGCAAGACGAGATGCTCGTTCGGGCCAGGCAGGTCGCGAACGCTCCGATCGTCGTCCGGGGACTGCGCGTTCGATCCCGCACGGACGTTCCGTCCGGACCGGTCGAGCTGATCGACTATTTCACTCAACTCGACGTCGCCCGCAATACGTCAATCGAGCTCTACGACTACACCCGGAATCTCGTGGCCTGGAACGGGTTCAGCATGCCGCTTGACGACGCCCCCACGACGCCGCGTTTTTTCGAATCCTTTCAAGCGGCGATCGCGACGGACGCCAACCTTCGGATGGCCCTCGTCGTGTGGTGGCCGGTGCGTGAAGGCACGAGAATCCTGGGTACCGTACGCGTGATGCGCCTGATCGGCTACGACGCGCCGGTACACAACGAATACCTCCGGGACATCAGCCTGGCGGATCGCTGGGAGAGGCTAACGAGACTCCCCGTCGACGTCAGCTTCGAATCCGGGTCCATCATGGGAGATCAGGGCTCGCGGCGATCGCGCGTTCTGCAGGGAGCGGATGGAACGGCGTTGGGCCGCGTGGTGGTCGACCCGCCGCCGCAAAGCCGGCTCGTCGGCTCGGCGCAGCAGCGGTTCAACGACATCCTCGTACTGTGGCCCGTCCTCCTGTCGTTCTGGTTGGTGGGCGGACTCTGGTACGGCTATCGACGCGCGTCGAAACGTGCGCCCCCGAGTCGGTACCGTTTGTGGGCGCTCGGCGTATGGTTCACGGCCGCCGCCCTGGCGTGGTGGGGGACGCGGTTCTTGCTCCTTCTCTTCAACGCGCCGGCTCGCTGGCAGTCGGGCAAGGCACCGCTCGCGCCTCTCTTCGATCCCATGCATTTCGCGTCCGGATTCGGAGGGGGCCTTATGCGTTCGGCGGGCGACTTTTTCGTTACGGCGATCTTCTTCCTCGTCTTCGCGGCTGCGTTCGCGTGTTTCGCGAACGAGTTCCGGAGGATCGGAGCAGATCTCATTCGTTTTCGGAATCGCCTTCGTCGGCGTCGGACCGAGCGGGCCTCCGTGTTAATTCCGTCGGGTGCCGTCGTGATCGGAGCCCTGCTCATCGAGGCCGCAACGGTCGTGCTCGCTACGGCGACCCGCCGATCCGTGCTCGACAGCACGTTCGACTATTTTGCGCGTAAGGGGCTCCTCCCGGAACCGCTTTTGCTCATCGTCTTCGCCGCACTGGTCCTCGTCACGATAAGCGTCATCCTCATGGCGTGCGGGATCGTGTGGGTCGTGCTGAAAATCGTCCTGCGCCGTTGGCCGGGCGACCCTCCGACGCGGCGTTTCTGGACCGCGATTTCCGCCGCCGCCGTGGCGCCGCTCATCGTGCTTCACACGCTCACACCATTAAGCCAGATCGTCGCGTGGCCCGTCTCGCTGTCCTTCCTGGTCGTCGCGTTCGCCGTCGCCATCTTTCTCGTGATCCGACAGGATACGGTCTTCGATTTGCTCATCCTCCGGAGCGTGTTGCCCTCCGTATTTATCGTGACCGTGCTGCTCTATCCGCTGCTCTACAACGGGATGGATGCGCGACGGCGCATTCAGATCACGGATGCAGCCGACACCTTCGCGCAGGGTCGAGATCCGCGTGTACTCTTCGCCATCGAGCAGATTCTGCAAGAGAGCCGCGATGACGACGGCGTGCAGCGTCTCATCGTCCAGGCTGCCGGACGGACGAGCCTAGACTCGCTTGCCATGGCCGGCCTGCGCGGCTCGCTGCTCTCCTCGCTTTCGCATTACGACGTCAGCCTTACTTTTTTCGGTCCGGACGGACGGCCAATCGGGCGGTACTATGACGCCGGGCAGAGCCTGGATCCGGTGTCGCTCGACGAAATCGACCGGCTGGAATTCGCGATTCTTCGCCAGATGTACGAAGAAGGCGGTTCCGCCGGGATGATGGTCGAGCAGGTGACCGGTCGCCGCGAGCCCGATCGATTTCAATACGAGGGGATCGCGCCCGTGCAGAGCGAGGATGGGACCGAGCCGTTGGGATGGGTGATGGTACGGGCCGAGCCGCAAACGGTGCTGCGTGAGGGTGGAACGCCATTCCCTCGGGTGCTTCTGCCGTCGGGATCGTATGACGACCTATACACGAATCTCTCGATCGCCGAATTCCGGGACGGGCTGCTCGTGCGCAGCACGGGCCGCGACTTCGGACGTTATCGGCTCTCACCGGACGTGACGTTGTCCCTGGCGGCCCAAGCCGACCTCTGGCTCGTGGAGTCGATCGAAGGGCGTGCGTACCAGACGTACTACCGACGGCAAGACGTGCGTCAAACGTTGGAGCTCACCTCGCCGGTGCTGCCGTCCGCCGCTTCGTCCGTCATCGCCGTACGGGTGCCGAGTACCGTCACGTTTGACCACCTCTATTACTTGCTCCGCCTTACCGTCTCCGGCCTGATTCTCGCCCTGCCGCTCTATCTGATCGGATTAATGCTGCGGTTTCGGGCGGGACTGCTTCCCGCGCCCCGCGTACGATTCCGCGACAAGGTGTTGAACGCTTTTCTCGGGGTCGGCATCATCTCCGTTGGCGCCGTCGGATATGTAGGTCTCCAGGTGATCACGGGCGAAAACGAGCGCACCGTTCAGAACTGGCTAAGGCAGCATCTGGAACGCGTCGAGGAAACGCTCGCGCTCGACTCGAGGGCCGAAGAGATGCCGTACCGCGTGCTGGAGCGCGCACGCATCGATTCGCTGGCCGCGCGGATCGGACTCGATCTCAACGTCTACCGCGAACATAGCCTCACGGCGTTGAGCCGTCCCCAACTTCTGCGTGAGAGGTTGATTGATCAGCGCCTTCCGATCGAGGCCTACAAAGCTCTTTTCTTTGACGGTTACCGCTTCATGCATACCGAAGAGCAGGTCGGAAATTTCACGTACACGACAGGATTTCGGGCTATTCCCGACGAGCAGGGACGGCCACAATTCGTCGTCTCCGTGCCCACGCTTCCCGAACAAGAACAAATTGAAGAGGAGCGGGCCCGGACCGTTGCCTATCTCTTCGGAGCCCTTCTCTTGCTCGTCGTCGTCGTCATGATAACCGCGTCGCTGCTCGCGAACGCCCTTTCCAGGCCCATCGCTCGTCTTCGCTCGGGACTGCAAGCCGTGGCCGCAGGCCGATTCGAGCGGATGATCCCCGTCGATTCGAGGGACGAGATCGGCGAGCTCGTGCAGACATTCAACGAGATGCAGGAGCAACTCGCCGAGAGTCGGCGGATACTCGGCCAACAAGAACGGCAGCTCGCCTGGCGCGAGATGGCGCGTCAAGTGGCCCACGAAATCAAAAATCCGCTCACGCCCATGAAGCTGTCCGTCCAACACTTGCGGCGTGCATTCGAAAGCCAGAGCTCGAATTCCGAGCGACAGGCGGAGTTCGCGGGCATCTTCGATCGCATCACGTCGACGCTCATCGAGCAAATCGACACGCTGGCGCGCATCGCGAACGAGTTTCAATCCTTCGCCCGGATGCCCTCTCAGCTCGTCGAGAAGCTGGATATGAACGCCGTCGTCGAGGAGGCCGTCGCGCTGATGCAGGAGGAAAGCGACGTCGAAATCTTGACGGACTTCTGTCCTGAGAGGCTGATCATCGAGGCCGATCGAGAGGAGATTCGACGTGATTACATCAACTTGATCAAAAACGCCATACAATCGATACCCGAAGGCGAAGAGGGGCGGGTCGAGGTACGAACCCGGCTTGATTGGGGCACAGGTGAAGAGCGGGGATGGGCCTACGGCGAAGTGACGGATACCGGCACGGGAGTCGAGGAGGCGGCGCGCGACAGGATTTTCGAGCCGAACTTTTCCACGAAAACGAGCGGTACGGGATTGGGTCTCGCGATCGTGCGCAAGAGCGTAGAGGAGCATCACGGCGACATCGGATTCACTACGGAACCGGGCGAGGGATCGACCTTCTGGATCCGACTGCCGCTGGCCGACGAAATCGCCCGGAACTAGAATTCAGCTTGAAGGCTCGGCGAACGTGTCGGCGTCGACGTTCGCGAGTCGGGCAAGAGCGCCCGAACCTCTACGTAAAGCTCTGCGTTCGAAACTTTGGCTTTTCGATACATCCGGACTCCGACATGGCAGAAGCCGAATCGACCGCCGCGTGGACCGCCGGCGAAGACGTCGAGCTCGTCGTACCGTCTTTTGCATACGAGTGCCTCGAGGCGGCCGGCGAGGCGTGGGGAGCCTCCTTCGAGCATCCTTTCGTGCGCGCACTGGCAGAAGGAACTCTACCTTCGGAGCGATTCAGGTTCTATCAGATGCAAGACGCCCGGTATCTGGAGGCCTTCGCGGATACGTGCTCGCTGATCTCCATCCGCTGCACGGATCCCGACGACAAGCTCTGGTTTGTCGATGCCGCTCGGCTTGCACTCGTCGTCGAGTCGCAGCTACATCAGGGCTACGGCGAGCGTCTCGGCTATTCCGCGGAAGACGTCTCCGCACTCTCCCTCTCACCTGATAACCGGGCCTATCAAAATCACATGATCTCGGCCGCGACTCGCGGAACGATGGTCGAGGCGGTAGCGGCGATGACGCCTTGTCCATGGCTCTACACGGAGCTGGGGATTCATCTTGAGGATCGCTACGGTCCTCCGAGCGACGACCATCCGTACGCGGACTGGCTCCGAACGTACGCCGACCGGTCCTTCGTGGACTACACGAACGCCCTGCTCTCGCGCCTGCAGCGATTGGCGGCGGCTCACGATCGTGACGCACGTGAGCGTGCAAAGGAGGCCTTTACCATAAGCGCACGGTACGAGTGGATGTTCTGGGAGCAGGCGTGGGCGATGCAAACGTGGCCCGTCTAGCATGAGAGTAATCGTCATCGGTGCGGGCGAGGTCGGATTCGACGTCGCGCGAATGCTGGCGTCCGAGCAGCATGACGTCGTCGTCGTCGACCGCAATCCGGACGCCGTGCAGGCGGTCAGGGGGAAGCTCGACGTGATGACGATCGTCGGCAACGGAACGTCGGCCGACATCCTCGAGGAAGCCGGCGTTCGAAAGGCCGACATGCTCGTAGCGGTCACGATGATCGACGAGGTCAACATCATTTCGTGCATGCTGGCGGACAGAATGGGTGTCGGGACGACGATCGCCCGCGTCCGTTCGGACGAACTGACCCGAACGAGATCCGTGCTGACGGCGACCGATTTCGGCATCGATCTCGTCATTCACCCGGAGGAAAGCGCTGCGAACGAAGTCGTACGTCTGATTCGGCGCGCGAGTGCGACGGACGTGTTGACCTTCGCCGACGGACGCATCCTTCTCATCGGGATCCGGCTCGATCCCGACTCTCCGTTGATCGGAAAAACACTCCGCGAAATCGCGATCGAGCACGCAAACGTGCGCTTTCGAATCATGGGAATCAGCCGTGGAATGCGCACCATTCTTCCGGGTGGAGACGAAACCATCCGGAAGAACGACCAGGTGTTCGTCCTCGCGCGGCCGCATCACATGACGCACGTCGTCCGCATGATGGGCAAGTCCGATCGGAGGATGCAGCACGTCATGATTCTCGGAGGCACGCAGGTGGGTGGCAAGGTTGCGCTCCAGCTCGGACAGGAAAAGAACAAACAGGTCAAACTCGTCGAACCGAATCGATCGCGTGCCGAGCAGCTTTCGGAGGCCCTTCCGAACGTGCTGATCATTCACGGCGATGCGACCGACATCGATTTGCTGGCTCAGGAGGGCCTTGGGGAGATGGACGCGTTCGTGGCCGTCACGAATGACGAGGAATCCAATCTCGTCACGTGCTTGATGGCCAAGCACATGGGCGTTTCGAAAACGGTCGCCCTGCTGTCGAAGGGGGCCTACATTCCGATTTCGCAGAGCATCGGACTCGATGCCGCCGTCAGCAAGAAACTCGCGGTGTCGAGAGAGATTCTCCGCTACATGCGGGGACAGCACGTGCTCAGCGTGGCGACCGTCCACGGACTCGATGCCGAGATCATTGAAATCGAAGCGAAGCCGCGTTCGGCGATCACGAAAAAACCGCTGAAAGATCTGACTCTTCCCAGAGGCATCCTAGTGGGTGCCGTACAGCACGACGGCGAGATCGACGTCGCCACGGGCGATACGCACATGCAGCCCCGAGACCGCGCCATCGTCTTTGCCTCGCCGCGCATGATCGACGAGATTGAAAGGCAGTTCGATTCTGGGTAGGTTTCGTGCGGCCCGTGCCTGCCGTGGCCCACGAATTCGACAGGGGCCGCTCACGTACCGTCGGCGGGCAAGCACACTCCTCACTCACCCACTCACTCCTTCATGGGGCCCGGTCGTAGTATGCCTCTCAACGTCAAAGCCGTCGGCGCGACGCTGGGCGCTCTGCTCGTTTTTCTCGGCGTCGCACTTATCGGACCGATGTTCGTGGGCCTGTGGTACGCGGAGCCGACGTGGTGGAGCTTCGGCGTAACGGCGGTCATCGCGTTCGTGATCGGTGGTACGGCTTGGCGAGGTCTCGGCGGGCTTCCAGCCGACCTGAGCATTAGAGAAGGATTCGCGATCGTAGCCCTGGCCTGGGCGGTACTTTCCGTCGTCGGTAGTCTCCCGTTCGTGATCGGCGGCATCCTGGAGTCGTATACCGACGCCTTCTTCGAAACGATGAGCGGCTTTACGACGACGGGAGCGACGATCCTGGGCGGTGCCTCGAATCCGAACGTCGAGGACGTTCCGAACGGCTTTCTCTTCTGGAGATCTCTAACGCACTGGTTGGGCGGAATGGGGATCATCGTGCTGACGCTCGCGATCCTCCCCATACTCGGCGTCGGAGGCATGCAGCTCTTCAAAGCGGAGGTCCCGGGGCCGTCAACCGACAAATTAACGCCACGCGTGCGCGAAACGGCGCGCCGCCTCTGGCTGATCTACGTGGGAATCACGGCGCTTCAGGTCGTTCTGCTCCTGCGGGAAATGACGCTTTTCGATTCGGTCAATCACGCCTTCGCGACGATGGCGACCGGCGGATTCTCAACCGAAAACGCCTCCGTGGGCCAGTACGAGTCGGCGTACGTAGACTGGGTGATCACGGCGTTCATGTTTCTCGCGGGGATGAACTTCGCGCTGCACTACCGCCTCATGCGAGGCCGGGCGATCACCGTTTTCCGTGATACCGAGTGGCGAGTCTATGGCGCCATCGTCGTCGGTGCGACGTTGGTGACCGTGATCGGCATCTGGCAGCCGACCGTGGAGTTGCTGCCTTACGCAGGTCGGGAGGCGGCCACGTTCGAAGGGTATCCCGGTTTTCTTGATTCGCTGCGGTATGCAGCGTTTCAGGTCGTGTCGATCGTGACGACGACGGGGTTCAGCACGGCCGATTATGAAGTCTGGCCGCCGGTCGGAATCGGGGTCATGTTTCTCCTCTTTTTCTGCGGCGGGATGGCCGGCTCAACGGGTGGCGGCGTCAAAATTCTACGTCACGTCCTCATGTTCAAGAATTCGTTCCGTGAGATTCGGCAGCTCATCCATCCGGCGGCCGTCATTCAGGTTCGCCTCAATGGCAAAGTGGTGTCGCAGGACGTGCTGAAGAACGTACTCTCTTTTATCGTCCTCTACATCGGCGGGATCGGCGTCGGAACGGCGGCGATGTCGCTCGTGGGCCTCGATCTCCTCAGCGCATTCGGAGCGACGATGTCGAGCATCGGTAACATCGGACCGGCTTTTGGAGCGTTCGGTCCAGCCGAAAATTATGCGGCCGTTCCCGTGCTGGGGAAATGGGTTCTCTCGTTCTTGATGATGGCGGGCCGACTCGAGCTCTTCACGGTCATTATCCTCTTCGCGCCCGCATTCTGGCAGCGGTGAACCCGTGAAGCCCACATTCTACCGCGATCGGCTACGCGGCACGGGGCGTCGTCGTTTTATCCAGAACGAGCGCGACGATGAGGCCGAGCACCGCCGCGCCGAGGGCCCAGTACCACGCGTTCACGATCCCGGCCAGGATCGCCTCGCGCACAGGTCCGGCGCTTGCTCCGGACACGCTCGCAAGCGAGTTAAGACCTCCTCCATCGGCGTTCCAGACGTCCGCGGTACTGATTTCAAATGCCGATCCGGAGACGCGATGCGTCAAGCGGCTCAGCGAGACCCCCGCCAACGTGATTCCCGTCGCACCTCCCATACTGCGCGTTATGGCGATCAGGCCTGATATCTGCCCCTGCTTCTTCGGCGGGGCGATTTGCAATCCGACATAACTGATCGGACCCTGCGTGAGGCCGAGGCCGACGCCGAGCAGAACGAGGCCGACGAGCAAGCCCCATATTTCGTCGCCGAGCAATATCATTGCGACCAGTCCCCCCACCGTGCACGTCATTCCTATCAGGATTAGCGTTCGCGAAGAACGAAGGCCGGTCCATCGGCCTGCCACGTAGGCGGCCAATCCGAGGCCGGCAGCGGCGGCATTGAGGACGGCGCCGGAGGCCAGCGCCGTGGCGCCGAAGGCTACCTGTGCGTAAAGAGGGGCAAAGACGACCGCCGCCAGAAGGGCGTATCCGACGAAGAACGATACCAGCAGCAGCGGTCCGACTTGCCGAGAAGAGACGAACGAGACGTCTACGATCGGATCGCTCCGGCGGCGTTCCACGACGATGAGCAACGCAAGACCTACGAGAGTCGTGAAGACGAAGCCGATCGTGTAGGGATTGATCAACCCTCGATCGACGTGGCGCAGGCTTTCGAGGGTCAGCACGAGGCTGCCCAATGACACGGCGACGAGCAGGGCGCCCGCCCAGTCCACCTCCCTCTTCCCACGAGGCACCTTGATTTCCAGGTGTCGGATCGAAAGCGCACAGATCACGCCGATCGGGACGTTGATCCAAAAGATCCAGCGCCACGTCAGTGCTTGCGCAAAAAACCCGCCCAGGTTGGGGCCGAGTACGCCGCCGACGGCGAAGACGCCGACCAGGATTCCGAGCACACGCCCTTGCTTCTCAACCGGAAGCTTCGTCCCCACGATGGCCTGAGCGACGGGAAAAAGCCCTCCGCCGCCGATCCCCTGCACGATGCGCGCGATGATCAGCACGGGCAAAGACGTCGACGTTGCTGCGACGGCGCTGCCTGAGGCGAATAGCAGCAGGGCGATCCGGTAAACTCGTGCGTATCCGCGCGTGTCCGCCAGTTTTCCCATGACGGGCACCGAAACCGCGTAGAACGCGGCGTAGATCGAGAAGGCAAGCACGACGGCGGCGGGACTGACCCCGAGACTCCTGCCGATGTGGGGGAGAGCGGGAGCGACTATAGTGAGGTCGAGAGCCCCCATGAAAACGCCTGCGACGAGAGCCGTGAACAGACGAGGTTCCAGTCCGAGATTCCGCATCGGCGGGTAGCTTATGGCAACGTATCTGTCCTTCTCGCGTGCCTTCGAGCCGCCGCGCCGTCATCGAACCGAGGCATGCAGGCTCCTGTATCTACAAAAAAAACGGCGACGCGGTCCACTGCGATTTTCATTCGCCCATGGATCACGCCGCCGGCTCCGGGTCGTCAGCGCCCGACCTCGGATCTGTGACCGAGGACGCACCGTTTTACGATGCCGTAGACGAGGGCGCCGCTGCACCCGAGAAGGGCTAGGACGTATAGCACGGGCATGTGATTCTCGCGTGCGGACGTGGACGCCGCGCAGTCATCGCGGCGCCATCGTTCCGCACGACAGGGTTAGATGAAGAATAGGAGGGAGATGAAATACAGCAGTCCGACGACGATTGCCGCAAATAGCGCGTAGAACGCGATGAGCGTCACGCGATCTTGCTTCGCTTTCTCGGAACTCCGCTGTTCCTTCGTGCCCGTCGACTGCGATATTGAAGTCGTTGGCCGGTCCGCAGCACGGGCGCTCGTTTTCTGGGTCGATTTCATTGCATGGATGAGATGCGGCCGCGGCACGACGTGCACGGCCTGATTGCGATTTTGCGTTGCCGCTTGGAAATGCTCCCGGCGACGCAAGTCACCGGGCAGGGCGAGCGGGGGGACGGCCCAACGTTCGGACCGGGAAAGCCCCGCCCCGCGTGAAATCACAATCGATAGACGAGCAACCAGGCCCGGCGTACACTCGATGACGCGGGGACCCAGGAGAAGGAGAAGTCGGGATAGAACGGTAACGGCTCTGCGTGAGCCTGCTTCCCACGGTCGCTACTGCCGGAGGTATGTGGGACGCGCTCGACGGGGCGCTCGGTTGCGCCGGCCGTCGTCAACGGGGGTTCAACGAAAGCGCTCGGGTCTGCGATTCCGTCGGCGCGAACGGACGCGTCCTCAGACAGCGTGATCGAAGCCTCGTGACCGGCGCTCGCCCGCTCGACGTTCGTGCCGGCGGAGGTGATGACCGTAATCAGAAGGAGCGCCGTCAGAGCGCACAGCACGTTTCGCATGGCGGATGCAGATCGGTGTCGGCCGCTAGAAGAGAATGCGGACCGAAATCGCCTCTCCAACCCGTGCCGATCAGCGCGGTTCTGCGCCTGCACACAAAAAATGGCGTCCGTCGCTAGGTCCAGGGGCCGGTGACCGCCAGCGTGAGGCCGTCCCACTGGATATTAAAGAATAGGGTGCTTCCGTCGGGTGAGAACGTGGCTCCGGCGAGCTCCGATTCACTAATCGCATTGCGACCGAGCTTGTAGAGGTTGCCGTCGGGCGTGACGCCTACGAGAAATTGCTCCCCCGGTCCATCTTCACACAGGATGAGGTCGCCCCAGGGCGCGACGGT
>CAZMXY010000037.1:0-26763 GCA_964570345.1 uncultured Rhodothermales bacterium | reverse complement strand
CATTCGACCGCTCTGGCACCCCTCCGTTGTTCAGAATCGCACTTTTTTGAACCGTCCCGAGCGATTTCATCATCCAGGTGGCACAAAAGGTGGCAGTAGAACCGCCCTGAGCGCTGAGACCAACAAGCTTAACGAGGCGGCTGTTCCGGTGCAACACGTCGTTTATGTGATCTTCGTCAAGCCGCTCTCATGGCCGTAGTGACCGGAGCTACGTGCTTCCAGATGCGTCCTCGCTCGGCGTCCCGAATGGTAGGTGCAGTCGACGCCGTACTCGCGCGCCAGCTGCCGCTTCGCTGCGCCACGAGTGAAGAGGTCAACGCAAGGGCAAACCTGAGCAGTGATTCCGGGCTCTACGACGCGCTTAAGCATGCGCTCAAAACGACAGTATACTCTACGGTCTACGGAATGCCTGAGGCGAACATCGCTGGGCAATTCACGCGTGAGACCAAGGACGTGGTCGGTGGTGACGCAGGCAATCGATTGCGCTCCCACCCGATCATCAGCAAGCTGCTGGACTGCCGAGAGACGAAGAGGCGAGACATCGTCCTTGAGGGCAGATTGCGCACGCCGACCAGCATCAAAGCGGAGCTCGACTTACCTGATGATCGAAATCCGCGAAACGTCTTGGCAACGGCTGCCCAATCGTACGAGCTGTATTTCGTGAGCCTCATCCTCCAGTACGAACGACATCCCGACCGAAGCTATGATCATGGGGAAGCGCTGAACGAATAGCTGTTAGAAGTTGGAACCATCCTTCTACGCTGTGACTCTAATGGTATCGTGACCAGACTCGGCTCATACAGACCCTTCCACTTTTCCGTCGTTATCGCCCTGCTTCTGTCGATGGCGATGCCGCTGGTCACGTACGCCTGCGATCTGACCGGGCTCATCGAAACGGCCATGACGATGGCCGAAATGCCCATGAATGGCGACGAGTCGGACTGCCCCTGCGAAGGTCCGTTGCGGGACCTCTGCGGGTCGAGCGCATCCGATTGCGCCGCCGTCGTCGACTGTCACGGCGAATCTTTCGACGCGGACGCCTGCTGCTCCTCGCACCCGGAGATGGATGACGCGATTGCCTCTGCGTCTGCCAAGCCCGACGTGCAGCCTGCAGTGACCGCTATTCTTCCGGACCTCCCGCTGCGGGAGGCGGACAGCACGCCGGTCAATGGGCCGACGCACCAACGCGCTCCGCCTCAGCGGATCAAAGCGCCCGTTCACATCCTCCATTCTTCTTTGCTGCTCTGAGATGCCCCGCGGCGGCCGCGTCGAGGGGATCCATTACGTAATCCGTTCACGGGTGAGCTAGGCATATTCAGTGTAGCCCCCGTCCCGTCTTCTTCTCGACGTATCCGCTTGCCGCGCCGCTTCGGCGCATCCCACCGTCGTGATTCCACGACGCCCTCTCCTTCGCAAGCAGAGCAACGAGAAGACGAATGGACTGGAAAACCATTACCCGCCTCGGAGTGCTGATCGTCGCGATCGTCGTTGCGACTATTGTCGATGCTCGAGCGCAGAATATCGCGCTCTCCGAACCTTCCGGCGAGTCGCCGTACGCCGAATCGGCGACGGCGGCCTACGCCACAGATCCCGACACCACCGTTCTCCGCCTGGAGACGCTCATCAGCGAGGCCCTTCAGTCAAACCCCGATCTCAGGGCCGCATACCTGAGGGCCGAGGCGCTCGGAACCGAAAGCCTGGAGGCCCGCACACTTCCTGACCCGACCGCCGGCTTGACGTACCAGCCGAGGCCGATCCTGACTGCGCGAGGCTATCAGCGCAGCCAGTGGCGATTCGAGCAGATGATTCCGTTTCCCGGAAAGCTTCGCCTTCGCGGAGAAGTGGCCGAGTTCGGAGCCGAAGTGGCGGAATCCGAAGCCGGTATCGTGGCGGAGGACCTCGTCTTTCAAATCAAACAGGCTTACGACGAGCTCTACCGCGTGCAAGAGCAGGCGAGCCTCGTGAGGCAGTTTCAGGCCGAGCTGCGAAACTTCGAAGACGCGGCGGCTACGCAGTACGAAGTAGGTAAAGGTCTCCAACAGTCGATTCTGAAGGCGCAGCTCGAACGCAACGCGCTAAACGTCCGACTGGAGAAGCTGGAAGAGGAAGGCCGCAGCGCTCTCGAGCGGCTCGCTTTTCTGCTCGATCGGCCGGATCTGAGCGGTCTTCGAGGCAAGGCGGTCGTCCGCACGCCGGACGTTAGGCTCGATGGCGACCCGCTCGAGCAAGCGCTCGTCGCCCGGCCTGAAGCGGAGGCACTGCGGATGGAAATCGAGCGGTCCGGCCGCCGGGTCGATCTGGCCGTGCGGGAGTTCCTGCCGGACTTCATGGTCTCGGTAAATTACTTCGATATCGGCGAAGGCGGACCGATGCCGACGGCCACCGGTCGCGATGCCGTGGCACTCAACGTTGGCGTAAAGCTTCCGCTCTGGCTCGGCAAGCAGCGATCGAATCTGGAGCAGGCCCGACTCGAACGAAGCCGCGCCGAAGCCCGGCTGCAATCGCTGCGCACGTCCATCCGCACCGAAATTGACGACCTTCGAAGCCGTCTCGCGCGCCAGACGCAGCAGCTCAGCCTGCTCGAAAACGACCTCATCCCCCAGGCCCGCACGACGGTGGAGGCGACGTTGAGCGCCTACAGCACCGGCCGCACGAGCTTCCTCGATCTTCTCGACGCGGAGCGCATGCTTTTCAACCTGCGCATGGAGCAGGTCGACACCCGCGCGCGATACCTGAAGACGACGGCCGCGCTCGAGCGCGCCTTCGGAAGCTCCTTCACTCGATAGCTAACTCCCCAATCCACATGGCTATGAAAATCATCCCAAAGACCCTCTCGATCGCCGTCGCGTCCCTCCTCGTAGGCGCCGTCGCGGCCTATCTCGTAGTCAGCCCGTCGGAGGCCGAACTGGCCGCCACCGCCGCCGCATCCAAGCCTGACTCGTCGCAAAGGTCACAGCCGCGAGGCGGCCTCGCCGCCCACGACAAAGACGGCGACGGCATCGTCTACCAGGACGGCATGCATCCGTGGATCGTCCTGGATGAACCCGGCCCCTCTCCCGACTGCGGCATGGATCTCACGCCTGTACGCGTAGATGGCCAGTCCGAAGCAGGCACCATCAAGATCGATCCCACCACCGTGCAGAATATCGGCGTACGGACTGCTCCCGTCACCGTCGAGTCGCTCGGCCGCGAAATCCGCACGACCGGACGCTTCGTGATGGACGAGAGCGGCGAGCGCGGCATTACGCTCAAAGTGAGCGGCTATATCGAGAAGCTGTACGCGGATTACGAGGGCTTCCGCATCCGGAAAGAGCAGCCGCTGCTCGAGCTGTACAGCCCCGACCTCGTCTCCACGCAGGAAGAATATCTCCTCGCGCTGCACAACTTGAATCGCCTGGAGGCGTCGTCATCCGCGGACGATGCTCGGCGCCTCCTGGATGCGGCGCGCCGTCGCCTGGCCTATTGGGATCTGAGCGAAGAACAGATCCGCGAGATTGCGGAGAGCGGCACCCCCCGGCGCACGATCACCTTCTACGCCCCCTCCTCCGGCGAGGTAATGAACAGGCGGGTTTCGGAGGGCGATTACGTCAATGCAGGTCAGAAGCTCATGGACGTCGTGGACATCTCCCAAATTTGGCTGATGGTCGACGTCTACGAGCACGACCTGCCGTGGGTGAAGCGCGGCACACAGGCGCTCGTCGAGCTGCCGTACGAGCCGGGCAAGGTGTACGAGGGCAAGGTGGACTTCATCTATCACATGCTGGACATGCAGCTGCGCGCGGCGAAGGCTCGCATCGTGTTCCCCGGCGGGCACCACGCGCCGCTCAAGCCGGGCATGTATGCCACGGTGCGCATGGTCGGAGATCCCACACGACCCGGGCCGTTGGTTCCGTCGGAGGCGTTGATCCGCACGGGTACCGAGAGCGTCGTCGTGCTGGCCCTCGGGGACGGGCGGTTCCGGCCGACGACGATCCAGACAGGCGTCGAATCGAACGGAAAGGTTCAGGTGCTGGATGGATTGGAAGGAGGCGAGCAGGTCGTCACGAGCGCGCAATTCCTGATCGACTCCGAGGCGCGGCTGCAGAGCGCTATCGAAGCGATGGCCGGCCCCATGCCGGAACACGAAGAGACGGAGATGCCGCAGGCCGTCGACGTCAGTGCCATCGACGCGAACGGCGACGGGTTCGTGTACCAGGAGCCCATGCACCCGGCCGAGATCAGCGATGAGCCGGGCGACTGCCCCGTCTGCGGCATGCCCATGGAGCGAGTCCCGGTCGAAGAAGCGCAGCGTATCCTCACACGGAATCAGCAGGACGGTTAAAGCATGCTAGAGAAAATCATTGAAAAGAGCGCGCAGAACCGCCTGCTCGTCATCGTGCTGACGCTCATGATCGCCGGCGGCGGCGTGTGGGCGGCATTGAACACGCCGGTGGACGCCATTCCGGACCTCTCGGACGTGCAGGTCATCATCAAGACCGAATACGCGGGCCAGGGGCCGCAGATCGTGGAGGAGCAGGTCACGTATCCGCTCGCCACGGCTATGCTCGCCGTCCCGTACGCGAAGACGGTGCGCGCCTACTCGATGTTCGGCACCTCCTTCGTCTACGTCATCTTCGAGGAAGGGACGGACATGTACTGGGCTCGCAGCCGCGTGCTCGAGTACATCAACCAGGTCGCCGGCGATCTGCCCGTCGGCGCGCAGCCGGCTATCGGTCCGGACGCCACCGGTGTGGGCTGGGTCTATCAGTACAGCCTCGTCGATACGACCGGGCGGCACGACCTCTCCCAGCTCCGCACGATCCAGGACTTCTTCCTGAAGTACGAGCTGCAGGGGGTCGACGGCGTGGCGGAGATCGCCACGGTCGGCGGATTTCAAAAGGAGTACCAGGTCGTGGTCGATCCGCAGAAGCTCGCAGGACACAATATCCCGCTGACGCGTGTCGGAATGGCTCTGAAAGAATCCAATAGCGATGTCGGAGGCCGCATTCTGGAGCTCGGCGAGAAGGAATACATCGTTCGCGGGAAGGGCTATATCGAAGGCCTGGAAGACATCCGAAACGTCGTTCTGAAAGCGGACATGGGCGGACGCGTGACGATCGGCGACGTCGCCCACGTGCAGCTCGGCCCTCAGATTCGCCGGGGCATCGCCGACAAGAACGGCGAGGGTGAAGTGGTCGGCGGCATCGTGGTGATGCGCTACGGGGAGAACGCCATGAAGGTCATCGCCCGGGTCAAGGCGCGCCTCGCGGAGCTGGAAGGCAGCCTGCCGGAGGGCGTGCAGGTCGTGACGGAGTACGACCGCTCCGGCCTCATCGGCCGCGCGGTCGATACGCTCACCCACAAGATCTGGGAGGAGCTGATCGTCGTCGCGCTCATCGTCATCGTCTTCCTGCTGCACGTGCGCAGCGCATTCGTCGCGGTGATTACGGTGCCGATCGGCGTACTGATTTCGCTTCTCATCATGTACCTCCTCGGCGTAAATGCAAACATCATGAGCCTGGGCGGCATCGCCATCGCCATCGGGGCCATGGTGGACGCCTCGCTCGTCATGGTGGAGGATGCGCACAAGCACATCGAGCGCGAAAAGGCGAGGCTCGGGCGTGCGCTCGAGGAATCCGAGAGAATGCATGCCGTGCTCACGGCGGCGAAGGAAGTCGGCCCGAGCCTATTCTTTGCCCTCGTGATCATCACCGTCTCGTTCCTGCCGGTCTTCACGCTGCAGCAGGTGGAGGGGCGGCTCTTCCGGCCGCTGGCTTTCACGAAGACCTTCGCCATGGCCGCCTCGTCGGTCCTCGCGGTGACGCTCGTCCCAGCGCTGATGGTCATTTTCGTGAAGGGCAAGATCCGACCGGAGGCGAAGAATCCCGTCGCTCGATTCTTTATCTGGGCCTACCGGCCGGTCATTCGCGGTACGCTGAAGCGCCCTTTCGCCGTGGTCGCGGGAAGCCTTGTCGTACTCGGCTTGACGATACTGCCCGTGCAGCAGATGATGTTGGGGAAGACGTACGTCCCCTTCCCCCAGATCGGCTCGGAGTTCATGCCGCCGCTGAACGAGGGCGACCTGCTCTACATGCCGACGACGCTGCCGGGCGTCTCGCCTCAGGGAGCCAAGGAGATCCTGCAGCGCACCGACCGCATCATCGCCTCCTTTCCGGAGGTCGAGAGCGTCTTCGGCAAGATCGGCCGCGCCAACACGGCGACGGATCCCGCGCCCCTCTCTATGATCGAGACCACGATCATCCTCAAACCGCAATCCGAGTGGCGGCCGGGCATGACCCAGCAGAAGTTGGTCTCGGAGATGAACCAGGCGCTGCAATTTCCGGGCATGACGAACGCCTGGACGATGCCGATCAAGACTCGGATCGACATGCTTGCGACGGGGATCAAGACGCCGGTCGGCATCAAGGTCGCGGGCACGGATCTCGGCACCCTTGAAAAAATCGGCCAGCGGCTCGAGTCGGCGCTGAAGCCGCTCGACGGCACCCTTTCGGTATATGCCGAACGTGTCATGGGCGGATCGTTTCTCGATATCAAGATTGACCGCGTCGAAGCGGCCCGGTATGGGCTCAATACGGGCGACGTCCAGAACGTCATAACGACGGCCATCGGCGGGATGTCAGTCACGACGACGGTCGAGGGCCTCGAGCGTTATCCGGTGACGGTCCGCTATCCTCGGGCGTACCGCGACAATCTCCCCGCCCTGCGGCAGGTGCTCGTCCCCACGCCGATGGGCTCTCAGGTGCCCTTGGGGCAGCTTGCCCGGTTCGAGGTCGTTCAGGGGCCGCCGATGATCAAAAGCGAGCAGGCCCGTCCGAACGCCTGGGTGTTCGTCGATCTGCAAGAGGGACAGGACGTGGGCGGCTACGTCCAGCGAGCGAAACAGGTCGTAAGCGAGTCCGTCGAGCTGCCGGCAGGATACTCCCTCACATGGAGCGGCCAGTTCGAGTACATGGAACGGGCCAACAAGCGGCTGCAAATTCTGGTGCCGATCACCATCGCCATCATCTTCCTGCTGCTGTTTCTGCACTTCAGGAGCCTCACCGAGACGTTCATCCTGATGCTGACGCTTCCCTTCGCGGCCGTCGGAGCCATCTGGCTTATTTCGATCCTCGGCTTCAACTGGAGCATCGCCGTGGGCGTCGGCGTGATCGCCGTCGCCGGTCTGGCCGTCTCCATGGGGGTGATCATGATCGTCTACCTGAACGAGGCGATTCGGCGCTACCGGCGCGAGGACCGGCTGACGTCCAGTGAAGCGCTGCGTGCGGCGATCGAGGAAGGCTCCGTGCTGCGCGTCCGGCCGATCCTCATGACGGCGCTCGCCATGTTCATCGGCCTCCTTCCGATCATGTTCGGCTCCGGCACGGGCTCTGAGGTGATGAAGCGCATCGCCGCGCCGATGGTCGGCGGCCTATTCTCGGCCACGGCGCTGACGCTCGTCGTGGTGCCTGCAGTGTACGCGATCGTGCATTCGATCATTCATCGCAACGTCATCCGAGCCGGCGGGGACGGCGTGTCGGAGGACGCCCTCGACGCGGCGACGGTCCGTGCTTCGTCGTGACCGGTCGCAATACCATAATACAAACGGAACCGAAAGACGCGCTCAGCGACCGAAAACCGCTGGCGCGAGTCCACAAAATGCAAGAAGGTGACACCTATGAGAGACGCAATCACACGGACGGCCGGAACGACCGTCTTCACACTGGGAATCGTTCTGATCGCGGCCGGATTCACGGCCGGCACCCCGGATCAACACAATGGGCCCGTCGCGGCGACCATAGGCGACACGCTGACGGTCGCCGTCGAGATCGGGCAGACAGGATTCGATCCGCGGGAGATCACGCTCGAGAGGGACAAGCCGGCGCACATCGTCTTCACGCGTACCGTGGAGGAGACCTGCGCCAAGAAGATCCAGATCCCGGAGTTCGGCATCGAGCCCACGGCCATGCCGCTGAATGAGCCGGTGACCATCGAGGTGCTGCCGAAGGAGAACGGCACGTTCACGGTCGCCTGCGCGATGGACATGATGAAGGGCTCCATTCTCGTCAAGTCGGATTGAGCCCCGGATCGAAATCCCACTCTACTCTGCTATAGGGGGATGAAATGAGAAAACGACGAAAAAGAGATAAAGGCGGAAGCAGCGGACTGTTCGCCAGGCCGAAATGGATGCTTGCAGCCTTCGCCGTCGGCATCCTGCTCGGCATCGCAGGACTCGCGGGCCTCCTCCAGCAGAGCGCGGAGGCGCAGTGGACGGTCGGGGAGCTGCGCGACGACGGACTGCGCATCATCCCATCGGGGCGATCGAAGAACTCGGCCGTGCTGGACCCGCGGCAGTTCGAGCGCCGCGAGGTACGGCGCGCCTATGCGATCGCCCAAGAAATTCCCGAGGTGCTCAACCAACTCTACTGCTGGTGCGGCTGTGAGAACCGCGGCGTGCACCGATCCAACCTCGCCTGCTTCGAGGACGAGATGAGCGTCAACTGCGCCGTCTGCCGCGGCACCGCCGAAATTGCCTACGAAATGGTCCAGGAGGGCGTCACGGACGCGGGGGAGATCCAGGCGGCCGTCGACGCGAAGTGGGCGCCCGAGAACCGGCCGGATTGGGCGCCGACGGGCTGAATCCAATGAACCGAATGAGGTGACGTCTCATGAACGGACGGATGGCAGCCGTGCTCGCCGCGCTTCTCGTTGCGGCCGCCGGAATCTACCTCCTCGCGGACGGCCCAGCTGGGCGAACGCTTACGAACCGTTCGCTCCAGGACAGCCTCGTCGTGGCGCCCGACTTCGAGTTGGAACGCCTCAATGGCGAAACATTCCGGCTCTCCGAGCACCGCGGGAAGGTTGTCGTGCTGAACATCTGGGCAACCTGGTGCACGCCGTGCCGCGAGGAAGTGCCGGACCTGGTCTCGATCCAGAAGGAGATGCGGGATGCCGTGGTCGTCGTCGGAGTCTCGATAGACACGGGCGATGCGGACGAGGTGCGGTCGTTTGCCGAAGAGTTCGGCATCAACTACCCGGTCGTGATCGACGACGGCACGGTCACGGAAAGGTACGGGCCGATTCTCGGCATCCCGACCACGTTTCTGATTGACGGGTCGGGGTACTTGCAGCTGAAGGCCTCCGGCATGATCACGAGCGAGCAGCTTCGACCGGTCCTCGAGCGCCTGATCGCGGGCGAGGTGATCGATGAACCTGTGCCCCGTTTTCAGCGCATCCGAAAGAACACGCCGGAACGGTAAGGCTCACAGAACGGCTATAACGTTTTCACCACTGCATGCATACGGCTTTGCCGCCGTTCTCCTCGCCGCGGCGGCGTTCGCCCTTCGGTCGCCGGAGATTCTTACTTTGCCCCGCGACGACGGATTTCCGCCCGCATGCCGCCCGAAACCTACTCAGCATTATTCGCCCCGTACCATCGAAAAGGAATTCAGGCGATGAAATGTTGCCAGTGTGATGGGATCGAGCGGGAGTTTGACCCGAGGTTCGCTCGGAGAGAGCTAAAGCGCTACCGCCGGAAGGGCCTTCGCAGGACGACTCGGATTCTCGTAGATGCGCTGCGAGGTGAAGCGCTTGAAAACATGACGCTCCTCGATATTGGGGGTGGTATCGGCGGCATCCAACTCGCGCTGCTGAAAAGCCGCTCGAGACACGCGACCAGTGTCGAAGCATCGTCGGCCTTTCTGCAGTCTGCATGCGAGGAAGCCGTCCGGCAGGGATTTGACGATCGAATCGACTACGTGTACGGCGACTTCGTTCAGGTTGCCGCTCGAATTGACGAAGCCGATATCGTGACACTCGATCGGGTCATCTGCTGCTACGACGATATGCCGAGGCTGGTCAGCAGTTCGGCGAAACGTGCTGCAAGCCTTTACGGACTCGTTTACCCACGCGATACATGGTGGACGAAGTCAGGCAGCGCGGCCGCCAACCTCTGGTTTCGGCTCCGACGAAGTCCCATGCGAACGTTCGTGCACCCAACGAAGGACGTCGATTCTCTCATACGCCAACAGGGCTTTCGAATGCACACCCACCGCACTACAAGTGTCTGGCAGGTCGACGTTTACCGACGGTAAAGTAGACGTAGCCGGACGCTGTTCATCTTCGATCAGCAGCAGTCATGCGACGGAAGGTTCGGCGCGGGCGCGTCTGCGCAATAGCAGCGCCCGGAGGAGGCCGGCGGTTCCCGCCATACCCAACAGTATGACGGGGATTCGATATATCGAAACTACGTCGTAGAGAATGGTCGCCCCGATAGCACCGGCAGTGACGACTAGATACGCGAGTCGGATCAGCACGACGGCGAGCCGTTCCCGTACGACCGTCGACACGAGGATTGCGGCGAGGGAAAGGTGAAACAGAACGAATCCGGCATAGCCGTTGCGTACCGCGAGAGCGAATTCCCACCGATAGCGAAACGTCCAGACCATGAGAACGTGGATCAGGATGATTCCCGCAACGATGCGCCACGTCTGAACCGGAACTCGTCCGCGCGTGGATAGGAGAACCACCGCCGTTAGCCCCGCATAACCCGCGACGGCCAGCAGAAAGGTGATGAAGATGGCTGTCGTGCCTTCACCTACCATGTCTCACCTCCGCCCTGTATGTTTCTGTTGCAAACGACGGCATCGACGGCAACAAAAAAAGACCGGCCTGCGCCTGCGGTCTTACGCCATCCGCTCACGGGAAAGTACGCTAAAACGCAGTCCGCCACACCGGACGCGTCTTCAGAATGCGTACTGCAGAGGCTCATACGACGCGCAAGAGGGGAACGTGCGCGCCTGCGGCCGACAATGGCCTCAAGGGAGCTCGCCGCGCGGGTAACAGGCACCCGTTTGCGATACTCGACCCCATTAGCAACATTGGCCCCCTTGAACGGTCCAAGGTTAATAGGCAATATTTAGAGGTAAGCGCAATGATTACTCTTAATGTACGAATCGGCGCTGTTCTCACTTCCGGCTGCCTGGTGATCGCACTGCTTTCGATGGGTTGTAGTTCTTCCGGCTCGACGTTGAAGGAAGACACGGACGAAGACGAAGTATCGGTGGGATACGGCACGCAGGACAGAAAGACGTTGACGGGCTCGGTGTCCCACGTAGAGGCAGATGACGTCTCGCGCCCGATCGCGAGAGTCGAAGAAATGCTGGAGCGGATTCCGGGCGTTCGGCTCGTGCGGTCCGCCGGCGGCGGCATCAGCGTCCGAATTCGGGGTGCGACGTCTATTTACGGCAGCAACGACCCCCTCTATGTCGTTGACGGCATGACGATCGACGTTGACCCCGGTCAGGGACTGTACTGGCTGGATCCGGTCGACGTCGAGACGATCGACGTGCTTAAGGATGCAAGTGCAACGGCCATCTACGGTTCGCGCGGCGCCGGCGGCGTCGTCATCATCAAGACGCGGCGCAGGTAGCGCGGCATTCGACGAGCGCGGGTGCGCGGCCTGGACGTCGTCCATGCGAGCCGATTTCAGGCTTTCTGCGACTGCGCATGCGGACGTTCCCTTCGAATGGGGCGACGGTGTGCTCTGAACACGAATGGCGAAAGCCTTTTGAGCCTTCGGCGTCTCGATTCATCTCGTATCGATCCGGAAGACTTGAGGTGAATCGTCGTTGCGTGCAACGATAACGGCACGTTCGTCACCTTGCATTCCTATGAATCTCACTTCCCTGGCCTCCCCTCTTACAATGAACTTACTTTTGTCCACTTGACAAAACTCGAAAGATCCCTCACCGTCGCCAATCAATAGGCTTCCGTAGCCTGCATCGTATCTCCCCTGCTTAGTATCCGCTCCGAAAAAGTTACCTACCGCTAGAATATCCCTGTGACCATCTTCATTAAAATCACCTGCCAACATACTCATAATCGGTGACCATTGAGCCTCAATAGGAAGGTCACGTTTCTTGAATCCATCCGCACCCATATTTTCAAAATAGCTGGATGCAAGCGTGTAAACACGCTTCCGGTCAGCTCTATTCAGCTTTTCAGCCTCAAAAATATCCTGTACGCTTAAGTCTGAATACGACGTATATGTGGATAACTGGCCGGCTAATCTGGGTATCTGTTCCAGGAGTTCGTCTCTTCTCGCCCATGTATATTGACGACCGTCTCTATATTCAGCCACAATTGGATCCGATGTACCATTGTGATCGAAATCGTTCACGAATAACTCCAGCGGAGCGTTTTCGGAAGCCTGGAAGACGGAATTGATGCCCAGATTTCCAGCAACCAGGTCCATATCACCGTCACCGTCAAAATCATCGGCAAGAATGCTGTTCCACCATCCACTCGATGAAGTCAGGCCGAGGTCGCCGGTCACGTCTTTCAACGTCCCAGCGGAATTCTGAAGTACGGTAATGGGCATCCACTCCCCTACGATGACCAGATCCACGTCGCCGTCTCCATTTACGTCCGTCCAGATTGCATCAGTAACCATTCCTGCATCCAAGAGCTTCGGCGCCTTCTCTTGCGTCACGTCTTTGAATACTCCCGTCCCATCATTCTCCAGTAGAAAGCTGGCCGGCGTTTGCCCATACGACCCGGGGATCGAACGACTTCCCACAAAGAGATCGACGTCCCCATCGTTGTCATAATCGGCCGGAGCCACGCAGCAACCGTCGGCATAGAAGGCCGGCAACTGGTCACGGGCACGACTGAAAAATCCCTCGCCGTCGTTTAGATAGAGTCGGTCCTGAATCACCGGATTTCCAGGGGCATATTGTCCTCCGCCACTTACGACGTAGAGATCGAGATCACCATCGCCATCCGCGTCAAAGAAGGCCGCGTCAATATCTTCGCTCTCGCTGTCCTCGATGAAGGGGTCTTCACTCGAGGACATGCCTCCACCTCCACGCATCTGGATGAACAGCCTCCCCGCCTGATGGTGTGCGCCTCCTATATAGACGTCGTCGAGGCCGTCTCCGTTTACATCGGCCACAGCCAACGCGGGACCCTGCGTGGAGAGCTTGTGAGGGATAAGAGGTTGGACGTCCTGATCCACAAAGTCATTTTCGCGATGCCTGAAATCCAGCGCAAACTGTGACGTAACGTCCCGAAACAGCCCTTTCTCGGCCTCGTGCCTCGTAAACGAATACGACCCTTTTGCGTCGCTCTGCCGGAGAATCAGTTGTCGATCAACGCCCACCCGGCTCAAGCGCTGGAATCGACCATCCGGCCAGATCACCAAGAGAGAGTCCAGCATCTCCAGCGCTCCCAGTCCGAAATACAGTTTATGAGGTACCGAAGACTGGAAGCCACGCGTAGGCATCTGTTCCTGGTACTGCCGCTTCCCGTCAGCGTGAATTATTATTTTTGTGCCGATTCCCGTCGTATTTCGGCCCTCGCCCTCCAATTTAATGGTTAGATAGTGTCCGTCTCCCCCCGCTTCACTGTTATTCCGATAGATGAAAGCCGGCATGTTAATGTTGTTGACAACCAGGTCGACGTCTCCATCGTTGTCAAGATCGCCAAATGCCGCTCCATTGGAGTAACCCTGCGTACCCAACCCCCATTCCTCTGCCCGGTCGGTAAACGTTTCGTTTCCATTATTCCTGAAGGCATAATTCGGTATTTTAAGCGACGGCATCTTCTCAGTCACGTCGCGCTGTTCGTCAGTGCTGCCCTCGTTTAATACCTGCTGAATGTTTGGATGGGATATATATTCGATATAGTCCAAATCGTTAGGGCGGCGTGGTATTCCATTGGTAACGTAGAGGTCTTTCCAACCGTCGTTATTCAGGTCAACGAATAACCCGGCCCAGCTCCAATCGGTCGCATGGATACCGGCGTACAGGCCGATTTCGCTAAACAGGGGGAACCCCTCATGGTCGACGCCGCGATTTACTTGAAGTGTGTTGCGCGCATACTGAGGTGCATACCCGAAATTCCGCTTAATCCGGGCGAGGTCATCCGGGTCCGGTCCCCCCGACTTGCGGTACGTGACTATATCTGCCGGCAGCATATCGAGCGAGACGATATCCACACGCCCGTCGTTGTTAAAGTCGGCGACGTCGTTTCCCATTGATGATTGGCTCGTATGACCGATCACACGCTGCAAGACTTCTGAAAAGGTGCCGTCCCCGTTATTGAAATAGAGATAGTCATTTTCATGAAAATCATTTCCGACGTAGACGTCCGGCCAGCCGTCATGATTTATGTCACTGATTGCGAGGCCGAGCCCGTATCCCAGCGCGCTGCTGTAGATGCCGGCCTCATGGGTCACGTTCGAAAATCGGCCTCCGTCATTGCGGTAAAGTCTGTCGCCGACTCGTGGAGCGTCGACGATGCGCCGCCACGATTCTACGAAGGAGTCTCTGGTATGGACGGAGTGATTGAGTAAGTAAACGTCCAGATCGCCATCCCGATCGTAATCGAAAAAAGCCGCCTGGGTAGACAAGCCCTCGAAATCGAGACCGTACGCTTTCGCCTGCTCGGTGAAGGTATTATCCTGATTATTTATATAGAGCAGGTTATGCCCGTTCTTACTCTTGTAGTTCACCTGACAGACGTATATATCGAGCCAACCGTCCCCGTTAACGTCGGCCATAGTTACGCCGGTTGACCATTCGTTGTCACTGCCGCCCACCCCCGCCATATCGGTAATATCCTCGAACGTGAATCGGCCTTTGTTTAGATAAAGTTTATTGGATACCTGATTTCCGGTTAGAAAGATATCGAGCAAGCCGTCGTTGTTCACATCGCCGATCGCTACTCCTCCACCATCGTAGAAGTATAGATAATCGAGTATATTGAAATCCGGTTCGTCCTCGAGCACATTGACGAATGAAATGCCTGTCTCATTTTCATCAAGAAGAGAAAATAATTCATGGCCATCCTGTGTATTTAGATTGCATGCTGCCATGAATAGCAGCACACAGATCAAGGCAGATTGAGTATATGTCCAATATGCGGACGAGAACGTTTCGAACTCGGATGCACCTGGATGGGCTGAAGCCTGACGTGTTAGGGGCGCCTCAGTCTCCATAGGTAAATACGGTCAGGGAGTCGTCATTTCTTGCGACGACCAGTAGACGTCGGCCGTCCACCCGAAGAAGCTCAATTTTGCGAACGGGTCCGGTTACCCAAAATCCGCTCTGTGCGAACGGCAGCGTTTGCAAGCCGGAGCGGTCGACCGCCGTCACGACTCCGTAGCTCGCATCGTAGCGTCCGACTTCCGGCTTGGTTTCATAGAGGTTCCCTCCCATTAGAATTTCCGGTTTCCCGTCAGCATCGATGTCGGTAACTTCGATACCGTACATCGGGGCTAGCTGAGCTTCAAAGGGCAGCGGCTCTATGCGGAAACGGCCCTGCCCGTCATTCCATCCCACGACGCTCTGCAGCTGCACGACGCGGTGATGTATGGCATTGCGGAGCTGCTCCTCCGAAAAGACGTCATGGACGGATTGTCCGGCATACGATTCATAAGTAGGATAGGCCCTGATCAAAGAGGGGATTTGATCGATCAGGTCGTGCCTCAAGGCCATAGGGTGAGGGCGGCCCTCGTTGCGGATTGCGATCACCTGCTCTACACTCCCGTTGCGGTCGAAGTCATCTACCCAGATTTCCACCGGGTCTGCCTGGGTAGCCCGAAAACGGGAATTGAGACCGTGATTGGCCGCAATCAGGTCCGGGTCACCGTCATCGTCCAGATCGGCCCACTCGATCGCATTCCACCAGCCGGCGGTTGCGCCCAATCCAGCCTCCGTCGTACGGTTTATTAACTTGCCGGCCTGATTCTCGAACAGTGTCAACGGCATCCACTCTCCGGCAATCATGAGGTCAGGATCCCCATCCCCGTCGACGTCCGCCCATTGAGCGTCAGTGATCATACCCAGTCCGCGCAGTTCGGGAGCCAGTGAGTCGGTTACCTCGACAAATTTTCCGGTTCCGTCGTTCAGGAGTAGGTGTCCGTCTACAGGTACGCCGTATGCGAAGGGGCGCAACCGCGTGCCGACAAACAGATCCACGTCCCCGTCTCCGTCAACGTCCGCGGCCGCCACCGCTCCCGTAGGCTCGAAGCCGGCGGAGGCCGAAATCATCGGCTGGTCGGAACGGACCAGCCGGCCCGCTCCGTCGTTCAGGTACAACCGATCCATCAAAGCGGAACTGCTGGCCGGAAATTCGCTTCCCCCGCTGGCTACGAAGAGGTCAACGTCTCCGTCTCCGTCGGCGTCAAACCAGATACAGTCCGAATCTTCCGAGATCCGGTCGTTTTGCAGTGCGAGCTGCTCGACGCGTTCAAAGCGTCCGGTGCGATTCTGCACAAAGACGGTCCCGGCCTGGTCTTTGGCTCCCCCCAAGTAAAGGTCCTGGCGCCCGTCCCCGTCCACATCTCCCACGCATACGGGTGGGCCTTCCGTCGATCGCATATGAAACAACAACGGCTGCCGGTCAAAATCGTTGTAGGCGTTTTCCCGATGGCGCCATTCCAGGCCCAGTTCGGCGGGATTCAACCTTTCCAAGAGGCCCGGCTCACCTGATCGTCGATATGCCTCTCTCGCCGGGCGTACGGTTCCTTCTCCGACAGAATGCGTGGCAGCGTATGCGCTTCGCGTTGCCCAATCAACCTCGGCGTGGTCTGTGTCCGAGTAGCGGATTGTCAGCCTCTGGTTTACGTCAACGTCGTTCAGCGTGCTCACGCTTCCATCCGGCCATCGCACAACCAGCGAGTCCAGCCTTCCCAGCGGGGGATGCGATCCGAGGCCCAGATGAAGGGTGTGATCGACAGTCGACTGAAATCCCCTCACAGGCTGCTGCTCAACATACCACTGACGCTCGCCGGACCATGCCGTAACTTGAGCGCCGACGGCAAACGTATTGGGTGACGGGCCTTTCAGGTCGACCTGCAGCCAGGTTCGTTCCGGGTAGAGGTCCGTAGCCCGGTTCCGGTAGACGAACGCTTCCATGTTTACATTATTGACCACGAGATCCAGATCTCCGTCGTTGTCGAGATCCCCGTAGGCCGATCCGTTGGAAAACCCCGGTTCAGACAGCCCCCACGCGCTGGTCACGTCCCTGAATCGAAGATCCGGGCTCCCCGCGAACATGAAATTGGAGATCGGATTGGAGGGAATCATGTCGATCAATGTCTTGAAATCGACATAATTCTCTCCAGTCAATTCATTCATCGTTTCCTCATCCCTGATCTCGACCAAATAATCTGCGTTCGTTAGATCCTGATAGATACCATTCGCAACAAACAGATCTCGATATCCGTCATGGTCGAAGTCGGCGATCATAGCTCCCCAGCTCCAGTCGCTGGCCTCTACACCGGACATACGGCCAATTTCACTGAAGTATAAAGACGGCGCCTCTGCGGTAGGAGCGTGCGGCCTGCGAGGGCCGAACGCAAGCCGCGACGGTTCGCCCGGGTAGTTCGCCGATTCCCCTCGGCTCGGCTCGCGACCGCCGGACACCCGACCGCGATTGAGGTGCAGCGTATTGCGCGTGAACTGGTGGTAGTAGTCGTCCTCGATATAATTCTGATACCGCTCCCAACTGTCGAACGAGGTCACCGTCTTGAGCCGATATTCCTCTTTCGGCAGCATATCGGTGACAAAGATCTCGGGGTAGCCGTCCCCGTTGAGATCCGCCATGTCTGCGCCCATGGCGGCGGCACTTACGCTCTTGATGCTCTCCTCCAGCGTCTCGTCAAACGTGCCATCCTGATTGTTGAGATACAGATAGTCGCGCTCGAAAAAGTCATTAGAGACATACATATCCGGCCATCCGTCCCGGTTCAGATCTCCGACCGAGACACCCAGACCGAATCCTATCTCACTGCCGTAAATCCCGGCCTCCTCGCTCACGTCGGTGAAACCGAGGGTGGCGAGCGGGCCCCCCCCCGCAGAGTCGGAAATCAGGGAGTTTCGAAATAGCCGGTCTCCACCGGCCCGGTGTCGGATGTGGCGCGTGTTTTCTTGCAGGTTAAAGCTGCCGATATTCCGATATGAATTGTTCACTAAATACAGATCCAGATCTCCGTCCCGGTCATAATCCAGGAAAGAGCCGTGAATCGATAGGCCTGCATCCGCTAAGCCGAATTCCTCGGCCATCTCGGTGAAGGTAGAATCGCCGTTGTTTATGTACAGCTCGTTTTTCCTGTCATCCCCTTCTACGATACCCGAGTTGCACACATAGACGTCCAGCCAGCCATCTCCATTTACGTCAACTATACTGACTCCCGTCGACCAGGCGCGTTTGCCCGCAACGCCTGACTGCTCGGTGACGTCTGTGAACGAAAAATCGCCGTTATTCAGGTAGAGTCTGTTAGGCACCTGATTGCCTGCAAAGAATACGTCTAGAAAACCATCGTTGTTGATGTCGCCGAGGCCGACGCCTCCTCCGTTATAGAAGTTTCTATACCTATATATATTGAAGTCGTACTCATATCCGAGAACGTTCGAGAAGTCAATATTCGTATCCGATGCGTCTAATAACTCGAACAGCTGGTCGCCGTGCCGCACAGACTCGCTCCGACACCCCCACAGCACGAGGCATGAGCAGGCACACACCATACTGATGAGAACGGTCGCCCGCCGCGCAGTGCGATGCCTGCGGCGTATCGTGCGGCTAACCATCTTCGGAAAGACCTTTCTTCTCATCCTCAATGGCATTCTCCCCTACCAGGTCCGTGAACACGGCCACGACTTCTTTATCTCTGTATTTAGCGACAACTATTCGGCGGTTGCCGTCCACCTTTACGTATTGTACACCCTCACCGAAACGGTCTCTCGTGACGCCGTGCTCGATAAAGCCTTCCCCATACCACTCTCGGAACAGGTCGACTACGTCTAGCAGAAGGCTGTCCGACGACAGCTCCTTGTTCCAGGGAGCCCAGCCGTCGTAGATGAATCGCACCCGCATCTGGAAGACTTTGTCCCGATGGAAGTCCGGGTAAAAGTACATTTTAGCAGGATGAGGCAGATCGTCGTCCAGTTCAAACTGGACAGTTTGATTTTGAGGACCTTGCATGACCAGGCCCTGCCGGTTCAAATCCCAACTGCGATCATAGAACGCCTCCTTGGGCATCCCTAGCTCATAGCCCAGGAACAGGCTGTTGTACATGACCCCCCGCGCCGTCTCTTTCTCCACCAGTTTGTCGTATTCGGACCGGTCGTCGCATCCTACCGTAAGCAAGAGGAGGCAGACCAGGAAGAACCCGGATCGACCTTCATAGCGTTCAAGACAACCATCTCCATTCATTCTGCAACTCCACGAGGATAAGTCGAGACCTTACGGGTCGTATTCTTCTGGATGATCTAGTCATTCGAAGACGCGCTGCTGAATCCGGTTTCTCCGCCGGGCTGTCGGAGCCGTAGTCTCTGATTGACAGGCACTTCCCTCAACTTGACCATCTTTCCGTCCGGCCACCGTACGACCAACGAGTCCAGCCGTCCCGACGAAATCTGCGATCCAAATCCCATGTGCAGCGTGTGGTCAACGGTCGACTGAAATCCGCGGACGGGCTGCTGCTCGAAGTACCACTGCCGGCCGCCGGACCACGCCGTAAGCTGGGCGCCGATCGCGAACGTATTCGGGAAGCGGCCTTCCAAGTCGACTTTCAGCCAGGTTCGATCAGGATATCGCTCCGTGGCCCGGTTCACGTATATGAATGCCTCCATATTCACGTTGTTGATCACCAGGTCCAGATCACCGTCGTTGTCCAGATCGCCGTACGCCGAGCCGTTCGAGAAACTCGGCTCCGACAGCCCCCACGCGTTGCCCACGTTGCTAAAGTGAAGGTCCGAGCTGCCCGCAAACATGACGTTGGCGAGCGGATTCGAGGGGACCTGTTCGAGTATCTTCATGATCGGCTCGTCCCCGCTCCGCATGATCGAGCGCAGCGCTTCAGGGTCCGAAACTCGGGCAATAAAGTCCTGATCGAGCAGATCCTTGTAGATTCCATTTGGAACGAACAGATCTCGATGGCCGTCCAGGTCAAAGTCGGCGAACAATCCGCCCCAGCTCCAGTCCGTGGCCTCGACGCCTGCCAACCGACTGATCTCACTAAAATAGACAGGAGGGCTTTGGCTGATCCCTTCCGATCCGGCTGCTACCGGCCCTCGATTGAGTTGGAGCGTGTTTCGCGTGAACTGGTGATGGTATCCATCTTCAACGCCGGCGGCGTAGTCATCCCACGTCGTGAACGATATCTTGGAGTGTCTCCGTTCGACCGTCTGCGGCAGCATGTCCGACACGAAGATTTCCGGATACCCGTCGTTGTTGAGGTCGGCGATATCTCCACCCATAGAACTGAGGCTGATCTCCCGGACCAAACGGGGCAAAGCCTCATCGAAGGTTCCGTCCCTCCGATTGATGTAGAGGTAGTCCCGCTCGAAGAAGTCATTGGACACGTAGATATCCGGCCACCCGTCCCGGTTTACGTCCCCCACCGAGACGCCCAGGCCGAATCCGATCTTGCTGCTATAGATTCCGACCTCCTCCGTTACGTCCGTGAACCGGGTTGACGCGGGTGCTCCGCCGTCTCGGCCAGGGGCCTCGGAGGCAACAGATGCATGCGGGACCAATTCATTTCGAAAAAGCTTATTCCCTCCTTCCGGATCGTGAACGGAACGTAGGCCCGGCCGGCGCCGGAGGTCGTCGAGAGAGCGGACGGGGTTACTGAGCAGGTACATGTCGAGGTCGCCGTCTCCGTCGTAATCGAAGAACGAGGCATGAATGGAAAGCCCCGTCACTGCGACCCCATACTCATGGGCTCGCTCGGTGAACGTACCGTCGCCGTTGTTGATGTATAATTCGTTGTGTCTTCTTTCGCCGCCGGGCGGCCCGGACTTGCAGACGTAGATATCCAGCCAGCCGTCCGCGTTTACGTCTGCCAAGCTCACGCCGGTAGTCCATATGCCCTCCGACGCCAAACCCGCCTCCTCAGTAATATCAACGAACGTCATATCTCCCTTATTTAGATAGAGCCGATTCGAGACTTGATTTCCTGTGAAAAAGATATCCGATCTCCCATCATTATTAATATCTCCGATTGCAACTCCACCGCCGTTATAGAAATTCCTGAACAAATATGTATTTAACTCTTCTGACGGCTGCAATGTATTTGCGAAATCTATTCCTGTCCGGTCCACCGTTAATCTCTCGAATACTGCGCCTACTTCGGTCTCCTGCCGACCGCATCCCCATACGAATAATACAAACAGCAGTGACATGAACGCATTATCGATGCCGCCTGTCGTCATCCGAGTTGGTTCACCCAATGCGCCTTTCCGGAGTCCTGCCCCAAAGCATCCAATATCGTAAAAAATGAACACACGTCTTTTCGAGTTGCGGTGTCGTCAGCAGCGTGGAGGGGATCTATGCGCACGCGAATTCCCGACGTTCCGAGCCTCCGGTGGCATTACGAACGAGAAGTGGGATACATGCACGCGCCCGGCAGCCACCTTGCCGGCTCTTACGCGGGCATGCTCGGATCACTCGGCATCAGTTCGACGCCGCGTCGAACAGATCGTTAGAATGGCCGGTGGGCGCCGTGAACGGACGGAAATGGATTATATTCTCGCGCTCTTCCATCCGGCTCCGCCTCTGCTCGATACTTTCCGGAGGTATCTGCGATTTGTGACACTCCAAGGCCTCAAGCGCCTTCTTACCGTCGTCGTCTGCATACGGAACTCGAACGGTCAGGTACTTTTCTTGCACGCCTCTCAACACCCTGTCTTCCTCGGCTACGGTCGACGCCGGCAGACCGAAGTAATACAGAGCAGGCGACTTGTCCCATTCCTGACTCACAAACACTTGAGTAACCGATGATCCAACCAGGCGGTGGTCCATGTGATTGGACACCCCGTCCGGGCCGAAGGTGATAATCGCGTCCGGCTGGTGCTCGCGGATGATTCGGTCCAGGTCCCGGATGAGCCCCTGGAGCTGCGGGATGAAGCCGTCATATCCTTGGGCGGCGTTGAACTGATCGTAATAATCCAGATGGATTAAGTCGACGCCCAGCGTGGATGCCGCGCATTTCGCCTCGTCCCGACGTATCGCCGCGAGTCCGTCTCCGGCAGAAAGCCCGGAGAAATCGTTCGTCCCCAGACGTCCGTCCGTGGCAATGACCAGGATGACGTTGACGCCCTCGCGAGCGTAGCGTGCCAATACCGGACCAACCAGGCCCTCGTCATCCGGGTGAGCGAAGATGGCCATCAGCACCCGGTCGTCCTGAGCGTAGATCTCGGTGCTCGGCACGGCGGACGCTAAGAGAAGAGCGACGCATGACCACGCTGCAATCCTCAGGCGCGCGCGCCGTTCGTTAGCCTGCATTCCTGACCGGCCTGCTTGCGCCATCGTTGACCGTCCTAGTATCCCGGGTTTTGAACCAGATTCGGATTGGTTTGGAGCTGATTACTCGGGATGGGCGCCACGTTTCTGAAGGATTCTGATACAGGCTTGAACTGCCAGGGATCGTTGTACCGGGTCTGTCCCCCTTCCACCCCCTCGAACCGGATTAAGTCTTGCCGGCGAACCTGCTCCCAGAATAGTTCACGTCCGCGTTCGGCCAGGAGCTTATCCGCGTCGAGGGAGGCAAAAGGATCGACGCCCGATCGTGTCCGTATTTGATTAACCAACGCAAGAGCCTCCCCGTCGCCGGGATTTTGACGCCAGAGTGCCTCCGCCTTCATCAACAGCACGTCGGCGTACCGGAAGATGACGAAGTCGTTGCTCATATCGGGTCCGATACCCATCTCGAACTGATATTTGCCGATGCGAGCGCCGCACTGTCGACACGCTACCGCTTCCAGATCGTTCACGGCGGGCGTAAAAGTCAGCGGAGGACCGTTCAGATCAAAGGCTGAGAACACCCCGCTATCGGTGATTCTTTCTCCGGCGGCCGTGAACTGGGGACCGACGACGAAGTTGCCCAACCGGGCGTCGAGCGTACCCTGCCGGCGCTCCAGCCCGTCGTCATCTGCCGTCGGCTGGGTACCCCAAACCTCGCCCTGCGGTCCCGGATTCTGTTCCGGATCGATTACCGATTCATAGATCTTTTGAGTTGCCGACCATCCGTTCCACGGCTGATTCTGGAAATTATATGTATTTTGACTTCCGTAATGGAAGGTCATCATGTTCAGGTTGAATCCCGTAAGGAAGACCCTGTCATATGGAACGACAAAAATATTTTCAGGAGATCCTTCATTTTGCACGGCAAAATTATCATGATAGTTTGCAGCCAGGCTATACTGGCCTGAGTTTATAATTTCATTGAGTTGTGCCAGTGCATCGTTCCATCGAGCCGTGCCGGTATAGACCTCGGCATTCATATATAGTTTAGCCAGGGTCATACGCGCTACGTATTTGTTCATGCGCCCGTACGTGGAACGCGCATCCGTACTCAGATTATCGATGTTATCAAGCAACTCTTGCTCGACGAAATTGAAGACTTGTTGTCGTCCTTCCTGGAAATTACTGGACGGTTGAGAGGGGTTCGGATCAGCCTCTGTGAAGCTTGTGACGATGGGAACATTGCCAAAAGCGTCGAGGAGCCAGTAATAATAAAAGGCCCTCATGGCTTCCAGTTCAGAAATAAAGGTGGCGGCCTGATCCGGATCGGCCGATCCCGATTCCACGGCCGACTCAAACTGAAAGATGAGCCGGTTCGCGTTGTTCACGCCGGAGAAATAGGCCTGCCAGAAGCCGTCGAACGTACCGTCGCCGGGCGTCCACCGGTGGCTGTTGATGCGAAACCAGAAGCCTCCTTCCGACCAGTCCTGGCCCCGCGCGGGGACGATGATCTCGTCCGTGGTGGCCTCATTTAATTGAGCCGGCGAACCGCCTCCGCCCACCTGCGTCAAGGCGCTGTACGCGTCACCTAATGCCGATATGAATTGCTCGTCCGTCTGGAAGAAGTTATCGGCCGTCACCTCACTGTCGACCGGTTCCACCAGGTCCGTGCACGCGGCGAGGAAGCCGGCCGTGCACATGGCGAGGACGAGCAACCTTGTTGGGGACTGTTTCTCTTTGAACACGGCTGAACCTTGCTTCTTTGGTCGGTGAGTGATCCCTAGTTTGTTCGGTGAGTGATCCCTAGAGACTGAGGTTGATTCCCAGGCTAATCGAGCGAGACGTAAACCATTCGATCTGCCGCTCGATACCCGGGCCTAATACGCCGGCCTGCGCGCCCATCTCGGACTGGCCGGGGTTCCTATCCACATAGCGTACCTGCGGATCAATCCCTTTGTAGCCGGTGAAGGTGTACAGATTATTCCCGGACACGTAGACTCTCAACCTGCTGATCGTGCCGGTCAGAAAGGCCGGGAAGGTGTAACCGATGGTCGCATTCTGGATCCGGACGTAATCCGCATTTTCGACGTACATGCTGGACCAGCGCGGATCGTCCTTCAATGCGGAGAGCTCGAAGGCTTCCTTCACAACGTTGTAGGAACTGATCTGCTTGGGGGCCGAATAGAATAGATGAAACACATTGGCCAGCTGGTGCCCGAACACGCCTTCGATGAAGAAGTTGAGATCGAAATTCCGGTATCTCAGCGTGTTGGTCCACCCGAATTGATAATCGGGCAAACCGCTGCCAAGAATTTTTTCGTCGCCCGGGAAGGACAGCTCACCGTACGTGACTTCATTTCCGTCCGCCCTCGTGAACAACCATTCACCGTTCGGACCGATCCTGGAAAATTCAGGTCCCCATAACTGTCCGATGGGTTCGCCTTCCTTAATCCGAATCATATTCGGCGTATTGAGGCCGGGCGAACCCGGACTCGCGAGGAACTGGACGTCTTCGGTGGTGAACTTATTCAGCGTCGTCTCGGAATACCGTGACAGGATCACGCCGGTATCCCAGCTGAGACCACCGCCTGGTCCTCCCGGAATCGCGGCAAAGTCCAGGGCCACTTCCAGCCCGCTGGTTTCGAGCTCTCCGACGTTCATCCAGGTTGTCGGGAACAGGTTCGGTGGCACCGGGACGCCCACTTCGAAGAGGAGGTCGGAGGTAACGTTACTGTACGCATCGATTCGGCCGCTGAGGCGGTTCTGCAGCGTTTCGAAATCAACGCCAAGGTTGATTTCCGTCTTTTCCTCCCATTTGAGATCGGGGTTCGGGTTACTGACCGGCCCGAAGCTCTGAATGAACTGGCCGTTCACGAAGAAGTTACCCTGCGGCGCAAAGCGCTGAAGAGACAGTCCACTCTGAGGAGCATCCTGTCCCGTTTTACCGATACTACCGCGCAGTCGCAACGAGTTCAGGAACGATATGTCGACCAGATTCGTCACCTCGAGGCCAAGCCCGGCCGCCCAGAAGGTGCCCCACTTCCTGTCAATGCCGAAGCGCGAGGACCCCTCGCGACGAAGGCTTCCGTTCACGAAAACGGTACCGTCGTAGCTCACATTGGCGCGACCGAAGAGACCGATCAGCCGGTGCGTACTTCTGAAGCTGCCTACGCTGCCTTCACCCTGATTGAAATCCTGAGCGAATGTGAAATTGTTAAACGCGACGTTATCCGCGATGAAGTCGCCACCGGAGGCATTAAAGCCCTCATCGACGAAGTCGTTATATGAATAACCTACCAACCCCTCGACGTTTAAACTCTGGTTTACGTCTGCGAAATAATGGATGGTCGTTTCGAACAGCTCATTTCTTCGATCTATCAAAGATTGTTCAGCAAGCCCCGGACCAAGAGAGGCTGCGGTCGCGCCACCCAGCATCTTGTGCTGTCGGGAATAGAAGTTTCGACGTATTTCATCTTCCGATTGAAGAGAATATTGAGCGGCGATAGACAGATTCGGAATCAGTTTGCCTAACTCATAATCGGCCCTCAAAACGCCGGTGAAGATTTTATTTTCGCCGGTCCTCTCACCTTCCTCAATGATATTGACGGGATTGAAATAATTGAACAGAGGTTCCTCGAAGAAACCGCCCGTATTCTCAAATCCCTCATCTCGTACGGGAGCAGTTGGATTCATAAGACTGGCGAATTTGAAAACATCCGTAAACCCAAAGTTCTGGTCCTTGTCCGTAGCGGCGAGCTGTACCGTGAGCTTCAGGTCCCGATCGAGCGCCCACTGAGTGAAATTGAGGCGACCGCCGATTTCCTGAAAGCCGGTGAACTTCTGGATCCCATCGCGTTCGCGAAAATTACCGGAGACGCGATAGATGGTGTTCTCCGTACCTCCGGATAGCGCCAGACTATGAACGATGTTTGAACCGGTTTGCGTTACTTCCTCAAACCAATCGGTGCTATGACCGTGATCAGGGGCATTGAATCCGGTGAGCCGGGCGAGCTCCCTGTATTCGTCGGCGGTGAGCACGTCCAGCCTGTTCCCGACGCCCTCGAACGTATAGTAGGCATTGTAATCGACGACGACGCCTCGTCGTGCTTCGCCTTGTTTCGTCGTGATCAGAATCACGCCGGCGGATCCGCGAGTCCCATAGATTGCGGCGGCCGACGCATCCTTCAAGACGTCTATGGATTCGATATCGTTAGGGTCTACATTGTCCATGCTGGCGCCCACGATACCATCGACTACCACCAGCGGCTCCTGATTGGCCCCGAAGGATGAGATACCTCTCAACCGTATATCGGCGTTGTCATTGGGATCACCCGATCGAGTCGTGACCTGCAGGCCTGCGACGCGTCCCTGAATCAGCTGTGCGGCGTCGTTTACGTTTCCGGTTGCGAAGTCTCCCGCGCCGAGGCTCGATACGGATCCTGTAATCTGCCTCCGCTGCTGTGTACCATACCCCACGACGACGAGCTCTTCACCGAGAAGGGTGATCTGTTGGGCCAGCTCCACGTCGATCTG
>CAZMXY010000036.1:0-27047 GCA_964570345.1 uncultured Rhodothermales bacterium | reverse complement strand
ACGGTGCAAAACGCATATGTTCGTTGCAACTTGTCGGGTTCGTAACAAATGTGTATCCGTAAGCCGCCAGGCAGCGAAGGCACGCGCACCTTCGCTAAATTGCGCACCGGAGAAAGACGAATGAGGGTGGGTAACGTCGAATGAGTAATCTCGGCCATGAGTTCGAAACCTGATAGGAGAGTAATATTACTTGCCGAGGATGATGCCGATGATAGGATGTTGGTAACGCGCGTCCTCGAAAAGGAATTGCTGTTGAGCGACGTTCGATCCGTGTGGAACGGAGAGGAGCTCATGGACTACCTAAAGCGCAAGGGCAAATTCATACGCGGTGACGACGCACCCCGGCCTGCGCTGATCCTGCTCGATCTCAACATGCCGCGAAAGGATGGGCGTGAAGCACTACTAGAGATCAAGGCCACCCCCGAATTCAGAACGATCCCCGTCGTCGTATTGACGACGTCGAATTCGGAGATCGACGTCGAGCAGTCCTACAAAGCCGGCGTCAACGCGTACATCACGAAGCCCGCTCGATTTTCGGATCTTACGTCGGCTTTTAAGGTCCTGTATCAATTCTGGTTCGAGGTGGTCCGGCTGCCCACGAAGACCTGAACGGCTGCCCACGACGAACGAATCGATGAGCGAAGGTCGAATGCCGACGCAGTCGTCGATTAGGCTCGCGACGCGTCCCGAAACCGTGAACCGCCGCTCACGTGGTCGCGTCGGAATGGTGGTTTGCGTTGCCATCCGTCGAGCATCCGAAGGTGTCGATTCATGCACGCTCTACTCGTCATTGACTTACAGAACGATTTTTGCCCGGGGGGACGTCTCGCGGTTCCCGGCGGTGACGACGTCGTACCTCTCGTCAACGCGCTGGCCGAATGGTTCGATCACGCCATTTTCACGCAGGACTGGCATCCGAAGGGTCACCTTTCGTTCGCTTCGTCCCATGAAGGAATGGAGCCCTTCGATACGATCGAGATGCCGTATGGAGAACAAATTCTGTGGCCGGATCACTGCATCCAGGATACGGAGGGGGCACGTTTTCATCCGCAACTCGACGCCACGAAGGCCGAGATGATCATTCGTAAAGGCTTTCGTCGAGAGATCGATTCCTATTCGGCTTTCTTCGAAAACGACCACGAGACGCCGACGGGACTCGCGGGCTATCTCCGGGAGCGCGGGATCGACACCCTGTATCTTGCAGGTCTGGCGACCGACTTCTGCGTGCACTGGACCGCCGTGGATGGGCGAAAGGAGGGTTTCGACATGTATGTCGTCGAAGATGCGTGCCGCGGGATCGACGTGGGCGGGTCGATGGAGCGCGCCGTCAGGCGCATCCGTGAGTCCGGTTCCAAAATCATCAGGCTGGAGGAGGCGAAAAGCGTCACGGCGAATTGACGTCCTGAGCGTACGGGCGCGGTGCGACCCGCGAAGCGAAGGACGTGGTTTGCCGGCCCCGCGTCACGACGTCGTCCGATACTCGTGCATGGAGCCCTTCTCGGCGGCCCTGGCCGAGAGTAAGGGAGACGGGGTGAATTGCGGGCCGTGCGACCGGCTCAATGCTTCGAGTCGGCTCACGATTTCCTCCGTGCCCACGGAATCCACGTACCGAAAAGGCCCCCCACGAAACGGCGGAAATCCAAGTCCGAAAACCGCGCCCACGTCACCATCACGAGCGGTCTGAAGTACGCCTTCGTCGAGGCAATAGGTCGCCTCGTTGACCATAACGAGGGCAAGGCGCTGCCGAATGTCCTCCTCCGGGAGCGACCGTCTCTCGTCACCGAAATACGCATACGCATTCGCGAATACGTCCTTTTTCCGGGCGTGATCACGTTTTCCGCCGTATTCGTAGAAACCGCGACCCGACTTCCTTCCGAGGAGCCCGTCCTCGGCCATGGCCGCGGCTGCGGTGTTCGGGGAGATGCCGCGTTCCGTGAAGTAGTCCGCGAGCACCTCCGTAATTTTCGCCGCGACGTCGAGACCGACGAGATCGAACAGCTCGAACGGCCCCATCGGAAAGCCGAAATCCTTCATTGCCGAATCGACCTCGCGAACTCTCCCTCCGTCGTTTAGAAGATCAAGTGCCTCATTAAGATAGATGGCCAGGATTCGCGTCGTGTAAAATCCCGGCCCATCGTTCACGACGATGATCGTCTTGCCCTGCTTCAGTCCGACCTGGACAGCGGTTGCAAGCACCCAGTCCGGCGTTCGATCCGAACGGATAATCTCGAGCAGGGGAATCTTCGGGACGGGTGAGAAATAATGCATGCCGATCAACTGATCCGGGCGCCGGCTGGCTTCCGCGAGGCGAGCGATGGGAATGGAGGACGTGTTGGACGCGAATATGCACGATTCCGGCGTGACCGCTTCGACGTCTCGGATGAGATCGTGCTTGACGTCGACCTGCTCCGGCGCGGCCTCGATGATCAGCTCGACGTCTTGGAACGCTGCATAGGAATCGACAGGTGTCACACGCTCGACCACTACATCGCGCTGAAACGCGCTGAGAATGCGTTTCGATACCTTTCGCGTGGCGTCGCGATATACTTGCGCCCGCGCCTTGGCGGCCAAATCGAGGTTTCGATCCTTGATCAGGACGTCGAAGCCGTTTTCCGCACTAACATGCGCAATGCCGCTGCCCATGAGCCCCGCGCCCAGCACGCCGAGCTGGGAGATCGGCCGCGCGGTGTCTCCGAACGGATTCTTCTCCGCTTCTTTCCGCGCGAAAAACAGACGGACGAGCTCCCTTGACTGCGACGAAACGGCCAGTTCACCGAAACGTTGCTCCTCGAGGCGAAGGCCTTCGTCCAGACCCTCCTCCATTCCCACGCGAACGCACTCGATGATGCGAGCCGGCGCCGGATAATTGCCCCGCCCCTTTTTTTCGGCCGTCTCTGTCGCCTTTTTGTAGATCAGTTCGCGGGTGAGGCGCGTGCTGTCCAGGATGCGGGACTGAAGCGACCGCTTCGATTGATGACGTTCAGTACCCAAGACGTCGCGTGCGGCGGTCTTCGCGGCGCTCAAGAGGCCGGGCTTGTGAATCAGTGCGTCGACCAGCCCCATCTTGCGCGCCGGCCCGGGGTACGTGTTCTTCCCCGTCAGCATGAGCTCAAGTGACGCCTGCACGCCGATCAGCCGGGGCAAGAGCTGCGTTCCACCTCCACCCGGCACGAGACCGAGCATCACTTCGGGAAGGCCGAATTTCGTGGCCGGGTGGTTCGTGGCCAGACGGTACGTGCATGCCAGGGCCAGCTCGAGCCCACCGCCGAGAGCCGGTCCGTGCATGGCGGCCACGAACACCGTGTCTGATTCCCGAATCTGCCTCAACAAGTCGTGTGCACGACGGCTCAATGCGGAGGCCTCGGCCGCCGAATCGACGTCCCGGAGCACGTGAATGTCGGCGCCGACGACGAAACTGTCGGGCTTCGCGCTTATAATGACCACGGATTTCGCGCCCTTTGTTCTCGTCTCGGAGAAAGCCCAATCGACGTCGTCGAGCGCTTGCGCGCTCAGTGCGTTGTGCTTCGTTCCGGGCTGATCCAGCCACCAGACGAGAAGCTCGTCCTGTTCCTCCAATCGAACGAATCGTTCTTCCATGTCAGATTTCACGCTCGATGAGCATAGCATGACCAAGTCCACCTGCCGCGCAGGCCGCCACGACGGCGAAGCGTCCATCCTCACGATGCAGACGATTCACGGCCGTCGTCACGAGTCTCGCCCCAGTGGCGCCGAAGGGATGGCCGAGTGAAAGCGATCCGCCCAGCACGTTGAGCCTATCCATCGGAATGCGGCCAACGGCGTCGGTTCGTCCCAGGTTACCGCGCGCGAAGTCGTTAGATTCGAGGGCTCGCAGGACGGCCAGAACCTGCCCGGCGAACGCCTCGTGCAGTTCGAAGACGTCGACGTCTTCGAGGGATAGGTTGGATCGATCCAGGATCTTCGGAATGGCATAGGCCGGTCCGAGCAACAGTTCCTCCCCGGGATCCTGCGCGACGAACACGTAATCGCGAAGCACGGCGCGTGGCTGGTAACCGCGCTTGCCGGCCGCGTGACGCGACGTCAAGAGCGTGGCCGATGCGCCGTCGGTGAGATACGAGGAATTTCCGGCCGTCACCGTCCCGAACGGCTTGACGAAGACGGGAGGGAGGCCGGCCAGCTTTTCGAGATCCGTGTCGGCGCGATAGCCATTGTCTCTGGTGATCGGCGTGAAGTCTTCCGGCACGAAGACGGGGAGAACCTCGTCGGTGAGCGAGCCGTTTTCCCATGCGCGCGCGGCGGCATGGTGCGAGCGCATGGCGTACTCGTCTTGTTCCGCGCGTGACACGCCGAACGTCGCCGCAAGCTTGTCCGCACTCTCGCCCATGGTTTCGCCCGTCGAATATTCGGAAATGGATGGCGTCTCAGGCAGCAGGTCCGTCGGGGCGAGTCCCGAAATCAAATCGAGATAGTCCGGTAGTGATTTCGCCTTTCTAGACTGGACGATCCGTTTTCGAAGGTTCTTTTTAAGCTGGATCGGAACGTCGGACAGCGTTTCCGTTCCGCCGGCTACGACGATCTCGGCCTGTTCCGTTCGTATCAAGTCGACGGCGGAGGAGATGGTCTGATTGCTGGAGATGCAGGCCATCGTGACGGTGAAGGCGGGAACGCGATTCGGGAAACCCGCCGCGAGCGCGGCCTCGCGGGCGACATTGCTCGTGCGGACGTCCTGTATCACGCACCCCATGATGACGCAGTCGACGCTCCCTGGATTCAGGCCGGTTCGATGCACCAGTCCCTTCAAAGCCGTTCGTGCCAGATCGTACGCGGTCTGATCGATAAATCCGGTTCCCGAACGCAGAAACGGTGTGCGGCAACCGTCGACGAAGACGACGTCGGCGTGAGTCTTGTCGGGCATTGAACGATTCGGCCTCCGTGTAGTTAAGTATCCGGCACGTATCCTCGTGCGATGCGGCGGCCGTGACGCGTCACGGCAGAACGGGCAGAACCTGTTATAGTATGTAAACCGGCCGCCTGAAGTGCCGCAGCAGGTAAACCGTTACGTTTCTGCGGTCCCCTCACGAGGCATCGCAATTCCGAGATGAGTTATTCCGTCAAGGAAATCTACTACACGCTGCAGGGGGAGGGCGCGCATACGGGTCGTCCCGCCGTATTCTTGCGCTTCGCCGGCTGTAATTTGTGGACGGGGCGAGAGGAAGACCGGCACCGAGCGGTGTGCACGTTCTGCGACACCGATTTCGTGGGCACGGATGGTCCGGGAGGGGGGCGATATGCTTCACCGGACGCGCTTGCGGAGGCCGTCGCGTCGCGCTGGCCGGAAAACGGATCGACTTCGACGCGCCTCTACGTCGTCTGCACGGGTGGCGAGCCCCTTTTGCAGCTGGACGAACCCCTAATCGAAGCGCTCCATGCGAGAGCGTTCGAGATCGCCATCGAGAGCAACGGTACGGTGGCTGCGCCCAAGGGAATCGACTGGATTTGCGTCAGTCCGAAGGCGGGCGCCACGCTCGTGCTGACGTCGGGCGACGAGTTAAAGTTTGTCTTCCCGCAGAAAGGCGCGACGCCCGAGGAGTTCGAGAGCCTTGCGTTCGATCAATTTTTCCTCCAGCCGATGGACGGCCCCGACGTCGAGCGCAACACGCGGCTGGCCCTCGATTATTGCCTCTCCCATCCCCGGTGGCGCTTATCCCTTCAAACTCACAAGCTTCTGCAAATTCCCTGACATGAAGTTTTCTCAGCGACGGTTTGCCCTGTCGGCGCGACCACGCGGATTCCACCTGGTCACGAACGAGATCGTCGCGCAAGTCCCCGAATTGAAAGATTATTCGGCCGGCGTTGCCCACGTATTCATTCAACACACCTCCGCATCGCTGGCGCTAAATGAAAATGCCGACCCATCCGTCCGCCACGACTTTGAAAGGCACTTCAATGAAATGGTGCCGGAAAACGCTCGTTATTGGACGCACACGCAGGAAGGATCCGACGACATGCCCGCGCACGTAAAGGCATCGCTGTTGGGCGCTGGAGTAGTAATACCGGTTCGGAACGGGCGCCTCGCGCTCGGAACGTGGCAGGGTATCTACCTTTGTGAGCATCGGAATCGCGGCGGAATGAGAAACGTGGTCGTGTCGGTGTTCGGCGAATGAACGCGTACGGCCGGAAAGGTCCGCCTGGAGGACGGCCTGCTCAGACGTAAATGGCCCAGAGGCCGCGACAAGCGCAGCCCTGGGCCGTGTCACGCGCGACGTCGGGCGGCAACGCCGTACGTGAGCCTCGTGGAGGTGATACGCCTAGTATCGGGCGGTTTGAGCCCGCCTTTAGCGCGACCGCTTCTTTCCGCGCGTCAATTTTTCTATTTTGAATCAGAACGCGTGTGCTGACACGAAAAGGCTTCCCATGGGCTCCACGTTGGGAGCGTCCGAATCGTCCAGATCATTCATCCCCGATTCGTTTCCAGTCGGCGCGCTCACCTTAGACCCTGACGGCTCCGTCATGGCAATCAACGACCTCGCGGCCGAAGTGCTCGGCCTCGATCGCGGGGCCGCCGTCGGTATAAGGCTCTCGGACGTCGTCGACACGCCATCGGGTGAAGCTTTGGTCGCCCATCTAAATGAGGCGAGCCAAGCGGATGGATTGTGCCGCTGCACGATCGAGGTGCGCGGCGACGAGGGTCGAACGCGGCACGTCTTGCTTCAGACGACTCGCTCGCCCGACGAAGAGCGGGGGCACGCTTTTCAAGTGATTTTGTCCGACGTCACGGAGTACGTCGAACGCGCGCAGCTCGCCGACTCCGCACGCCTGTCGGCCGAACGAGTGGCTCGCTCGAAGATCGATTTTCTTGCTCGCCTGAGCCATGAAATCCGCTCGGCATTGGCGAGTATGATCGGTTTCGCGGACGTCCTCCTGGACGAAATGTCGGACGCCAATCGCGAGATCGTCGTAATCATCATGCAGAGTGGACGGCATCTCCTGGATACACTGAATGCCGTGATGGACCTTTCGCAATTTGAACTCCAGACTGGGAACGTGAAGCTGGAGGAAGTGGACGTCGTCGTCCGGGCGCGCGAACGAACCGCCGTGTTCCGTTCGATGATCGATCGAAACGGGCCGGCCATCGAGTTTCGAACCGAGTCGGAGTCCGCCGTAGCCGAGCTCAATGAAACGCTCCTTGATCGCATCCTTCATAATTTGATCGACAACGCGATCAAATACACGAAAAAGGGAAAGGTCGAGGTCGGCGTCGAAGAGCGGGAGGACGAAGTCTTGATTTACGTCGCCGATACGGGAATGGGCATCGACGAGCAGTTCATGCCACGGCTTTTCAGCCCCTTTGAGCGCGCCAAGCGGGGCGTCGAGGTCTCGGCGGAGGGAGTCGGATTGGGCCTGACGATCACGAAATATCTCGTCGAGCTCATGGGCGGCCGCATCTCCGCCTGCAGCACTAAGGGTGAAGGGAGTACGTTTACCGTCCGTTTTCCCTCCCCAGTACGAGGACGGACAACGGAGGAAGCGTGAGGACGATGGACGCGGGCCGGCCGTGGTACGGCACCGGGTTGGACTCCAGGCGGCCCAGGTTTCCCATTCCGCTGCCCCCATAGACCGTCGCGTCACTATTCAGGCGCTCCTTCCAGATTCCTTCGTGCGGTACGCCGATGCGATAATTTGCTCGCGGGACGGGAGTAAAGTTGAGGATGAATACGAGCTCGCCGCCTTCGTTTCGACGGATGTAGCCGATCGTCGAGTTTTCGCGGTCACCAAAATCGATCCACTCGAATCCACCCGGCTCGTCGTTCCACAACGCCGGACTGTCACGGTACAGGTGATAGACGTCTCGGACCCACTGCATCGTCCCCGCGTGAAGCGGCTCAGAAAGCAAGTGCCAGTCGATCGAATGATCATGATCCCATTCGGCCGCCTGCCCGAACTCGCAGCCCATGAACAGAAGTTTCTTGCCCGGGTGCCCGATCTGGTGGCCATAGAGCAGGCGCAGGTTCGCCGCCTTCTGCCATGCGTCTCCCGGCATCTTGGCCCAGAGAGATCCCTTGCCATGCACAACCTCGTCGTGCGAGAGGGGCAGCATGAAGTGCTCGGAATAGGCGTAGACGAGCGGAAACGTCAGGTTGTCGTGGTGATATCGCCGATGTACGGGATCTTCCTTCATGTACTCCAGGGTGTCGTGCATCCAGCCCATGTTCCACTTGTAGAGGAAGCCGAGTCCCCCGTTGTAGGTGGGCTGTGAGACGCCGGGCCACGCCGTCGACTCTTCGGCGACCATCAGCGCATCCGGCACCTGCGCATAGACCTCCTCGTTGACCTTCTTGAGCAGGTCGATGGCCTCGAGATTCTCGCGTCCTCCGAACAGGTTCGGGGCCCAGGTTTGACCGCGCGAATAATCCCGATACAGCATGGACGCCACGGCGTCGAATCGAAGGCCGTCGACGTGATATTTCTTCAGCCAGAACAGCGCATTGGAGACGAGGAAGTTCTTGACGCCGGCCTTGTTATAGTCGAATACGTACGTTCCCCAGTCCGGGTGATATCGCATCTGAGGATCGTCGTACTCGTACAGGGTGCTGCCGTCGAAGAAGACCAGCCCCTGCGGATCGGTGGCGAAATGCGCTGGCACCCAGTCGAGTAGGACGCCGATTCCACGTTCGTGAAGATAATTTACTAGGTAAGCGAAATCGGCCGGCCGGCCGAAGCGGTGCGTGGGAGCGTAGTATCCGACGACCTGATATCCCCAGGAGCCGTAGTAGGGGTGCTCCATGACGGGCATGAATTCGACGTGCGTGAAGCCCAGGTCCTCGACGTGATCGGCCAGCGGCTCGGCGATTTCTCGGTAACTCATCGAGTAATCCGCCTGCTTCTTCCACGAACCGAGATGCACTTCGTAGATCGACACCGGTTTGCGCAGACTTTCCGGACCCTCGCGTGAGTTCATCCATGCATCGTCGTTCCATTCGAATGCGAGATCCGTGATGATCGAAGCGAGCCCCGCGGCGGTGCTTCCTCCCTCCTGAGCAGCCTCCATCGCGAAAGCATAGGGATCGGTCTTGTCGACCGTGTACATGCCGCGCCTGATCCGGAATTTGTAATGATGGCCCACTCGGCCACCGCGCACGAAGCCCTCCCAGATCCCGGCATCGGTACGCTTTAGGCCATGAACGTCCGGAGTCCAATCGTTGAATTCACCGAGCACGGAGACCGATTCAGCCCAGGGCGCCCAGACCGCAAACCAGGCACCCGATTTGTTCGCATGGGCTCCCAGCTTGTCGAAGCTGTTGAAATGTGATCCTTCCTGCCAGCGGCGTACGTCGTCCTTCTCGATCCAGGGCATTTTGATTTAGAGTCCAAAGTTCAACCTTCAACGTCCGTTCGCTCCTCCCCCCGTTCGCTCCTCCCTCCTTGCTCCTCCCACTTCGCTTCTCCCACCCGCGCTTCACTCAAATCCGCCGCTTCGGCGAGCAGCCGCTTTAGTCCGAGCAGCGGTAGCCACGTCCAGCCGGGTCGATTGTTGAGCTCGTACCGAATCTCGTAGAGCACCTTGTCGAAGAGATACGCCCAGAGGTAAAGACGCCGCGCGGGTTCGGCCGCGATGAAATCGCCTTCTTCAGCCGTGCTGAAGTACCCGTTCTGAAAAACCGCCTCACACCAGAAAATTAGCTTTTGCGTCCATGCGTCCAGCTTGCCCTCGTCGTCCTCGTGCTCACGCAATGCCGCCAGTGCCGCATAATCGAGCGAGCGTAGCATTCCGGCAACGTCGCGCAGTGCGAAGTCGCGCCGGCGTCGCTCTTCGAGGGCACGAGCGGGCTCCCCCTCGAAATCCAGAATGTAGAATTCTCCGTCGGCGAGCAACACCTGGCCCAGATGATAGTCGCCGTGGATGCGAATTCTCTTGTGCTCCACTTTCACGGTCTTCAAGCGTTCGAGTCGCTGAAGCCCCGCATCCCACTCGGCGGCCGTCGGTAATTCGTAGAGACGGGATTCGTGCTGCGCGAGCATCGCCCGCGTCTGTGCGGCTTCCGAGCGCACGCGGTTAGTCAGATCCTGCACGTCCTCGATCGTTCCCTGCATCGGACGCAGGTCCGGATCCGTCGCCTTTGCCAGGGTCAGGTGCAATTCTGCGGTTCGAATGCCGAGCACGCGCGCCAGCGAGAGCATCTCGGGCGCGACGTCCTCCAACCAGCCGGGCGTCTCTTCTTCGTAGTTTTCAGGCAGTCCTCCGCTTGGCGGTTTCATTTCGGATACGCGCTCGAGAAAGCGGTTGGTCACCTGGCGTGCGTGATTCCATCCATCGGTTTCGACTGGAAGAGCATCCTGCAAGATGCCGAGCGCAAACTGCTCGCTCCCGGCCTTGAACGTGACACGGCCATGGAGACGAGGGATGAACTTGAATCCGGCTTCCGTCAAGTAGTCCAGGAGCTCCGTTTCGGGATTCTTTCCCCGCTCCAAGCGCCGATATAGCTTGACGAAGAATCGGTCGTCGATAATCGCCGACGAATTGCTCTGCTCACCGCTGAGAAGTTTCGCGGTCTCGACGACCTCGTTCTGGACGTGCGCGTCTATAGACGAGACGTAGAGACCTCGCAGCGAGCGCCCTGTGCCTCGCGATTTCCACCATCGGAAGAGGCTGATCCAGAAATCCGGTCGAACGGTTGCGTCGTGAAGCAGGCCACGACCTTCGGGGCCGTCGATCCAGGCAATCGCCGACGCCGGATGCTCATCCAGGACGCGCTCCGCGTGGTCGTCGTAGCTGAGCGTGAGAGGGAGAACGTACAGGCTCTCTTCGACGGCCGTTTTCACAGCCAGAACCGTCAGGTAGATGGGAAACGGTCTCGCCTGCAGGCGCACCGCATCACTTATTCTAATCCAATCGATTCGCTGGTCTTTGGCGCCATACCATCGCCGCTCCCGGACGTAGTCGGGCAACAGGCCCTCGAGACGCTGCATACCGCGATCTCGGACCATCGTCTTCACCAGGAGATTCTCGATACCTTCGACGACACTGAGTACGGGCAATTCCTCCTCGGTCGGCTCCGGTCCCATCTGAACGTCGCTTCGCCGCACGGTAGTTTCGCTGAATTCCGGTTCGAGTGAGAACCAGTAAAATCCGTGGGGCCCGATCAGCATGTGGTACGGACTCGCGCCGATCATCGGGAAAGGAGACTGGCTGAAGAGTTCCACGGGCGTAAATCCCTCGTACGTCTCGGAGACGGGAAGAAAAACGGACTGCGCAAAACGTGACAGATTCGCGACGACGAGTATTTTCTTGCCCTCATATTCGCGCACGAATGACAGGATGTGCTGGTTTTCCACGTATACGAGCTCGAAGGAACCACGGCCGAACACCTGATTGTACTGGCGGCGCAGCCCGAGAATCCGCTTCATGAAATTGAGCAGCGAATACGGGTCATTTTCCGCGTCCTCGACGTTTACGAACTCGTAGCTGTACGGACCGCGGCTGATCGTAGGCATGAAAAGTCGGTGGTGCGGGGCTCGCGAGAAGCCGCCGTTCTTGTCCGGACTCCACTGCATGGGCGTCCGTACGCCGTTTCGATCGCCGAGGAACGGGTCGTCCCCCATCCCGATCTCGTCTCCGTAATACAGAATGGGGCTGCCCTTGAGCGAGAGCAGTAATGCGTTCATGAGCTCGATTCGCTTTCGCTCGCCGCCGAGTAGGGGCGCAAGGCGTCGACGAATCCCGACGTTGATACGAAAGCGTGGATCCGCCGCATATTCGTGATACATGTAGTCCCGCTCTTCGTCCGTCACCATCTCGAGCGTGAGCTCGTCGTGATTACGAAGGAAGATCGCCCACTGGCTCTCCTCGGGGACGTCACTCGTAACGTCCAGCACCTCGACGATGGGATGCCGATTTTCGCGTCGAAGCGCCATGTAGAGGCGGGGCATTATCGGGAAATTGAACGCCATCTGCACGCCCGCGCCGTCCGCAAAGTACGGAAGCGTGTCCTCCGGCCATTGATTCGCCTCGGCAAGTAGCACCTTGCCCGGACCGTATCGCTCTTCAACCGCTTTCCGCATTTCCTTGATGAAGTCGATGGTCTCGGCCAAATTCTCGCAGTTCGTGCCTTCCCGTTCGTACAGATAAGGCACGGCATCCAGGCGAAGCCCGTCGACCCCCATGTCGAGCCAGTAGAACAGCACGCGCCGCATCTCGTCCCGCACTTCCGGATTGTCGAAATTCAGATCGGGCTGATGGCTGAAGAATCGGTGCCAGTAATACTTCTGCACCCGACGATCCCAACTCCAGTTCGACGGCTCCGTGTCGGTAAAAATGACGCGCGCCTCCTGATACTTCTCCGGCGTGTCGCTCCAAACGTACCAATCGTGTTTCACGGACGTGGAATCACGGGCCTCCTGAAACCATGGATGCTGATCGGAGGTGTGGTTCATCACGAGTTCCGTGATCACGCGCATGCCGCGATGGTGGGCCTCGTGGAGGAAGGCCTGAAAATCGTCGAGCGTGCCGTGGACGGGGAGGATCGTGAAGTAATCGGCGGTGTCGTAGCCGTCATCCTTGAGGGGGCTTTCGAGGAAGGGGAGAAGCCAGAGTGTGTTTACACCGAGAGACTCGAGATAGGGCATTTTCCGGCGAAGCCCTTCGAAGTCGCCGAATCCGTCACTGGTCGCGTCGAAAAAGGAACGGACGTGGAGCTCATAGATGACGGCATCCTTGTACCAGAGCGGGTCGGTTAGAAAGTCGGTCATGTTGCTTCGATTCGCTCGGCGCGGACCATACCGCGGTCGTTCGCACCTCGTCACGCGTAGTAATCAAAATCCCATTCCTTCGTCGTTCGCCGGTGAACCTTGAAAACGTGCGCCGGGCTGACGTGCGGGTTCAGCCGGACGAAGTTGTCCGGGCCGCTCCAATAGTACCGTTCACCGCCGATCAGGTCGTGAACCTCGAAAGGCTGATCATCCGGGATGCCCAGCTCGGAAAGTGGCAGGTGGAGCCAACCCTGCTGTTCGTGATACGGATCGAGGTTGACGACCACGAGGATAAGATTGTCGTTCTTGTTCTTGCTGTAGGCCAGAAGATGTGGGCTGTCGATCTGGTGGAACGTGAGGTTCCGCATAAACTGTAATGCGGGATTTTCTCTGCGAATTCTATTGATTCGCCTGATCAGCGGCTGAAGAGAATTGGGATCCTTCCAGTTCCACGATCGCACCTCGTATTTTTCGTTATTCGCGTATTCCTCGCGTTTCGGATGCTGGGCGTTGTCGACATGCTCATACGGGGGGCCGTACAATCCATAGGCCGACGACAGGGTCGAGGCGAGGACCAGCCGGATGACGTGCGCCGGCCGGCCACCGTGGACGAGGTATTCGTGGAGGATGTCGGGCGTGTTGGGCCAAAAATTCGGGCGGAAAAATTCCGCCACTTCGGTTTCGAAAAGCTCGCGGCAATATTCGATCAGTTCCTCCTTCGTATTTCGCCAGGTGAAGTAGGTGTAGGAGTTGTTGTACCCCAGTTTTGCGAGGTGGTACATGATCTTCGGGCGCGAGAAGGCCTCGGCAAGAAAGATTAGATCAGGATGCCTCCGCCGTAGCTCGCCGATACACCACTGCCAGAAGGCGAACGGCTTCGTGTGCGGATTGTCGACGCGGAAGATGCGTACGCCGTGGTCGATCCAGAAGTCGAAAATGCTTTTCATCTCCATCCAGAGGGACTGCCACGACTCGGATTCGAAGTTAAGTGGGTAGACGTCCTGGTACTTCTTGGGTGGATTCTCTGCATACCTGATCGTTCCGTCCGGCCGTCGCTTAAACCACTCGGGGTGTGACTTGACGTAAGGATGGTCGGGCGAAGTTTGATAGGCTACGTCGAGTGCGACCTTGAGGCCGAGGGACTCCGCTCTCTCCACGAAGCGTTCGAAGGCCTTCAGTCCGCCGAGCTTGGGATGCACCGCTTTGTGCCCGCCTTCCTTTGCCCCAATTGCCCACGGGCTTCCCGGTTCGCCTGATTTCGCGGTAGGCGCGTTGTCTTTGCCCTTTCGGTGGGTTCGTCCGATCGGATGCACGGGAGGAAGATATACGACGTCGAAGCCGAGCTCCTTGATACGCGGGAGCACCTCCGCAGCCTCATCCAGGGTAGCATGCTCGCCCGCACGGTTGCCGGCCGATCGCGGAAAGAATTCGTACCATGCGGCAAAACGCGTCAACTCCGGGTCGGCATGGAGCTCGTACGTATCGCTGACGATGGCGCCGTCGCGAGGGTCGTTGGCTTGCGCGAGCTCGAGGACGTGCGGCTCCAACGCCCTGTCGACGTTTCCTTGCTCGAACGCGTCGGCATACGACGTGAGCTGACTTGCGTCGACGTCAGAGGCCACGGCCGCCGCCCTGCGTGCGAGCACCGCGCCTTCCTTCAATTCGCCGAGGATTTCATACTCCGTATCACCACCGTCGACACGTCGTCTGAATTGATCCTGCCATGTGGCAAATTGATCCACCCACGCCCGAATGCGGTAAAAATATCGCCCGAGCTTTCGGACCGCGAAAGAGGAAAAGTACTCGTCGTTATATTGGAGCTGCATCCGCCGAACGCTTTCTTCGTCATCCTCATGACGATAAAACAACTCGGCGGCTATCTTGTCATGCCCATCCACGATCAGCCCGGCACGAACGATCACGTCTTCTCCAATTGAACGTTTTACCGGCCATTTTCCGTCATCCACTTTCGGCTTCACCCAGGTCAGGACGACCCGGGACCAGGTTGCAGGCAAATGGTTGTTGGGCATGTCGAGCGTTTGGCGGCTGATCGAGTCGCGGTAAGGTCGTGTATGCTTCTTTCGAGACGATGAAACTTACGACGGCAGGTCATCTAGTATGGCCCGCCATTTGCCTTGATTCAGCGTTTACTATGCGTTCAGTCGGAGAAAGGTCGTCATCGTCTTGCTCGTTACACGACTTTCCAAGAGGTTTCCCGTTCTCGGCGTCGGTGGGTTTGAGGTCACGGCAGGGCGGTTCATACGCAAAATTATGTGAAGTTTATGATAGAAACGATAGAAGTAGATCCAGGCGTGGCGGAGGGCGGGGGTTCGCGCGCGTGGCCGGGAAGACCGTATCCACTCGGAGCGGATTGGGATGGTCTCGGTGTGAATTTCGCGTTGTACAGCCAGTACGCCGATCAAGTGGAGCTTCTGCTGTTCGATCGACCGGAGGACGAACAGCCGTCCACGATCCTTTCGCTGCCCGAGCGAACAGGACCTATCTGGCATGGCTACGTCGCCAATTTGCGGCCGGGTCAGCTCTACGGTTACCGCGTACACGGCCCGTATGAACCCGAGAACGGGCATCGCTTCAATCCGAACAAAATCTTGCTCGATCCTTACGCGAAGGCCGTAGGACGCCGCTTCAAATGGGACGATAGCCTCTTCGGATATGACGTCCGCTCGGACGACGAGGATCTCAGTTTCAGCACGGTTGACAATGCACCGTTCGCTCCGCTCGGCGCCGTCGTTGAAGAACATTTCGAGTGGGGGGACGATCGCTCGCCTAAGATCCCTTGGGAAGAAACGATCATCTACGAGACGCACGTCAAGGGCATTTCGAAGCTGCATCCGAACGTTCCGCCGGAGCTGCGTGGCACGTACCTGGGCGTCGCCTCGGATCCCATCCTTCAGCATCTCGAGCAGCTCGGAGTAACTACGATCCAATTCCTCCCGGTCCACGCGAAAGTGCAGGATCGGCACCTGGTCGAAAAGGGCATGGCGAACTACTGGGGCTACAACACGCTGGCCTATTTTGCGCCGGAGCCCGAATATTCGAGCAACGGTCCCATCACCTCCGTGCGCGATTTCAAGATGATGGTCCGGGCGCTTCACGCAGCCGGACTCGAAGTCATTATCGACGTCGTGTACAACCATACGGGAGAGGGAAATCGCATGGGTCCGACTCTGAGCATGCGCGGCATCGACAATCTCTCGTATTACAAAGAGAATCCGGACAACCCGCGATTCTTGGTGGATTACACCGGAACGGGCAATACACTCGACGCCGGGAATCCGCACGTACTGCAGCTGATCATGGACAGTCTGCGGTACTGGGTGCTTGAGATGCGTGTGGACGGATTCCGCTTCGATCTGGCTGCCGCGCTCGCGCGCGAGCTCTACGAAATCAACATGCTTTCGGCGTTCTTTACTCTCATACAGCAAGATCCGGTCCTCAGCCAGGTCAAGTTGATCGCCGAGCCTTGGGACGTCGGTCCCGGCGGGTACCAGGTGGGCAGTTTCCCGTGGCAATGGACCGAATGGAACGGCCGCTACCGCGACGCCGTCCGGCGGTTCTGGAAAGGCGACTCGGGTCTCAACGGCGAGTTTGCGACGCGCTTCTCCGGCTCGAGCGACCTGTATGAACGATCCGGCCGCCGGCCCTATGCCTCCATCAATTTCGTCACGGCTCACGACGGCTTTACTCTCGAGGACCTCGTGAGCTACGAGCGAAAGCACAACGAGGCCAACCTGGAGGGAAACAAGGACGGCCACGAGCCGAACTACAGCGTGAATTGCGGAATCGAGGGCGAGACGGACGACGCGGACGTCATCGCCTGCCGCGAACGGTTGAAGCGGTCCCTGTTCTCGACGCTCGTGCTCTCGCAGGGCGTGCCCATGATCCTGGGCGGCGACGAACTCTCGCGCACGCAAAAGGGCAACAACAACGCCTACTGTCAGGATAACGAGATTAATTGGTACGACTGGAACCTGGACGAACGCAGAAAGGACTTTCTCGCGTTCGTAAAGGACGTCATCGCCGTTCGGAGAAAGCACAAGACCTTTCGTCGACGTCACTTTTTGCGCGGGGAGGTGGATACGCACGGCATACGCGACGCCCTCTGGTGGCACCCCGAAGGCCGCGAGATGGAGAACAGCGATTGGGCGGAGCGGACGATGCACGCCTTCGGCGTGTTGCTTCGAGGCGACTGCATCCACAGCCGCGACCGGAAGGGCAACGAGCTTCTGGACGAGACCTTCCTCGTGCTCGTGAACGCGGGCGACGACAGCGTGGCATTTGAGTTGCCGCACGAACCGGCCGGCTCGCCTCGCGCCTGGGAGGTAGTCCAGGAATTCGAGGCGGACGACGAGGAGGGTTGGTTCGATCCCGACGAGGAAGTGACGATGGACTCGAAAGAATTTCGATTACTGCGCGCCGTGACCTGAGCGCTCTTCGGCCTCTGTCGGCAGTTTGACGGCGGTCTTCGCGAAGGATCGTATCTTCGCCCGGCGTCTTCCGGGCCCCTCATGAGACGAGCACGGCCCACCTGAGCGGCAAATCGCTGAGGCAAAACGTATTACCGCTTCGGATCTTCGTCCCGGTCAGCACGTCCCGCCAGTTCCGGTTCGCCAGCTCCTCAGGCAGCGCAATGACCGCTTCTTCAGGCTCGAGCTCTCCGGAATGCCGACGGCCGACGGCGACGAGCAGCCTGCGTCGAGCACTCGATCGAGCGTAGGCGATCCATTTCTCGGTGGACTCTGCCTCCAGCGGCAGGTAATCGCCCGCGAAGAGCTCCGAATACTCACGACGAAGTCGGAGCAGGACGGCGGTAACGTATAATTTGGTCTTTTCCTCTTCGGTTTCGACGAGGTCCCGCACACGAGCGACGTCCGGCCGGCCGATCAGATCGGCGAGGGAATCCAACAGACGAGCCCGCAGCTCGTAATCGACGGGCCGACGATTGTCCGGATCAACGAGCGTGAGATCCCAGAGCTCGCACCCCTGGTATACGTCCGGGACGCCTGGTGTCGTCAATTTCAGCACGACCTGGCTAATGCCGTTCAGAAATCCGATCCTGGCCAGTTGCCGGCTGAAGTCGTCCAGCACGTCCGCCACCTCCTCGTCGATGATTACCTGCCGAACGAATTGCTCGAGGGCGCCTTCATAGGCTTCGTCGGGATTCGTCCAGCTCGTCTGTCGTTTGCTTTCCCGCGTCGCCTTCTGCATGTAGATTCCCAGCCGGTCGGAGAGCTCGTCGCGATCGGCACCGTGCCAGAGCGCGGCGAGGGTCTGGAAAAAGAGATACTGATCTGCTTTCGATGGACCTGCGTCGCTCGTGTGCGATTCTCCGAAGTCAATAAGCTTCCGAACGACCTCGTCCCATCGCTCGGGTACCTCGGCGAGGGCGATCATACGCATCCGGGTGTCCTCGCCGCGCTTGTGATCGTGTGTAGCGGTGGCCAACAGATTCTCCGGATATCGATGAGCCCTGAAACGAGCTCTCGAGTGGAATGCGTGAAGGGTCGTACCGAATTCCCCCGGCTCTCCGCCCACCTCGTTGAGGGCGGCCAGCGGCAGATAGCGGTAGAAGGCCGTATCCTCGACCCCTTTCGCGGCAACGGGCGCCGTGTATTGTTGGAATCGGCCGACGAAAGCCTGCTGAACCGGCCGCAGATCCGATCGCACGTCACCGAGAATGACTCGAGAGATGAAGTCGTAGACGGTGGGTTCGGCCACGGGATTTCGAGCGCGGGCGCGATAGACGGCGAGTCTGATGGCGTCGCGAGCCGTCTCGGTCTCGTGGGGAAGGTAGGTTCGATATCGGTCGAACACCGCTACGACGTCGGTGAGCGCTTGTCGGATGGCCTCCAGCGTGAAGTCACGCGTGTGGTAATCTGCCTCCGAAATGCGGTCGAGTTCGTAGGATAGCCGAAAGAGCTCACTGGAGAGCGCCGTGTGGATGACGAGCTTTTTGCTCTCGTACACTTCGTCTTCAAAGGACAGAGCGGCGCCGAGTACGCGTCGGTAGGTTTTTTCAAGGGGAATACGGCCTCGTTCATGCACGAGCACCCCCATGACGTCGTTCAAAAATTCGTAACCGGTCGTACCCGCTATGGACCACGCATCAGGCAGCGTTTCGCCCGGCGCCAGAATTTTCTCGACCCAGATGCGCCCGGCGCCGACCTTACTCAGGCGTTCGAGATAACCGCGCGGATCGAAGAGCCCGTCGACGTGATCGATGCGCACGCCGGCCACGCCCTCCATCGCTATGAGCTCCGCGAGAAGCTGATGGGCATCCCAGAAGACGTGATCATCCTCCATCCGCAACGCGACGAGCCCGTTGATATCGAAAAAGCGCCGGTAGTTGATCTCGTGCCCGGCCGTCTTCCAGAACGAGAGACGCCAGAATTGCTTCTCGAGCAAGTCGTGCAGGTCAGGCGTGGAGATGGAGGTGAGAACGTCTCGGTACGAGATGCGCTGAAAGAGATTGACCAGACGCATGCGGAGGACTTCCGCCTTGTCCCGTTCATGGGGTCCGAGCGAACGGTAGGCATCGACGAGGTCCTTGAGGTCCCAGTACGGCTCGGTTCGCTCCGCCTCCTCAAGCACTCGCTCTAAGACGTGCGCATACGACGCGGGATTCAGTCGATAGCGATTGTCGAAGTAGGACGCAAAAAGATAGCCGTCGTCATAGGTCAGGCTAAGCTCACCGTCGTCGAGGACGTCCCCATATGGTTTCCCGAGAAACGGGAGGAGAATCTTCCCCTGAAGCTCCGGCTTGATCGGATTCCAGTCGACGTCGAAGTACGCCGCATAGACCGAATGCGGACCGTAGGCGAGCACGTCCTGCCAGTACGCGTTCCGCGGGCCGACCCCGGAGTGATTGGGGACGAAATCGACGATAATCTCAAGGCCCGCATCGCGCGCAGCCTGAACCATCCGATCGAAACCGGCACGCCCGCCAAGCTCTTCTCGCACCGCATTGTGATCGATCACGTCATAACCGTGCGTGCTGCCGGGACGAGCCTCCGTAATCGGAGAAAGGTACAGATGACTGACACCGAGCCGACGTAAATAGGGTAGGATGCGCTCTGCGTCCGCAAATCCGAAGCTCGGCTGGAGCTGAAGCCGATAGGTCGCTACCATTTGCTCGTGGATCACTGGCTCGGTGACACGACCATCAAGACGGCACCTGGACGACGAAAGCGGATCTCGTCGCGTGTCCGATCTGGCTCCGAGGCGTCGGTCGTGTAGTTCGAATCGTCGGTGTGCAGAACGATTTCGGCGTCTGGTGGGACCCGTACGGTGACGTTCCCCCGGAAAGCGACGTACAACGCGTGCCTGTTGCGCCGAACGACGAGTACGCCGTCGGTCGGTACGAAAGCCTGCGCCACACCTCGCAATGCTCCTCTTCGCACGATCAGCAGGTCCCGATAAAGGTTGAGGACGCCCGTATGGGGCTCATCATCGAGCTCGCTCCAGACGAGGCGACTGCGCTCAAACGTCTGCGGATCCTGTGGATCGGGCACGTCGCCGCCGAATCCCGCAAAATCCTCAAATTCTCTCCTGCGGCCTTCCGTCACGCGACGACCTAGCTCCTCGTCATGGTCCGTGAAGAATTGAAACGGCGTGGAGGCCGCCCATTCCTGCCCCATGAAGAGCAACGGCAGTTCGGGTACGAAAAGGAGCAGACTTGATACTGCACGATAAAGGGAAGGGGATATGTCGTGATGCAGGCGATCGCCGTGAGGCCGATTTCCGATCTGGTCGTGATTCTGGATGCAAAGGACGCATTTTTCAGGGCGAACGAGGGAGGCATCGGTCCCGCGAGGTCTGCGAGTGCGCGGCGACGTCTGTCCCTCGTAGTACCAGCCCCGTTCTATCGTCCGCGCCAGCTCTTCGAGGCCCAGCGTGGCGAAATCGGCAAAGTAACCGTCGGAGTCTCCCGCCGTAACGTGGCGAATAAGATGGTGGAAGTCGTCCGTCCATACGCCGTCGAGTCCGAACCCCCCGTGCTCGCGCGGAAGGACGAGGGTGTTCAGATTTCGACTATCCTCAGCGATCAAGCGACGACGCGGGCCTTCGTCTATGGATTCCACGGCCAGGGCCAATTCTTCGAGGAAGTGCGTTTCGCTGTCATCCACGAGTGCATGCGTCGCATCGAGACGAAGCCCGTCAAAGCGATATTCCCTCAGCCAATGGAGCGCGTTGTCGATGAAGAACGCACGGACGCCTTCGCTATATTCGTCGTCCAGATTGATCGCTCGGCCCCATGGAGTATGGTGCTTGTCCGTAAACATCGGCGCAAAAGCGGCAACATAGGATCCGTCGGGACCCAGATGATTGTAGATTACGTCGAGGAATACGGCCATACCGCGCCGATGTGCGGCGTCGACGAGGCGGCGGAGGTCGTCCGGCCGGCCATACGCTCTACTCGGTGCGTAGAGGGCCGCATGATCGTATCCCCAATTCCACCTGCCCGGAAAGTCCGCAACCGGCATCAATTCGATTGCCGTGACGCCGAGTTCCTGAAGGTATGGGAGGCGTTCCCGCACGCCGTCGAAGGTTCCGTTCGGAGTGAACGTACCGACGTGGACTTCATAGAACACGAGAGCATCCTGTGGGGTACCCTCCCAGGCTGCCTGGTCCCAGGCGTATGCCGACGGATCGACGACTTCGGATGGACCGTGGACGCCCTCGGGTTGATACCTGGAAGCGGGATCGGGATAGGTGTCGGCCCCATTTCGGCGAAGGTGATACGGCGTGCCCGCCGGCGCCCTGGCGGACACTTCGAAATATCCGCCTTCTTTCTGTTGCATCGCGACGATCGCATTCGGAAGGACGACGTCCAACGTCTCTGTATGCGGTGACCAGACGCGGAAAAGCGTGCCGCTTGGTTGAACGAGAGCTCCTAGCCGTGCATAGTCCGTAGCGACCTTCATGTCCTCCTTCTCGTTTTCGTCAACATCGATGCTGCGGCGAAAGACTCGCCAAGCGTCTGGAAATATCGCTCGCATGAGAACCGCGCATCCGGCAATTCGTCATTCGATTCACGTCCGTCTACGCGATCACCTCATCGAATTGGTCCGACCGCCCGTAGATTGCCGTCAGTGTTTTCAACTTTGTCCGACTTTCCGGTGTGAGCTGGTCGCGGCGATAACGCCAGGACCAATTGCCGTGACTTTTTCCCGGTACGTTCATGCGGGCGTCGCTGCCAAGTCCTAAGACGTCTTGGAGTGGGCTGATGACGACGTTTGCCGCTGAGGCCATCAAGGCGCGAATGCCGGACCATTGAACGTCGCCGCCGCGTTCGCCCAGCCCGAGGTACGCACGCGCGAATGAGGTGGCTCGAGGACCCGCGCCGGCGCCGTTTTTCTCCATCGCCTTCCACCAGCCGAGAAACGTGTCATTGTCGTGCGTGCCGGTGTACGCCACCAGATTAGGTCCATAGTTATGCGGGAGGAAGGCGTGGTCCGCCTCGTCCCCGAAGGCGAACTGTAATACGGCCATTCCGGGAAAGCCGAAAGCCTGCATCAGCTCGGTCACGTCGGGCGTTATCATTCCGAGATCTTCGGCGACGAGCGGGAGGGGACCCAGGGCATCTTCGATGGTTTGAAAGAGAGACGCACCGGGGCCCTTAACCCATCGGCCGTGAATGGCGGTCTCTTCGGACGCCGGTATCTCCCAGTACCCGGCGAAGGCGCGGAAATGGTCGAGACGAACCAGATCGACGAGACTGAACATGTTCTCAAACCGGCGGGTCCACCACGTGAAGCCCCTTTCACGCATGAGGTCCCATCGATAGATCGGATTACCCCATCGCTGGCCCGTTTCACTAAAATAGTCCGGTGGTACGCCGGCGACAACCGTGCTACGCCCGGACTCGTCCAGGTAGAATAGGTCTCGATGTGCCCAAACGTCGGCGCTGTCATGGGCGACGTAGATAGGCAGGTCGCCGAAGAGTCGGACCTCGCGCTCGTTGCAGTAATGGCGAAGCTGAGTCCACTGTCGGAAAAAGAGAAACTGCGCGAACTCGTGTCGCTGTACGGCGATACGATGTTCGTCTTTCGCCCGCTCGAGAGCCGAGGGGTCTCGAGAGGCTAGTGGACGCGGCCATTGGATCCACGCCGATTCGTCAAAGGCGCTCTTCAGCGACATGAACAGTGCGTAATCTGAAAGCCAATGCGCGTTCGCCAACCTGAACCGCTCGAAGGCGCTCTCTTCGACGTCGGATTCACCCCGTCGGAATCGATCGAAGGCGCGGGCGAGTAACGCGCCCTTGTAAGGTATGACGACGCCGAATTCAACGCGCTCCGCGGGGAACGGCGGCGTGTCGGCCAGATCGACTTCATCCAACAGGCCCTCGGCCACGAGTATCTCGGGGCTGACGAACAGCGGGTTCCCGGCGAACGTCGAGGGGCTCGAATACGGCGAGTTGCCGTGGCCGGTCGGCACTAGCGGGAGCACCTGCCAGAATCGCTGTCCGGACTCCGAGAGGAAGTCGGCAAATTCGTACGCGGTCGGGCCCAGGTCACCGATGCCGTAAGATCCCGGGAGCGAGGAAACATGGAGGAGAGTGCCGCTCGATCGCGGTATCTGCAGAGGAGACGATCCGCGTGCGGCCAGTCCCGGTCCATGTTGAATCGTTTCAATGGGTGCTTCCGAGGAACTAGGCATACGCACGAATACGACGTGAAGGTGCGACGGGTCAATCGCGGCAGATGGGTGAGGATCGCACCAGACCGGCCGGCGATTTCCGCCGGATGGGACGGCCGTTTGAAGTGGAATAAACGAATTGAAGACCTGCCCTCGACATACGTCACGTAGGATTTCCCGAGGAATTCGGATTGGTGCTTACCGACATCGGCTGTCCGAAGAGCCGTTGAAAATCCACGTACACCGATTCGAAAAGGCGGGTTGCCTCGCCTTCGGGTAGGTCCGTGACGACGGGCTTCGTCATCGAGGCGCCCCCCGGTGTGTCTACGTAAAAGGACTGGAGGCGCAGTCGTCGCTGGAACAAGGACTGCGTCAAGTAAAACACTTGAAATCGCTCGAACGGGAGGATCCACGTATACTGGCGAAAGACGCCCCGTCGAACGAAGAGGTGTGAATCCTCCACGGCATAACCGTGGTTGCGGTATTGCCTCACGGCAAAGGCGTAGACCAGTGGAACTCCGAAGATCAGCCACGGCCCCCACTCCCAGAAGTAGCCCGTGACGGCGGAGGCGACGAGAAGAACGAGCGTGTATCGAATAAACGCCCGGCGAATCATGAGTCTAGAAACGGAGTGAAACGCCTCAGGCGCCGAGAAGGGTCGAATACGCAGGGCAATGGTACGTACCTCCTCCATCCGCGCGAACGGAGCCGCTACTCGATAGCCTCGATCATTTGGGTCGAATCCCATCGTCTGCACCTCGAGCCGGTACCATCCGAAAGCCCGCATCAGAGGGTTTGTCCGAATGATAAGGGCCTGGATCTTGTGGAGAGGAATCGTGCCTTCCGACACCGTGAGAAGGCCGTATCGCGTGTGCAGCTTCCCCTCTTCATACGTGATGCGAAAGCCGAAATACCGGCTCAGGTTCGTCAGTATACCCGTGATCCAGGCGAGCACGCCTACGATCAGAATCGTGCTCAGGACGATGAGGGCGGGCGACGTGCGGAGGGCCTCATTGAAGGCTTCCAACCTGTTGCCGGTGATCCACCTCGCCATCTCGTCGGGTTGAATGCCGAGATATTCCGTCGCCGTGAAAATCACGGCGATATAGAGAAGTGAGAATCGGAACGCCCCCGAGAGCAGTACTCGGCCAAGGGACATCGCGTGCAATAACTCGGTCGAGGGCGACGCCGTACGCGCCGGAGTTCGCCCGCGAATCCCGTCTCCCGTGTCTGGGCCGCCGGGACGCGGAGGTCGTCGCGCGTCCTCGTCGCCGGCGGGCACCGCTGCGTCACGCCGTTCCGCCGTCGCATCTGAAGTCCGGTCGCCTTCCGCCTCGACTTCCACTGCGCGTTGGGCTCGCTGAAAGGCCTTCACGGATTCTCTGATGGCGCGCGCCCTCTCGAGGCTCACAAACTCGATGACGCCTTCGGTCGAGCGGCTGCCCGCCGTCTCAATCTTGACCTTCGCGAGTCCGAGCAGTCGAGGAAGCAGACTCTGCTCGATTTCAATGTTCTGAATCCGTTCGATCGGAATGTTTCGGTGCTTGTACGTGAACACGCCGCTGTGAATCACGACTTCTTCGGGAGTCACCGCATAGCGAAAGCGGAGGTACTGAAGCAAAATAATGGGAACGACCGAGACACCGTAGACCAGAACGACGGCGACCGTAATCCACGCGCTCGTGTCGGGCCCGCGAAGAACCGGCAGGAGGATGATCACGAGGGCCGGAAAACTGACGATAAACCGATGCAGCAGCGTGAACGGGTGCAGCCGCTCCATCGCGGGGCCGTCGGTGTGTTCTGAATACTCAGACTGCATCTTCCAGAACGTAGTGCTTGAGCTCGTCGCGAAGGGCCTGCGCCTCATCATATCGCAGTCCGGGCAGGACCACTTCGGAGCTCCGCGACCCTGCCGTATGCACGATGAGCTTGCCGAGATCGAATTCGCGCTCGATGACGTCCTGCGAGACGTCCAAATGCTGAATGCGGCGCAGGGGTACGATCGTCCGTACGCGGTTTAAAATCCCCCTTTCCAGATAGAGCTCCTCGGGACGCAGATCGTATCTCCAGAACCGATAACGGAGCTCCGGGACGAAAATAGTCATTGCCGATCCCACGATGAGAACGAGGAGCAGGGTCGTGCCCGGAGGTAGCACCCGCTCTGAATTGCCGAGAAAGGCAAGGATCTCGTAGGTCGCTGTCCCGCCCAGAACGAGCAGCCAGAACAAACCCAGCTTGATTCGCCAGACGACCTTCACAGCCGGCGACAGGGGTCTCAACTTGTCTTCACGCTGCTCCATTCCGGCTCAAAAATTGTCTCAAATCGGTAGGGCCGCTCGGTCAATGTAGCGACTGCTTAAGTAAGCAAAAACAATAAGTTGGGGCGGCAATCTCAGGACCGATTCTGTCAAGTCGGATCGTGAAGCCAGGGAAACGCACGGCCAATCCGACGCTTCCCGGCCGTCCGCTTCCGGACACATCGTGCCGGCAATGCCGGCAGCTTGTAATGATGCAAGGCGAGTAGTGTTCGTTTGGCTCTGTTTTTGTAATGGATCATGGGCCTGCGTGATCGTCACGGATGGGCGTCGATCGGGCGCGAGAGCCGCGAATCGAAACAGGATCGCGACGAAGCGTGGTTTTTCACAAGCAGCATATGTGATCATGGCCATGATTTTTGTCCTTCTGCTCCTTCCGATTCTGGTCCTTCTCGGCTTCGCCCATCGCGCCTACGTTCGCTCCCTGGAGCGCAGGTTTCACGCCCGCATCGCCGACCAGGTGCAGAACCTCGTCATCGGCCGCGAAGCGGCCTGCCGCAAGGCGGAGGAGATTGAAGCGCTCGATCGCGCCCGCACGCGTGTTCTCGTCGGCATGATGAACGAGCTGCGTACGCCGCTGATGATGATCAAATCGCCCCTCCAGAGGACGATACACGTCACCGGAATGGAGGATCTCGATGACGACGACGTCGAACGGATGATCCGTCAGGCGAATCGGTTGCAGCGCGGCGTCGATCAAATTCAGAAAGTCCTCGAATTGGAGCTCGGCTCGACGACGCTCGAATATTCCCGCCGCGATTTCGTCGGCACGATGGATCGTCTCGTCTCCTCGTTGAAACCATGGGCCGATCGGCGAGGCGTAAAAGTCGCATTTCAGTCCGACCGCGTCGAACTGCCCTTTGCGTTCGACACCGCTCGCATCGAAGAAGCAGTGCACTGTCTCGTCGAAAGGGCGTTCACCGACGTCGGGCCCGGTGACACACTCAAGCTCTTGATCACGACGCAGTCAGAGGCCTCGGACGGATTCGGTCGAGTCGCACTGGAGATTACCGACGACGGAAATCCCATCAATGAAGGGTACTTGAGTGTGCTGCGGGCGAACGGGGATTGGAGCTCGTACGACAGTTCGACCGTCGACGCAACGGCTCTCGGCCTTGCGCTGGCACGCCGATACGTCGAGCTCCACGGAGGCGAGCTTCACGTAGACACACCGGGTGAAGAAGGAACGCGCGCACGCATGGTACTTCCCATGCGATCAGGCGACGAATTCATGTCGATTGATGGCGACACTCGACCCGCCGTTCACGAAGCTCCGTCAACCCGCCTGGCTAAAAATCCGTTGGAAGAATCCGCTCGCCCGACGCGGAGCGACGAGCCCGGGTCGCC
>CAZMXY010000035.1:10616-27078 GCA_964570345.1 uncultured Rhodothermales bacterium | reverse complement strand
TCGAACTCACCGGCGGCAACGAGTTTCGGGCGCGGGCTTTCAGCAGTGCGGCACGAACCATCGAGCGACTCGACGAACCGATCTCGTCGATGATCGAATCGGGTACGTTGCAGGAGGTCCAGGGAATCGGCGCGGCGCTGGCGTCGCAGATTCAGGAAATACACGAGCGCGGCACGTTCGAGATGTACGACGATCTCGTCCGCTCCCTTCCGGCCGGACTTACGGAAATACTACGGGTGAAGGGTCTGGGCGCCAAGAAGGTCCGGCGCATCTGGAAGGCATTGGGTGTTACCACGCTTCAGGAGTTGGAGGAAGCCGCCGCGATCGGCCGTCTGGCGGGTCTGGACGGATTCGGGGTCAAGACGCAGGAAAACGTTCTGGCGAACCTCCTGTTACTGAAGCAATACGGTTCGAAGCGGCGATACGCGGAGGCCGTCGTGGAGGCCGCTCCGGTCTTAGAGCGGGTGAGAACTGCTCCGGGCATCGACGCGGCGGAGTTTGCAGCCGAGCTGAGGAGGAAGATGGAGATCGTGTCGGAGGCCGTCATCGTCGCCGCAAGTCAGGACGTGTCGAAGGCCTGCGAGGCGCTTTTAGAGAGCTGGAACCTGCAGGTAGACGACGCCGGCGGCCTCCGACGGCTCAAAGGACAGCTTCCCGGAGGGCTTCCACTTACGATCCACGTCGTCCACGCAGGAGAATATGGAAGTGCGTTATGGCGCCTGACGGGTTCGGAAGATCACGTCGAGGCCTTCGAATCCGCCTTCGGCTCACCCTCGGCCGCGTCGGACGAGAGGGACGTCTACTCCGCCGCCGGCATCGCGTTCGTCGAGCCGGAGCTCCGTGAAGGCCTGGGCGAGCTCGATGCCGCTCAGTCGGGATCTCTTCCGACACTCATCACGGACGAAGATTTCCGAGGTACGCTCCACAATCATTCGACCTACAGTGACGGTGCCCACACGATTCGACAGATGGTGGACGCAGCCCGTTCTATGGGCTATTCCTATTACGGAGTTTGCGATCACAGCCAATCGCTCGTGATCGCGAACGGTCTCACCGTCGATCGCGTGATGGCTCAGCACGCCGAAATCGATGCTCTCAATGAAGAGCTCGCTCTTGCAGATGGGCCGCCATTTCGCATATTCAAGGGTACCGAGAGCGACGTCCTGGATGACGGATCGCTCGACTACCCGGCCGACGTTTTGGCGACCTTTGACTTCGTGGTGGCCAGCATCCACCAGGGGTTTAGCATGACGGAAGCGCAGGCCACGCAACGTCTGGTAAAGGCAATCGAAAATCCGTTCACTTCCATTCTGGGCCACCCGACCGGCCGCCTGCTATTGCGCCGGGAGGGTTATCCGATCCACCACGAAACCGTTATCGACGCCTGCGCCGAGAACGGGGTCGTGATTGAGATCAACGCGAATCCGCGCCGTCTCGACCTCGATTGGCGCTGGATTCACCGTGCCCTGGATCGCGGCATACTGCTTTCCATCAACCCCGATGCCCATTCCATCGACGAGTTATCCTACGTGCGGTGGGGTGCGGCGGTCGCTCGAAAGGGTGGCTTGACTTCGAGTCAGTGCCTCAATGCGAAGACGCTCGAAGAATTCAGCGGATGGATTGAAGAGCAAGCGAGTCGCCGGGCCGGAATCACGCAGATCTGAAATGGTTCGTATTCTCGTCATCGTCGGCGTCGTCGTTCTCGTCCTCGTGGTCGGCGGCGGAATTCTGCTCTACCTCGCCTATGGGCTGACGGACCGGCCCCCTGCGTCGTTACGCGTGCCCGGTATCGGCGATTCGGCAGCCGTCGAGACGTTCGCGGACGGATCGGTTCGAATCCGCGCGAAGAGTGAACGTGATGCCTACATGGCGCTGGGGTACGTGCACGCAGAGGAGCATGGTTGGACGATGGCACTGTACCGACGATCGGCTCTCGGGCGGCTCTCGGAATGGTTCGGCGACGACATGCTCGAGCTCGACCGGCTCGCGCTCCGACTCGGAATCTCGCGCGGAGCGCGTGAGGCGTACGGCACGCTCGCGGAACGGAATCGGGAGGTGCTCGCCGCGTATGCGCGCGGCGTCAATGCGGCGTTCGGACGATCGAGTGCGTTCATGCGACACGAGTTCGTCGCTCTGACCGTCGAGCCGGAGGAATGGGAGCCGTGGCATGCCCTCGCTGTCGAGCGGCTCGTCGCCTGGCTGGCGGCCGAGCGGCCGGACGTCGACACGCTACGGATGGCGGGGGGCGCGCTCGCCGAGTTCTTCGATGCCGACGAATTGATGCGGACGTTGCTGCATCTGCACGGCTTCGAGAGCAGCCTTGCGTGGACGCTGCGAGACAGCTCGGGCGTCAGGCTCTTCCAGCGACACGTCTACGGCGCGACCGCCCTGCCCTTGTATCAATCCGTCGTCATCGAACGGCCAGGCGAGGATCCCTTGACGGGAGGCTCCCTCGTGGGAACGCCGTTCATGCCGGCGGGCAAGAATGCCGGCCGGTCGTGGGCGGTTCTGCTATCGAGCGCGCTCTCGCTGCAGCGCGCCGTCCGAGATCCGGCCCAGATCGCGCTCAGCTACGAACGTCTCGTTAGCGCCGACGGAGAAGAGCATCTGGTCCGCATCGACCGATCCTCCGACACGGACGTCTTCTTTCCGGCGCCACGCGCGTTCTATGCCAACGCATCAACATTTTCATCGTCCGACACGACCGGGTCATCGGCTGCACGCCCATCGGGATCGCCGATTCAAAGCAAGTCATTCCCTTCTGATAGTACGGACCATCGTTCCCAGGAAGGATGGGTGCTCCGATGGAGCGGATTCCTCGCAGGCAGCGACGTCGATGCGTGGCAAGCCCTCTCCGACGGCGTCGAGCCGACGGCATTTCACCTCTTCGACGGGGACGGCATCGTGCTCGACGCCGGCGGCGACACACGAGTCCTGGGGCGCCCGCTGGTCACCCGCAGCTTCCGTGAAGGCTCGCTCGTCTCGAACAGTGCGTGGTCGACCTACGTCGCGGACCGTCTCGACACGCTCGTTAATCAAGGGCAAGGGCTCGCCGATCCGGCTGAATTCGCAGACGACTACCGCAGCGCGTGGGCAGCCTACCTCGCACCGTCGCTTGTCGCAAGCGCCATCGCCGTACCGAATCAGCCGGCCATCGTCACCGAAGCGCTGGCATTCTTACGGAACTGGGACTTTGCTTACGATCGAGCGAGCATCGCGGCCTCCATCTTCGACACGTGGACCTCGGTCTATAGAGACAGCCTCGGCCGTCTTCCGGAGCCTTCAGACCCCGATTCCGCACAAGTCGAGACGCTGCTTCTCTACGAATTGCTGGTAAAAGCGGTCGAGACGCTCGTTGACGAACACGGAGACAATCTGAGCCAATGGCGTTGGGAAGACGTTCAGCCGCATCGTTTCTACTTCCCGATTTTTTCGGCCGACTCGATCCTTTCGACCGACGTCGCTTCGCTTCCTCGGACGCGATACGACACGATCGAAATTCCAGGCTCAGGACATCCGACGACTCCTTTGTGGGGACCGTCTTTCTTCGAGCCCGGCTTGCTCTCTCCGGCCCGCTGGGAGGCCACCGTCTCGACAGCCGACCGAGACGCGATGCGCGTACGTTCGCGAAACTTCAGGCCAAATCGCTTTTTCGGACGTTATCTTGTATCCGATCGTACACCTGAGGCCTCCCCGGTAGCCGCACCCGACCGATTGAAACATACGACGCTTCTTCTCCCCTAACGACCGTGCCCGGGCGCATGCCTGACGACTTCGTCTACATCGGTCTCGATGCCGGAGGGTCCAAGACCGAGCTCCTCGCGGCTGCGTCGCAGCATGAGGAGATCGTCAATCTGTTCGATTCGTCCGCCAACCCCGCGCGCGTCGGGTTCGACGGTTCGATCGACGTCCTCTCGCGCATGATCGCGAACGCCATGGCGCGGCTCCCGAAGCATACCGTGTCGGCCGTGTGCGCCGGAATTGCAGGCGCCGGACGAAGATCCGAACAGAAGCGGATACACGACGGCGTATGCAGAAATCTTCCGGCGCTTGATCCGGAAAACGTCGTGATCGTCCACGACGCCGACATCGCGCTCGAGGCGGCGTTTGAAAACGACGGTGGAATCATGGTCATCGCCGGGACGGGATCCGTGGCGCTCGCGCGCACGAAGGCCGGCGAATCGAAACGCGTTGGGGGCTGGGGATATCTGATCGGTGACGAGGGCAGCGGTTACGCCCTCGGCCTCTTCGGCCTTCGGGCGTATGCGCACGCCGTGGACGGCGGTCCCCAGACGGTACTCCGACAGCGAATCGCCGACGCATTCGACATCCACGACGTGACCGATTTGTTTCATCGGGTCTACGAGGAAAGGATGCCGCTGCAAAAGATCGCGCCTCTCGTGGCGGAGGCGGCTGAAGAGGGTGACGAAGTGGCGCTCGGAATCGTCGAACGCCAGACGAAAGAGCTCGCCGAACAGGTTCGGTGGTTGGCGGATCGGTGCACCGACATTACGCGGCAATTCACGCTGATGGGTGGGCTCGTCAACGAATCGTTCTACCGGGCCGCACTGCAGAATGCCGTGCACGATGCACTCGGCGGCTGGACGTTCGTTGAGCCACTCAATCGACCCGTCGTCGGCGCGTGGCGGATCGCCAAGCAGCGCACCCTCGTCGACCGGGAGGTCGGGCCGATACGCTCGACCTAGTGCATGGATACGGGCGTGTCCGAATCGCGCGCCGCCGTCACGGTGTCTCTCAGGGGCGGATACCTAACTTCATCCACCAGATCCTGCACGTCCTGAGGCGGCGCCGACGTGAGCAGGGAGACGACGATCGTAGTGGCAAAGTTGATCAGCATGCCGATCACGCCGATCCCCTGTGCGCTGATGCCGAGGAAATTTTCGAGGATCGGCTCGCCCATGCCCGGAATTACGTTCTGTGCTCGCATCAGGGCGATCATGACGAACGTGAAGGCGAGCCCGAGGCTCATCCCCCAGATGGCGCCTAGTTTGTTTGCGCGCTTCCAGAAGATGCCGAGCACGATAACGGGGAAAAAAGACGCGGCTGCGAGACCAAAGGCGAAGGCCACGACCTCGGCGACGAAGCCGAGAGGGTAAATACCGAGAATGCCGGCAAGGATGACGGCCAGGAAAATCATGGCGCGACCGACGAAGAGTCGTTTGCGCTCCGTCGCTTCCGGATTGATGATCGAACCATAGATATCGTGGGCGAGCGAGCTGGAGATGACCAGCAGCAAGCCCGATGCCGTAGACAGCGCCGCCGCGAGGCCGCCGGCCGCGACGAGCGCAACGACGATCGCCGGAAGGTTCGCGATCTCGGGCGTCGCCAGCACGATGATGTCGCGATTGATGGCCGCCAGCAATTCCTCCGCCGTGTGCACGCCGGCCTCCGGAAGATCGATCAAACCGGTCGCCGCCCAGTTCTGGACCCAGGTCTGCGACGCGAACTCCGGGCCCATCTCGGCGAACTGATTGAGAATGTAGTACTTCGCGAACATGGCGACGGCCGGCGCGGTGGTGTAGAGGATGCCGATGAACAAGAGGGCCCAGAACGCCGACCAACGGGCCGCCTTGACGCTCTTGACCGTATAGAACCGCACGATCACGTGCGGCAATCCGGCCGTCCCCGCCATGAGGCAGAGCGTGATGCAGAAGACGTTCAGCTTCGACAGATTGGTGAACGGGTTCGAGTAGGACGTCAGGCCGAGGTCTTGCTGAATCTGGTCGAGCTTGGGAAGGATCTCCTCGATCGCGATTTGTGGCACGGGATTCCCCGTGAGTACGAGCGCGATCGCGACGGCGGGAATGGTATAGGCGAAGATCAGCACGCAGTACTGCGCTACCTGCGTGTACGTAATTCCTTTCATTCCCCCAAGCACGGCAAAGAAGGCGACGATGGCCATGCCGATCCCGACCCCCATTTCGAAAGGCACCTCGAGGAATCGGCTGAACGCCACGCCCACGCCCGCCATTTGTCCGGCCACGTAGGTGAAGGAGACGAAGATGGCGGCGACGGCGGCGACGACGCGCGCGGTCTTCGAATAGTACCGCTCGCCGACGAAGTCGGGTACGGTGAACTTCCCGAACTTGCGGAGGAAGGGGGCGAGCAGAAGCGCCAGGAGAACGTATCCCCCCGTCCATCCCATCAGATAAACGGCGCCGTCGAAGCCCATGAACGAGATGAGCCCCGCCATGGAGATGAACGAGGCGGCGCTCATCCAATCAGCCGCCGTGGCGGCGCCGTTTGCGATCGCGGGCACGCCCTGCCCGGCGACGTAGAAGCCGCTCGTGGAGATTACACGGCTTCGATAGCCGATGTAAATGTAGGCGGCAAAGGTCAACCCGACCGTGACCCAGGTCCACTCTTGAATACCCATGCTAGACGGAGGGGGAAGCGGGATGGGAAGGAGACGGATCGGTGCCCCGTCGAGGGGCGTCGAGTCCCGCTTCGCGGTCGGCGCGGCCGCTCAAGACGGCGTAGAGGAGAATGAGGAGGATGAAAACGTAGATCGAACCCTGCTGCGCCATCCAGAATCCGAGGGGCATGTCGCCCATCCGTATCAGGTTTAGCTCTTCTACGAAGAAGATGCTGAGACCGAACCCGGTGACGGCCCAGATCAGGATGAGGACGGCCGTGCGCCGCACCTGTTTTCGCCAGTATAGCTTGCGATCTACCTGCATGCGTGTTCGGAATGATGATTAGTGACGAATCGTCGGCATTCGAACGATCGACGTAAGTTCCTCGAGCGGGCGTTCAGACAAAATAAAGGCCCCCATTGATCTCGAGGGATTCACCGGTGACGAAGCTCGACGCATCCGATGACAGATAGGCGACGGCCCGGCCAACCTCATCCGCGGTGCCCTCGCGGCGCAGCGGAGTGCCGGACGCAATGAGCGCCCGTGCGTCATCCGACGTGAACGTGTCGTGAAAGCTCGTGTCGATGAGTCCGGGTGAGACGCAGTTGACGCGAATTCCGCGAGGGCCGAGATCTTTGGACAGCCCCCGAGTGAACGTCAAAACGGCTCCCTTGGATGCGGCGTACGCGATGGCTCCCGGTCCCCCGCCGTTGCGTGCGGCAAGCGACGAAAGGTTCACGATCGCGCTTCCTGAAGGCATGTATGGGAGGACGGCTTGCGTGACGAACAATACGCTCTTGAGGTTGACGTCCATCACGGTGTCCCAAAAATCGTCGTCGATCTCAGCCAAACTCCTTCGGGCGATCAGCCCGCCCGCGTTGTTGACCAGGACGTGGATCGCGTCGCCATAGGCTTCGCGAGCGGCGTCGACGACGCGCGAGACGTCTGCGCGATTCGTGACGTCCGCCTGCACGGCGGCGGCTTGCCCCCCGGCGCCCTCGATACGACGAACCGTTTCCGCAGCGGCCGACTTGCTGCGAAAGTACGTCAGCACCACGGACGCGCCGGCCTCGGCGAGCTGGGTGGTGATGGCGCGACCGATGTCCCGCGCGCCTCCGGTGACGATTGCGGTTTTGCCTGCCAGATCAGTGATCATGCCTTGGATGAGGCGTCGAGCGCACCAGTGCTTCGCGTACCCCGCGCATGTAAGCGAGGGACTGCTGCATACCGGGATACGGGTCGTCAGGGTGGATCTCATACTCGAGATTTGCGCTGCCCTCGTATCCGATCTCTCCGAGCGCGCGGAATATCTCCACGATCGGCATCTTCCCCTCGCCGACCGCACACTGACTGGCCTTGTCGCTCAAATCCCGCAGATCCTTTACGTGCACGTCCAGCACGCGCGCACCGGCGTCTGCGATCTCCTGAACGACGTCTTTACCCGTCCTGGCCGTGTGGCCGACGTCCACGCACACGCCGACCCGCGGATCCATCTCCTTGATGAGGGCTACGGCGTCGCTCGGCGCCGGAAAGTGATCGTCCTCGGGCCCATGATTGTGGATCGCGACCTGCACGTCGTAGCGCTTGACGAACGCTTCGATGCGGGGAAGAACCTCCGGCGTCGGAGCGATTACGAGCATGGGAATGCCGGCGGCCCTGGCGTAGGCGAAGAACGATCCGACGTGCTCGTCCGTATCTTCCGTTATGGAATTGTTGCCGCTGCTGACGAGCTGCAATCCCGCCTGCCGGAATTCACCCGCCGCCTGCTTCAACTCGGCAGGCGACAGCTCGTACGGCAGATGGAAAGACTTGACGCTGACGTGGGTGGCCCCGAGGTCCCGAATCATCGCGATGGCGTCGGCACGGCTAAACTCGCGCAGAGAGTAGGTGGCCACGCCCAGGGGAAACGCGGGAACGCGCCGCGGTGGCGCTTCGATCGCCGGCACCGTCGCCGACCACGCCGGCCCGGCCATTCCGGAGGCGGCTAGTCCCGCACCCACCGCGGCCCCTTTTAGAAAGGTTCGTCGAGAATGCTCTCGCATCGGATCGTCCTCAAAGTGTGAGCGGTCGTTTACGTGTCATACCTCGCAGATCTCCACGGCCTCGCGCAGCGACTCCAGCGGCGTGCGGGTGGGGATGAATTCCTGGGCGACGTACCCGGTGAAGCCGGTCTCCTTGATCGCCCGCATGATGGCCGGATAATAGAGCTCCTGCGTGTCGTCGATTTCGTTTCGGCCGGGGTTTCCGCCCGTGTGATAGTGCTCGATGAACCGGTGATTGTCGCGGATCGTCCGGATGACGTCGCCTTCCATGATCTGCATGTGGTAGATGTCGTACAGAAGTTTGAAACGCTCCGATTCCACCCGTTTCACGAGCTCCACTCCCCACTCCGTATGATCGCACATGTAATCGGGATGATCCACCTTGCTGTTGAGTAGCTCCATGCAGACCGTGACGCCGCGCCGCTCGGCGTCGGCAACGATGCGTTGCAGTCCGACGACGCAATTCTCGAGGCCCTCTTCGTCGTCCATCCCCGCCCTGTTGCCGGAGAAACAGATGACGTTCGGAAATCCGGCGTCGGCGACTTTCGCGATCACGTCTTTGTAGCCCGTTACGAGCCGATCGTGATTCCCCACACGATTAAATCCGTCGGGGATGGTGCTCGGACCCATCGTCATGGCGCAGATAAGCCCGTGTTCGAGCACGTCGGGGAAGTCGTCGACCTGAAGGAGCTCGACCGAAGCGATGCCCATCTCCCGAGCCGCCGCAGCGAGCTCGCCGACCGAGAAGTCGGGATAGCACCACTTGCAGACCGAATGATTGATGCCGACCCGGCGTTGGCGCGGCGACTCAAAATCGCGCGCGCCGCAAGCCAGTGCAGCAGCCGAACCGACGAGCGTCGATCCGGCCGCAGCCATGCCTGATTTGATGAACGTCCGTCGTTTCATGAGGATTGTCGTCGAATGATCAGCGGTTTTGGCGATGTTCGATGAGGTCGTCGACGACGCTGGAATCCGCCAGCGTCGACGTGTCGCCCAGATCGTTATGTTCGTTCGACGCGATCTTTCGCAGAATGCGCCGCATGATTTTGCCTGATCGCGTCTTCGGCAGCGACGGGGCGAACTGGATCAAGTCCGGCTTGGCGATCGGCCCGATCTTCTCCCGCACGTGCCGGACGAGCTCCTCGCGCAAAGCCTCGCTCGGATCCACGCCCGAGACGAGGGTCACGTAGCAGTAAATGCCCTGGCCTTTGACGTCGTGTGCGTACCCTACGACGGCGGCCTCGGCTACCCCGGCGTGCGAAACGAGGGCGCTCTCGATTTCGGCCGTGCCCATGCGGTGACCCGAGACGTTCAGCACGTCGTCGACGCGACCGGTAATCCAGTAATAGCCGTCCTCGTCGCGCCGGCAACCGTCCCCTGTAAAGTACTTCCCTTCGAACTGGGAGAAGTACGTGCGGGCGAATCGCTCGTGGTCCTTGTAGACCGTCCGCGTCTGGCCGGGCCAGGAATCCTTAATGACGAGCATACCTTGCGCCTGCGGCTCCTCCTGCACGACGCCCTGGGCGTCGACGACCTGGGGCTCGATCCCGAAGAACGGGAGCGTTGCCGAGCCGGGCTTCAGCGGGACGGCGCCGGGAAGGGGTGTGATCATGATTCCGCCGGTCTCCGTCTGCCACCAGGTATCGACGATCGGACAGCGCTTCTCGCCTACCACCTCGTAATACCACATCCAGGCCTCCGGATTGATCGGTTCGCCGACCGTACCCAAAATGCGCAGCGTCCGCCGGCTCGTCTCCTTGACGTACGCGTCTCCTTCACGCATCAACGCACGGATGGCCGTCGGCGCCGTATAGAAGATCGTGATCGCGTGCTTGTCGACGACTTGCCAGAGCCGTGAAGCATTCGGATACGTGGGCGTACCTTCGAAGAACACCTGCGTCGCGCCGTTGGCCAGCGGTCCGTACACGATGTAGGAATGGCCCGTTATCCAACCGACGTCTGCGGTGCACCAGAAGACGTCGTCCGCCTGAAGATCGAAGACGAGTTCGTGCGTCAGCGAGGCGTAGACGAGGTAACCGCCCGTCGTGTGGAGGACGCCCTTCGGATGTCCCGTCGAGCCTGAGGTATAGAGAATGAAGAGGGGATCTTCCGCATCCATCACTTCCGGCTCGCACTCGTCGTCAACGAGTTTCACGTCCTCGTGATACCAGTAGTCGCGGCCGCCGAGCATGTCGACGGGACGGCCGCTGTTCTTGACGACGAGCACCGTCGTCACGTCGGGACAGCGCTCGAGTGCCTTATCGGCGTTCGCCTTGAGTGGCACGGCATGACCCCCCCGCAGGCCTTCGTCGGCGGTGACGAGGATCGTCGAATCGCAGTCGAGAATGCGCTCGGCGAGCGAATCGGGCGAGAATCCCGCAAAGACGACGGAATGGACGGCGCCGATCCGCGCGCACGCCAGCATGGCGTACGTCGCGTCGGGAATCATCGGCAGATAGATCGTCACGCGATCGCCTTTTTTGACGCCGCGTCGCTTGAGCACGTTGGCGAATTTGCAGACGCGCTCGTAGAGTTGCCGGTACGAGACGTACTCGGCCTCCGCATCGGGGTCGTCACGTTCGAAGATCAGAGCGATCTTGTCGCCGTTGCGAGCGAGATGGCGATCGACGCAATTATAGCAGGCATTGAGCTTGCCGTCCGAATACCAGCGGATGTGTAGATCGTCGGAAGCGAACGAGACGTCCTTGATCGTCGACGGATTTTTATGCCAATCGAGACGCCCGGCCTGCTCCTTCCAGAATTTCTCAGGATGCTTGATGGACTCCGCGTAGAGCTTTCGGTATTCGTCCATCGAGCCGATGTGAGCGTTTTCACGAATGGCCGAGGGGGGCTCAAACGTCTTTGTCTGTCCCGAATATGCGGCGGTTACCTGATCTGACATCTCGCTTGCCTACTTATCTTTTTTAAACGTATCGAACGAGGACCGGGCATGCCGGCCAAAGGTGCACTCACAAACCCAACTGCTCGCGGGAGAGCCACTTTCGCCCGAGCTTGTACCTCCTCGCCAGGGCGTCCTGCAGGTCGGCCGCCCTGGAGAAGGCGTTTTTGAGCAGGCGCTGCTGCATCTTATTCAATCCGGCGGCTTCAATCTGGTTGATCGGCTCATCCCCCGCTTCCACGGCGCGAAGCTGGCTTTCCAGCCGAAAATCCACCAGGTACTGGTACGCTTCGAGAGCGTCGTCGATCACCTTCGAGAGATCGGGGATCTCGATCGCCGCCTGTCGAAGCCGATCGAAGGTGTTCGTAGATTCGAGATAACGTACTTCAAGTGCAAGGACCCGCGCTGCATCGACGATCGGACGGATGCCGCCTTCACGGACGTCAAAGGCGTTCCTCCCGTCCCCTACTCGATCAAGCATCTTGCGGAGAATGCCGGTAGGCGGCCTGAATTCCATGGCATGCTGTGCCATCAGCTTCAGAAACGTACGCCGCTCATCCATCGCCTGCACGTTCAGGGCATCGACGACGTCGTGCTTTATTGCCTCGACCAGTTGGACGTCTCCGTAAATGCCGCGCAAGTCGAAGAAGATCGGCGTCGGCGCGAGGGAGTCCTCGTCGGCCTGCAGAATCCACTCTCGATAGGCGCGCTTCCACCCGCGAAACGTCTTTCGCCAGCGCGGATCTCGCGCCACGTATTCACTTGGACTGAAACCGCACGCAGCGAGCGCCTCGTTCGCCTTCTCGGCGAGCCGATTGAACCATCGTTCGGCTTTCTCTGCCTCGTCCGCGGACGAAGGGTCGGCGACAATGAGCGCATTGTGCTGTTCCGAGTTGAGCGCCATCTCCTGCCTGCCGCCGCTTCCGAGGCGCATCCACGCCCATTTCAGGCCAATGCCCTCGTCCCCGCTCGAGAGGCGGAGACTTTCCTCGACGATCTGGAGGACGCGGATAGCCAGTCGATCGTAGAATACCATCATGATACGATTGAGCATCTCCGGCTGCGCGCCCTGCCGGTAAAGATTCAGAAGTTCTTCGTTCGTTGAGGCTCGAATCCCGGCCAGCTCTTCGAGCGTGGACGCATTTTCGATCCGATTCGTGGTCGCGACCGGATCCTGCCCGCGAAAATGGGAGATGTCGCGGTCGGTGAGTACGCCCACGGGAGAACCCTTCGTGTCGACCAGCACCAGTCGGTGCACGTCGCGCGTCAACATTTGCATCATCGCATCGAATATGCTCGCCTCGACAGGCAGCGTGACGACGGGCCTCCTCATGACCTTCTTCACCGGAGTATTCCCGGCCAGCCCGCGCCCGACGACTTTGTTTCGCAGGTCGGCGTCGGTCATGATCCCCACGAGCTTTCCGCGGTGCATTACCATCACGGAATCGACCCCTTCCCTCTTCATTAGCAGGGCCAGCTTCTGTACCGTGAATTCGGGATCGCACTTCACGGGACGGCGATGCGTGAATTGGTTGAGGTTCCGGCTAAAGAGCAAATGACTGCCCGTGACGTCCATAGTCGAGCCCATCCGGCGAACGTACATCCGGAGATCGCTGTCGAAGTGGGCCGCAAAGTCCTCGTTACTCTCGTAGAGTTGCTGAAAACGGGTACCCTTGAGCAGGGCGCAGACCGTAGGTTCGACGGCCTTTGCCTCGTAGATCGTGGCACCGCCTTTCAGAAGTCCGAACGACCCGAACACGTCGCCCTCGCCGACTTTGTGCAAGAGTCGCTGCTGGGTCACGTCCATCAGTCGAACGAGCCCCGACTCGACGATGTAGAGGCCTGGATGAAACATCGCACCCTGCTCCATGATGACCTCGCCCGGACCGAAGTATTCGATCGATACGTCGGATAGGATGGAGTCCCGGACCGGCTGCGGGAGCTGGCTGAACGGTGGAATCGACTCCAGCAGCGAGGAAATACGGTCGATGATCGTGGATGAGCTCATTCAGCCTGTAACTTGATTATACGCGTGCTCGGCGGCATGGAATACGATCTCTGCTTCCACCAGTCCGCGCACGGCATTGCTAAAGTAGACGGCGTCGGCTTCGACCAGGTCCGACACGTAGAGAACCTCCTCCACGAGGCGCGGCGTCGACTCGATCAAGTGCCGACGATAGACACCCGGCAGCGCACCGCTCGTTTCAGGGGGCGTGCGCCAGGCGTTCCCGGTTCGAACGAAGAGATTACTGCGCGAGCCTTCGACGGGCTCCCCGCGCTCGTTGAGAAAGAGAACTTCGTCGAAGCCGCGTTCGCGCGCCTTCTCGTATTCCTCTTCGTACAGCGCGCGGCTCGAGGTCTTGTGGCGTCGCATCGGGTCCTGTGAATCGACGCGCCTTTCGGAGACGGCGACTCTCCACTTTCGAGGCGAAGGCCCGCTAACTCGTGGTGCGCCCGCGAGCGCCGAATGCTCGGACGATTCGGTCCCGGATTCCAGAGACAGACTGGATGACGTCACGCCGAGACTACCGTCCTCGTCGACCGTAAGTCGTACGCGATGCCGGCCCTCGGGCGCGGGCTCGTCGGCGATGCGCCGCCGGATCACTTCTCGGTCTGCCGGAATTCCGAAATATGCGGCGGACTGCGTTACTCGATTCAGATGCAGGTTCAGTAGAGCGATCCGCCCGTTTTCCGCCAACATCGTCTCGATCAGGTAGAAGGGTCGGCTCTCGGGCCGGTCGGCATCAACGAGAAAGCGCGCCTTTAGCAAGCATTCTTCATATTCGGATTCGGCATCCGAGTCCCACACGACTCCGCTTCCGACCCCGAGGCGGCCGACGTTTTTCCGGATGAGCATGGTTCGAATGGCGACGTTAAAAACGGAGCGGCCCCCGGGTTCGACGAAGCCGATCGCGCCGCAGTACACCCCTCGCGGTTCGTCTTCAAGCTCGTCGATGCGCGTCATTGCGGATATCTTGGGAGCACCCGTTACGGATCCGCATGGAAAAAGCGCCCGGAAGACGTCCGTGAGTCCGACGTCTCCTCGCAGCACCCCTTCGATCTCCGAGCTCATCTGAATGAGCGTTTCGAATCGCTCGGTTTCGAACAGCTTCACTACGCGCACGCTCCCCGGCTTGCAGCACCGCGAAAGATCATTGCGCAAGAGATCGACGATCATCAGATTCTCGGCACGATTCTTAGCGTCGCCGGCGAGTCGTTCCTGGATGCGCGCGTCGTCGTCGCTCGATGCTCCACGCATCGCCGTCCCTTTCATAGGTCGCGTAACGACGCGGCGGCCGTCCAAGCGGAAAAAAAGCTCGGGGGAACAGCTCAAGATCTGCGCGTCGCCAATATCGAGAAAGGCGGCATACGGTACGGGTTGTCGGTCGAGCAGGTGCAAAAAGAGCCCGCCGGGCGGACCATCGAGGTCGAAGCGGATCTGTCCGGTATAGTTGATTTGATAGACGTCACCTTCGTGGATGAGATCGCGGACGGTCTCGATCTGCCGGCGATAACGTGATGGCGGCACGGAGAAGCGAACGTGGGAGATTGCTGTCGATCCACCGCCCAGCACCTGCACGAGCTCGTTCCGGCTCGCACGCTCCGGATGCTCGTATATGCCGAACCAGGCGTAGGGCACGTCGAGCGCACGAGACGGCACGGTTTGCTCGAAGGCCGCGGCCGCTTCGTATGCCACGTATCCGGCCGCGAAGTGACCGCCGTTCGTCGCTCGTTCGACGGCTTCGAGCACGCTAGGTACGTCTTCGATCCGCCGTGCCGCTAGAATCCGGTGGGGATCCCGGAAGAGGTAGCCATTCTCCTTCTCCGCGTGCGCAGCGTGGAAATAAACGGTTCCTGAGTTCGGCATGCGGTCGTGAAGGTACAGAAGGACGTCCGATCACTTCACGAAAGCGTGCAGCTCGGGCGGTACGATGCGTCGCCGCAGCGCCTTGCGGACGTCGTGACTCACCTCACTGCCGTCTTCGAGGTTACGCACCGTGCCGGCCTCGAGCGCGACGACGGGGACGCCGTCACGGTATCCGATGCGATTCGAGGCCACGGCCGGAATGCGCGGCCCGGGTGTGAGGATGCCGGTCAAATTCAGCGGGTCGGCCGCGCTGAGAAAGACGATCGTGCCGTCCTTAGGCGCTTTTCGGACGCTCCGGAGCGCACCGACGGCCTCCGGCAGCGCGAACTGTTCGCCCCCGATTCCGCTCACGAAACGACCGCCGCGGATCTCTCCGCGCGCCTCGAACCGCCAGAACGTGCGGACGAGATCGCGCCAGCGCGGCGCGAACGGTTCTCGCGTGAGTACGCGCCGCGTGACGACGCCATAGCGGCGCAGCAGCAGGCGGGCCCACGACTCAACGTCGTCGTCGTGGCTCCGATCTGCCGGTGGACCGACGTGCAGGAGCGACCACCGGCCGGCTGTGTGCACGCCGTAAGGCGCCGTCTTGCCGCGTTTCCGGGGCCGCGCGGCCGCGCCGGGCCGCTTGTCGACCGGCGTCAGCAGCGCGCGGAGTCCGGAGAATCGGTCGGAGGTGACGGCGCCGTACGCGACCAACTCGCCCAATCCCTCCTCGACCTGCGTCGGAAGAAGACCGGATGCCGACGCGATCTCCTGAAAGAACGACGCCCCCCGCTGCCGGAGCACGTCGTACGCCTTTCGCGCATAGACGGTAAACGCGCTCTCGTCGACACGGCCGTACTGCATCCAGAAGGACACGTTCTCGCGCGTCCAGACGGCGACGGGCGAGGATCGAATCGGGCCGGTCGTTCGAAGTCCGTTGCCGTCACCCATCGGCGACGACAACCGTCCCCACATCACGCGACCGGACGTGCACAGATTGTCCAGGAGCTCCGGAACGTATTCTTCGCAGCGCGCGGCGAGCACGTCCGTCTCCCAGGCGGCGCCGGGCAGCTCGAATCCTTCAAGCTGTTCGAGGACGCCGGCGACTCCGTCTTCGCCTCGCACTCGATGGCCGGGCTCGACGTGCTGCCAGCGCAGGAGAAATCGCATGTAGTCCGCCGCGCTGACCGGCTGGATTTCGGCGCGCAGCCGATCCAGTGTGTATCGGTGGATCCGGGCCAGGAGGCGCCGATCGCACCATTCGATCGCGGTGGCGTCGGCCGATGAACTCGTC
>CAZMXY010000035.1:2298-10516 GCA_964570345.1 uncultured Rhodothermales bacterium | reverse complement strand
GCCTCGTGAAGCCGCTCGGCAGCCACGTAGCGCGCCGGGGCGTCGTTCGATACGATCTGCGCCGCACGTTCCTCGTCGATGAGTCTCGCCAGCTCCGTCGTCCAGCCGGAGGTTACGACCTCACTGTCGAGCAGGAATCCGAACGTCAGCAGCGCATCGTGCAGCTCGTCGGCGTTCTCGACGACGGGCCACGCTTCCGCACGGACCAGCCGAATGGCCTCTTCGCTGAGGGCACCCATCTCACCTGCCGAGGCCGGATCCATTGCTCGCCGCGTGTAGACGGCGTTTGCGCGGCGCTCCTCGAGCGGGGCATCATCGAGGAAGGCATACGGCCGCGCCGACAGCAGCTCGTGCGAAAACGGGGACGGTTCGAGCGTGTCGCGAGCGACAAGGTTCACGTCGCCGCCCTGGATGCGACGCAGAATCGACTGCAATCGCGGCAAATCCATCACCTCGGTGAGGCAGTCGCGGATCGTCTGGCGAACGAGCGGATGGTCCGGCACTTCGCGCTCGCCTTCGATATTTTCGAGGCACGCCGCGGCATCCGGGAAGACGGAGACGAGGAGGTCCTCCGCCTGCATCCGCTGGATCTGCGGGGCCACTTTTCGGCCGCCGCTGAAACGTAGCAGTGCCAGCGACAGCGAGGCGTTCCAACGCCAGTGCGTCTGGAACATGGGCGCATCGAGGACGGCCTGTACGAGGACGTCTTCAACGGTTTCGGGATTCAGATACCGGAAGACCTCTTCCAGCGGAAACGAGTGCTGCGGTCCGAGCGAGAGCAGCACGCCTTCGTCCGTCGCCGCCGCCTGGAGCTCGAAGTTGAACTGCCGGCAGAACCGTTTGCGGAGGGCCAGACCCCAGGCGCGATTCACGCGGCTCCCGAACGGCGCGTGGAGCACGAGCTGCATCCCCCCGGCATCATCAAAAAACCTCTCTAAAACGATGGTTTCCTGCGATGGGACGACGCCGAGCAGACGCTTCGTCTCGGCGACGTAGTTCGTGAGCTGCGCCGCGGCCTCAGGCGTGATTCGTATCTCGTCGGCGAGCCAGACCGTCGCGACGTCTCGTCCGGCACTGAAGGCGCTCCGTTCGACGTTAGAGATGTTCGGGACCTTCGCCGGGGTGTTTCGGTTGGATGGCGGGCGCTCGACCGCCTCCGCCCGGATGCCGCCATCCTGTTCCAGACGGCGCTCCACCTCGCGGCGCAGATCCGAGACGGCTTTCGACAGCTCCGTGCTGCGCGCCGGGGCTTCGCCGAACCAGAACGGGATCGTCGGCGGCTCGCCGTGGGCATCCTCCACCCGCACGGCACCGGTTTCGACGCGCCGGATGCGCCAGGAAGAGCTTCCGAGCTGGAAAATGTCACCCGGCATGCTCTCGACCGCGAAGTCCTCGTCTACGGTACCGATGAACGTGTTCTCGGGCTCGAGGACGACCCGGTAGTCCGCGTTGTCCGGAATGGCGCCGCCGGACGTGATGGCCAACATCCGCGAGCCCCGCCGCCCACGCAGGCGCCGGTTGACCGCATCGTAATGGACGCGTGCGCCGCGCCGGCCGCGGCTCGTGGCGAATCCGCTCGAGACCATCTGGACGATCTCGTCGTACGTGCTGCGGTCGAGATCGCGATACGGATGGGCTCGCCGCAGCAGCGCGAAGAGCTCGTCGGCATCCCAATCCTCACTCGAGGCCTCGGCCACGATTTGCTGGGCGAGGATGTCGAGCGGCGCTTCGAGCATCTCGATGCGATCGAGCTCGCCTTTCTGCACCGACCAGAGGAGCGCCGCGCACTCCAGCAGCTCGTTACGGGTCATCGGGAAAAGCCGCCCCTTCGGCGTGCCGTAGACCGTGTGTCCGGACCGCCCCACGCGCTGCAAGAAGGCCGAAATGCGCCGGGGAAAGCCCAGCTGACAGACCAGGTCGACGTACCCTATGTCGATGCCGAGCTCGAGCGACGCCGTCGCGACCAGCGCTTTGAGGTTGCCGCTCTTGAGACGCCGCTCGGCGTCGAGCCGCCGCTCTTTAGACATGCTACCGTGGTGCGCCGTAATCGCCTCCTCGCCCAGACGCTCGCTCAACCGGTGGACGGTTCGCTCGGCCTCGCGTCGCGTGTTAACGAAAACGAGCGTCGTCGTGTGCTCCTCGACGAGGGCGGCGATCCGGTCGTAGATCTCCTCCCGAACCTCACCGGACAGCACCGCTTCGAGGGGCGAGCCCGGCAGTTCGAGTGCCACGTCCCAATCGCGCTCGTGGCCTTCGTCGATGACGCGGCAATCGATGGCGAGGCCCTGGGCATCCGTAATTCCATCCCGCGATGCGTCGGAGATCGCCGTTGATTGGCGCGACTTCGCCGGAGATCCGTTTGTCGTCGCGTTCGATCCGCCTGAAGTCGGCGACAATCCTCCCATTCCGACGAGAAACTGCGCCACCTCCGCGAGAGGCTTCTGCGTGGCGGAGAGTCCGATGCGCTGGAGCGGCCGCCCCGTGACGTGCCGGAGACGCTCGAGCGACAGCGCGAGGTGCGAGCCACGTCGCGATTCGACGACGGCATGGATCTCATCCACGATGACCGTGCGGACGGTGCGCAACATCTCCCGGGTGTTCTTCGCCGTCAGCAGCAGGTAGAGCGACTCGGGCGTGGTCACCAGGATGTGCGGGGGTTTGCGGAGCATGGCCTGCCGCGCCTTCGACGGCGTGTCGCCGCTTCGGACGGCGGCCGTAATGCGCGGCGCATCGAGTCCCATCTCGTGCGCGACCCGCCGGATCGCCCGTCGCGGCTCCGCCAGATTCTTGTGGACGTCGGCGCTGAGCGCCTTGAGCGGCGACACGTAGAGGACGTACGTCTCGTCCGGCAATTCGCCGCCCCGCGCGACCCCCTCGCGCAGGAGCTCGTCAAGAGCATTCAGAAAGGCCGTGAGCGTCTTTCCCGATCCTGTGGGCGCCGCGATGAGCGTGTGCTCGCCCGAACGGATCGCCTCCCATCCGCGCTCCTGCACCCGAGTCGGGCGCTCGAAGGTCTCATCAAACCACCGGCGAACGGCTGGATGGAATCCGGCGAGCGCTCGGTGAGCGAGCTCCGATTGCGCGACGTCGACAGGGGGCGCCTCGCGATTCGGCAGCCGCAATTTCGCGGCGCCGTCGTCTTCGAGTCCATGTGTCTTCGGATTCGCCATAATCAACACTCAAACGCGCGAGACGACGGATGGATCGCGCATCGTCGACTACTTCTGGGCCTGCGCCTCCCGTTACGGATCCCCGTTGCGATGACCACGATCCGAGGTGTCAAGTTATGCCGGATAGTGCGATGGGTCTATGGGAGCAAGCAACTCCTAAAGCCGAACCGATGTACGCAAAAAATGGTATTATGGACAAAGACCTCGTTCAGGACTATCTCCAACGTTCGGGCATGAACGACGCGCAGGCCGAGGCCCTCTCGCGGATCCTCGATCAGATGGCGACGAAGGAGCATCTGGAAATGAAGCTCGAGTCGTTGAAAGCCGACCTCACGTGGCGAATGATCGCCATGACCGTCTTCCTCGCCACCATCATTACGATGCTGAACGTGTTCGTCGAGTGAACTCGCACCGCGACCTCACATATTCCGCCGGTATTCGCCGCCGACTTCGAAGAGCGCCTGCGTGATCTGGCCCAGCGAGCAGACCTTCACCGTTTCCATCAGCTCGTCGAAGACGTTGTCGCCGCGGCGGGCGGCGGCCTGCAGCCGGTCGAGCGCCTCGCCCGAACGACCGGCGTTGCGCTTCTGAAATGAGCGCAAATGCTCAAGCTGGTGCTGCTTTTCGTCGTCCGACGACCGCATCAGCTCGACCGTCCTCTCCCCTTCCCCGGCCTCGCCGTTCTTCGAGAGAAACGTGTTCACGCCGACGATCGGCAGCTCGCCCGAATGCTTCCGGCGCTCGTAAAGCATCGACTCGTCCTGGATCTTCCCGCGCTGGTACATGGACTCCATCGCCCCGAGCACGCCGCCGCGGTCGTCGAGCCGCTCGAACTCGAGCAGCACGGCCTCTTCGACCAGGTCCGTCAGCTCGTCAATCACGAAGGCGCCCTGCAGCGGATTTTCGTTTTTAGCCAGTCCGAGTTCCCGATTGATGATGAGCTGGATGGCCATCGCCCGGCGCACGCTCTCCTCCGTCGGCGTCGTGATGGCCTCGTCGTAGGCATTCGTGTGCAGCGAGTTGCAATTGTCGTAGACGGCCATCAGCGCCTGCAGCGTCGTGCGGATGTCGTTGAATTGGATCTCTTTCGCGTGCAGCGACCGGCCCGACGTTTGGATGTGGTATTTCAGCTTCTGACTGCGCTCGTTCGCGCCATAGCGCTCGCGCATCGCGACGGCCCAGATTCGCCGCGCCACGCGGCCGATCACGGAATACTCCGGATCCATCCCGTTCGAGAAGAAAAACGACAGGTTCGGCGCGAAGTCGTCGACGTCCATCCCGCGACCCAGATAGTACTCTACGTACGTGAAGCCGTTGGCCAGTGTGAAGGCGAGCTGGCTGATCGGATTCGCACCCGCCTCGGCGATGTGATATCCGGAGATGGATACGGAGTAGAAGTTCCGCACGCCGTGATCAATGAAGGATTTCTGAACGTCGCCCATCAGCCGCAGCGCAAACTCGGTCGAAAAGATGCAGGTGTTCTGAGCCTGATCTTCCTTGAGAATGTCGGCCTGAACCGTGCCGCGAGCCACCTTCAACGCGTGCGCGCGAAGCCGATCGTATTCTTCCCGCGACAGCACGCCCCATTCCACCAGATCCGATCCGGACGTCCCGAGGAGGCCGAGCCCGCGGCCGTCGTGTGAAGGCGGCAGCGCGTCCATTTCTCCGGCGGGGCCGTACGGCACGTACGTCGCGCCTGTTCCACCGACCTTTTTTGCAATAACGGCTTCAGCATCCGCCCAGCGGTCCTCCGCACGCAGAAAAAATTCCACTTGCTGATCGACGGCCGTATTCAAGAACATGGCCAGGAGCATCGGAGCCGGACCGTTGATCGTCATCGAGACGCTCGTTGCCGGGTCGCACAGTTCGAAGCCCGAGTAGAGCTTCTTCATGTCGTCGAGCGTGCAGATCGAGACGCCTGCGTTGCCGACCTTGCCGTAGACGTCCGGCCGCTCGTCCGGATCGAACCCGTATAGCGTCACCGAGTCGAAGGCCGTCGAAAGCCGCTTCGCCGGCGTGCCCTCGGAGACGAGATGAAAGCGGCGATTCGTGCGCTCCGGGGAGCCCTCGCCCGCGAACATGCGCGTCGGATCCTCGCCGCGGCGCTTGAATGGGAAGACGCCCGCCGTATAGGGAAAATAGCCGGGGACGTTCTCGAGCAGCGCGAACCGGAGCCGCTCGCCGGGCTCCTCGGTTCGCGGGAGTGCCACCCGGGGGATCCGCGTGCCCGATAGCGACGTTTCGCGCAGGTCGACGTCGACCTCGCGGCCGCGGACTTCGTACGTAAATCGATCTTCTCGGTACCTCGCGGCCGTCTCGTCCCAGCGCTCGAGAATCCTCTTGCAGCGCACATCGAGCCGATCCCACCAGTGCCTCGCCATCTCGTCGAGGCGGCCGGTCAGCCGCTCGCGGTCGTCCGGGTCCCAAGCCTCTGCCTGCGCCCGTACCCCCACGGCCTGGCCCCATTTTCGCGCCAGCAGAGCCTGCTCATCTACCCAGCTCCGGTACGCCCGCGACGTCTCGGCGACGTCGCCCAGATAGCGCTGCCGCTTCGCCGGGATGACGGCGAGCTCGACCGGATCCACCTCCGGCAGGGCGTCGACTGCGTAGATGCGCGACGCGCGCGCGAAATCGAAGCCGTCCCGCAGATGATCCAACAGAGCAAGATACAGCCTGGAAACGCCGGGATCGTTGAAGTGCGAGGCCATGGTCGGATAGACGGGCACGTCCTCGGGTGACCGGTCGAACAGCCCCCGATTGCGTTGCACCTGTTTACGCACGTCCCGAAGCGCATCCGCGCCGCCCCGCTTCTCGAATTTGTTGAGCACGACGAAATCGGCCATATCGAGCATGCCGATCTTCTCGAGCTGGGTCGGCGCCCCGAAATCCGACGTCATCACGTACACGGACACGTCCGCCATGTCGACGACCTCCGTGTCGCTCTGGCCGATGCCGGCGGTCTCGAGCACGATCAGGTCGAATCCGGCCGCCCGGCAGACGTCCATGGCCTCGCGGAGGGCCTGCGACGTCGACCGGTGCGCCTGCCGCGTGGCAAACGATCGCATGTAGACGCGATCGGCGAAGCGCCCGTAGATGGCGTTCATGCGGATCCGATCTCCGAGCAGGGCGCCGCCCGTGCGGCGACGTGTAGGATCCACGCTCAGCACCGCGATTTGCAGATCGTCGAAGTCGTTCAGAAATCGGCGGACGAGCTCGTCGGTGAGCGTCGACTTGCCCGCCCCGCCGGTGCCTGTGACACCGACGATGGGGGCGGCAGATTCCGTCGTTTTTGGGATAGGCTGATCGATGGGCTCGCCGCCGGACCCGACCATGACACCCGCTTCGACCATGTGCCGATCTTCTACCTCAGACAGTCTCCGAGCCAGCACCGCCGGCCGCCGCGACGCCGAGCCGTCGAGCTCACGCGGCGTCGTGAAATCCGTCTGACGGATCATGTAGTCGATCATTCCCTGCAGACCCATCATCCGCCCGTCTTCCGGATGGAAAATCTTGCAGATGCCGTACGCCTCGAGCTCCTCGATTTCCTCCGGTACGATGACGCCGCCACCGCCGCCGAATATTTTGACGTGACCCGCGCCGCGCTCTGCCAGCAAGTCGAACATGTACTTGAAGTACTCGACGTGACCGCCCTGGTAGGACGACACGGCAATGCCCTGCACGTCCTCCTGAATTGCCGTATCCACGACGTCCTTTACCGCCCGGTTGTGACCCAGATGGATCACCTCCACCCCGCTGGCCTGAAGAATGCGGCGCATGATGTTGATGGCGGCGTCGTGACCGTCGAACAGCGATGCCGCGGTGACGAAGCGGATGGGGCTCTTGGCGTGATATCGTGTCGACTCCATGGGTTCCAGACGAATTTTCACAGCGAAGCGCTTCCAAGCGCAAGGCCGCCGGTACCTCGTGACAATAACTGCAGGCGCCTGACGTGCGCAAGAATGGAGGCCGTTTGCGTGCCTCAAGCGGATGCCGTTGAGGATACGCCCCGACACGGCGTAGGTTTGCCGTCGACTTTTCGCGCCGCATCGAGGTGGAGCTCGGCCTCGACGGTGCCGCGAACAAGATCGAAAGGGGGATCGGGATTCGGCGGCGAGTGCAGTGACGCGAAGATCTGAGATTCCGTACGGCAGCGACAGCCGGGCGCCCGAATCGGCCGGTGCATCCCGGAACTACCGGCCGCGTGTTCACGGCACGTCGAGTCGGCTTATAGCTCGTTTTCCCTCATCCGATCCACGGCGTAATCCGCCGCCCGGGCCGTAAGGGCCATGTAGGTGAGCGACGGATTCTGACAGGCCGACGACGTCATGCACGCTCCGTCTGTCACGAACAAATTCGGCACGTCATGCGCCTGATTGTAGGCGTTGAGCACCGACGTCTTCGGGTCAAGGCCCATACGAGCAGTCCCCATCTCGTGGATACAGAGTCCCGGCGGCGATTCTTCCAGAAACGGGTTTATGTTGCGGGCTCCGGAGGCTTCGAGCATCTCTGCGGCACTGATCATCATGTCCTCCCGCATCTTATCCTCGTTGTCACTCCACACACAGTTGATGCGTAGAACGGGCATGTTCCACGCATCCCTCACTTCGGGATCCAGCTCGACGAAGTTCTCTTCGCGCGGAAGACACTCGCCCCAGCCGCCGATCCATATCGTCCACGCACCCGGCTCGCGAAGTTCGCGCTTCAGTTCATCGCCGACTCCGGCGCGCTGCGTGCCGCGTCCCCAGCCCTCGCGACTCGCACTTCCCTGGAAGCCGTAGCCCCTGAGGAAGTCCGGATGCGCCGTTTCTCTGGTGCCGAGATTTCTGAACCGGGCAATGTAAATGCCATTCGGACGACGGCCGTAAAAATATTCGTCCTCATGGCCGGGAAGCTCGCCGCTGGCGCCGGCTTGAAAGCAGTGATCCATCAGGTAGTGGCCAAGCACGCCGCTCGAATTAGCGATCCCGTGCGGAAAGCGGTTCGACTTCGAGTTCAACATAATGCGCGTGGTACCGAGAGCCGAAGCACAAAGAAAGATGATTCGCCCG
>CAZMXY010000035.1:0-2198 GCA_964570345.1 uncultured Rhodothermales bacterium | reverse complement strand
CGGGACTTGAAAGCCCGCTCGGCGCAGTTCATCTCCATCGGGGGCTGAAAGCGCCCGTCCGGAAGGTGCGGAATCCCCTCCGCACCCCCGGAGATGCCGGCGAATTCCTCGACGTAGTCGTACCAAGGCGCGATATCGGCGTAGCGGATGGGCCAGTCGACCCCGAACCCGTCCCGCGCATTCGCCTCGAAGTCGAGATCGCTCCAACGGTAGCACTGCCGCCCCCAGATCAACGAGCGGCCTCCCACCTGGTGGCCCCTGATCCACATGAAGGGCCGGTCCTGCGGATAGGTGTACGGGTTCAGGCGGTCGTTGACGTAGAACTGGCTCGAGGCTTCGCTGAATCCGCCGCCCTTGCGCTGCACGGGATAGTCCCGCTCGAATGCCTCCCGGTCGCCCCTGCCGCGAAAATAGAATTCCCAGGGCGCTTTGTTTTCGGTCGGATAGTCGACGCCGTGCCGCACCATCCGCCCCCGCTCAAGAAGCAGGACGCTCAAGCCTTTTTCCGCCAGCTCCTTCGCCGCCCAGCCGCCGGCGATGCCCGAGCCGACAACGATGGCATCGTATTCCTGTTTTCGAATGAATCGCATCGGGACAGGATGTAATCGTCTGAGGTATGCCGTAGGCCGCGTCAGGCCGTGCGGAACGCCGTCGTGTCAGGCCCACGCCCGCCCGATCTCGCTGAAATCGATGCAGCCCTCCCATCGTCCCGGCACGCGCACGTAGGTCAACTCTTCGGTAGCCCCGACTTCGGACGTGTAGTAGCCGACGAGGGTGAGCTCCTTCATCAGCTTCCAGAACGACTGGTCGTCGAGCCGTACGCCTTCGTGGTCGACGTCGGCACGGACGATCGGACCGCCGTCGGGGCGCCGAGCGGTCGTGCGTTCGCGCGCGAGGGCGGCGACGCGTGCAGCGCGTTCGCGCAGCGCCGGTGAAAGGACGTCGTACCCGCCGGCTTCGAGATTCGGAACCGGCCCTTCTATGATCGGAGCATCCGAAGGCGCGAAGCCGGCCTGGTCGATGTCGGCCAGTATGGCGTCCTGCCGTTCCGCCGAAAGGCTCACAAAGGGCTCGTCGCCGGCTGCCCGCGCCCGGGAATCCAGATCCGACAGGCCGTCGAGGACGCTGCGGCGGAGGTCCTCGGGATACCACTCGGCCAGCATCTTGTCGATGAACTGCGGTACACCTGCCTCACGGGCGCCGGGCGTGGTGCCCGGGGGGATGATTCGGTCGACGACGGCCGCCACGAGATCGGCCTGGTCGGAGGAAAGCGCCGCCGGGCTCCAGGCAGCGTCAGGCTCGGCACGGCATCCACCGAGCACGCCCGATACGGTGGGCGCCGCCAGCGCGCCGCCGAGGAGTACACCGAGGCGCTCGAGCGCAGCGCGCCGCGTAATACCGTTCAATCGTTGCATCGTCGGGTCCAATGAAGCGCGTAAGCGTTGTCTGCGCCTTCCGCCGGAATCCGTGCGCCTAGATGACGCCGGCTCGCCAGAGCCAGCCGACCAGCTCGCCTTCGAGGCGGTCGTACTCACTCAGAAACTGCGTCACTTCCGGTCCCGCCAGACGAACCAGCGATCCGTTTCCCTTGGAGTGGTACTGGATGCGCTCGAAACGAAGTGGGCTCATGCAGTCGTCGTCGAAAAGTTGCAGGCGGGACGGTGGCTCCTGCTTCGAGTACATCTTGTTGAGCGGCTTGACGCGCACGACGAGCATGTGGCAATCGCCGAGCGAGTCGGAATGAACCCTCGCCTGAAACTGATAGTTGAGCGTCCGCTCGTATCCGTCTTCCGGCACGTGACGAACCTGGAGCCAGGGGCCCGAACAGGCCTGCAGCAAAGCGGCGAAAACGAGGAGGGTTGCGAACAACAGTCCCCCAAGTGCGCTCGACGTACGCATGGAATCGCGGAGGCTTGGGATAAGTGCCTGAGAGATGGCTTTCTTCCAGCTGTACGTGTGAAACGCCCCTCAAGATCCTCGAGTGCACGAAACGGAAACGTGAGTGTGATTCAGAAAGGTCTCAGCGAAGCACGTTCACGTTTCACGCACCGTCCAGGCATAGTACACCATGTTTGCGAATTGGTGTACTTAATTATAGCCCGGATTCTGTACGAGGTTGGGATTCCTGTTCATCTCGTCCCTGGCAATCGGGAGGAAATAGTTCTTGTCGTCCCAGGCGCGCTGCTGCACCGTGATGA
>CAZMXY010000034.1:0-27841 GCA_964570345.1 uncultured Rhodothermales bacterium | reverse complement strand
GAAGCCGATCAATTCGCGTCAATTCACCGCTGCGTACGAGTCGACGACGTCAGCCGCGTGGCAAGACAGGATCTCGACACGTTCGTACTGAACACCTTCTGCACGTAACCGATAGCGAGAGTGGGTTGCCGACGGTCACAAGCCGCTCTCGCGGCCTTCGAAAAACACCCTTTGGCGACTACTTCAGCAACGTCATCTGCCGGGTTTCCACATACTCGCCGGACTCCATCCGGTATACGTACGCGCCGCTCGGCAAGCCGGACGCGTTCCAGGCGATCTCGTGTTCGCCGGCCGAGAAGGGTCCGTCGGCCAGGCGGCCGATCTCGCGGCCCATGACGTCGAATACGACGAGCGTGACGTGGGAGGCGACCGGTACGCGGAATGGGATCTGCGTCGTCGGATTGAAGGGATTTGGATAGTTGGAATCCAGGCGATAATCTGACGGCTCGGCGGACCCGAGACGCGCGAGATGCTCGCTCCCGACCGTGTCGGAATCCGTCTCCGCGTCAAGCACGGCGAGGATGTACGTGGCCTCGTCGATCAATTGCTCGGCCGTCTCCGGACTCAGACCGCCGCCGCACAGCAGCCGTGCGTACTGAATGAAGGCGGTGAAATACACGCGGGCCGCCGCGTATTCGTCCCGCTGCAGACGCTCCAGCGCGTCGCGCAGGCCCGAGATGAGGGCGTTCTTCACGTCGTAAGGGATGCTCAGGGTCTCGATGAAGGCGATCAGGTCTTCGAGCAGGTCCACCGCCTCGATCTGCAGCTCGAAGGCTCCGACGTCGCAGGCTGAGCCCGACGGACGCGCGAAGCCGCGCTGGTCTTCGTTCAACGAGCCGCCGCAGCCGTTCACGCCGATGGGAATCGCGTCCACGGCCGGACTTCCCGCCGCGAGCGCGTGCGTGTCGCCGTGTCCGCCGTTGTCCGCGAGCGGCTCCATCATCGCGTCCGCGCCGAGAACGTCCGTGCCCGCGTTTTCGATTTCGATGATCGCGCAACCCGTGGGGTCTCCGATGAGATTGTATCCGTACGAGCGGATCGGGGCGTCATTGAACTCGGGCGCACTTCCGGAGGTACAGTCGTGAAAGCCCAGCTCGTTGTGATTGCCGGCGACGAGGGTGTTCGTCAGATGGGCTTCGCCGTAGTTGGTGATGCCGGAGGATCCGCGCGGTGGGCCGCTTCCCAGCGCCCTGTTGTTCGCGATCGTGTTGTTCGTGCTGTGGAGCGTACCGGAGTTGACGATCCCGCTCATCTCGGAATCCGACTCGTTTCCACTGATCGTGCTGTTCTCGAGCTGCAGCGTGCCGGCATTGTGGACCGCCGTGTAGTATCCCACGTTGTCCTTTATGAGGGATTGGCGGATCGACAGGTCGCCCCGGTTGAAAATGATGACCGGCCCGCCGTCCCGGCTGTAGTTCGTGCTGACCGAAGATCGTTCGAGCGTCATCGTGCCCATATTGTAGATGCCGCCGACGCTGGGCCCGCCCGTTCCGTTCTCGTCGATCTCCGACGCTACGACCTCGACCGTGCCGGAAGCGTGATTGAGGATGCCGGCGATGTCGCCGAAGAAGTCCGTGTGGTTGCGATTGATTTTGCTCCCAACGATTTCCAGACGTCCGGTATTTTCTACGCCTGCGGCCGCGGGTCCTTCGCTGCTGATGAAGAGGGAAAAATTATCGGTAACGGAGGCGTGCTCCAGCACGAGCGTGCCGGAATTGAACAGGCCTCCCCCTCCGTCACAAAAATATCCGCCGTTCTGCCGGACGCTCACGTGGACGAGCTCGAGCCGGCCTTCGTTGTAGACTCCGCTTCCGACATCCCCGTAGGCACATCCGAATCGAATCGTCGCGTCGCGCACGACAACCTCGGCGCCTTCCACGACGAACAAGACGCGGTTGATCTCGGCGACGCCTTCCCACCATTCATAATCGGGTCCCGCCTGAATAAACGTTGAGACCTCGCCGTCCCCCTGAATGATGACGCTTCGATCCACGACGACGTTCGACTCGGTGTAGAATCCGCCGGCCAGCCGAATTACGTCGCCGGGCTCGGCCCGGCTGATGGCATGGGTGATCGTCGCGCACGGATCGGCCGGCGTCAGACAGGAATTCTCATCGTCGTTGCCGTCCGGCTCGACGTATCGATCCGCTGCCAAAGCGCCCTGAAGCCCCAGACCCAGAACAACGACTGCACTTACCGTAGCGATACGGGCGAACATAGGCTCCACTCAAGGTTGCGCACTACACATGGTCGTTCAGGATAGGTACGCCGCGCGAGCTGGAGCAAGAGCAAAGGACTAGATCGGTGAGGGTCTTTGGAGTACGAGTGGTGAAACGAATGCGCCAAATCTTACCAGGATCCGAGGCCGGTTGGGCCGCCCTCGCGGCTTTCGGGCCTGCTTACCCGCCGCAGCCGCTCCTCCGCTCGGGCGATGAGCACGGCCGTTCGGTCGTTCGAGCGATCCCCCGTACGGCCGCAGGATCATCTGGCGATTCCCTATCCCAATCCCTTCGAACGGCAGGCGTCGGTAGAATTCTCCGCACCGACGACGCAGCGCGTACGGCTGGAGCTGTACGATCTAATGGGTCGCCGGATCGATGTGCTTCGCGACGCGCCGGCCGCAGCAGGTACGGCGTACGAGGCAGAGATCGACGGCTCACGTTTGCCTGCCGGCTCGTATGTCTTATACCTGATCGGCGAGACCTTCACGACGAGTAGAAATCTAATGAAGGTGCGCTAACGTAAGATCCGCAGCCCTTCATGCCGCGCGCCGCGAGCGGAATGCGTTCCTCCCCCTCCACGCCGGCCCCGCTCCCCGGGCCCGGAATTTCACTCCCCCATTCCGTCGTCGCCTTCGATCCGCTGCCTGAGCTTCTCGACCACCGTCATGTTCTGGACGGCATCCTCAAGGGGGACGGGGACGGGTTCGCCTTGCAGGACTGCGCGAGAGAAGGCGTCTCCCTGAAGCGTGTATTGATCGCAGACTGGAAACGTCATCTCCTCCGTCTCACCTTTCGTCGTCACCCGAATCCTCGTGGGTCGATCGGAAGGCGCGTTGAACGGAATCTCGATTTCGATTTTTCCCGTCGTGCCGAAGACGTGGACGCGCTGATGGGGCACGAGCTGCGTGGCGCACGTAAAGGTGGCCGTGCCCGTCTCGAATTCCATCACCCCGGACGTCAGCCGGTCGGTTCCAAAGGAGGGGTCGACGTCCATAACCCCCGCCACGTGCAGGGGCTCGCCACCGAAAAGATAGCGTGCGAGGGAGATGCAGTAGCACCCCACGTCCATCAAGGCGCCTCCGCCGATGTCCGATTGATTGCGGACGTTCAGCGGATCGACGTTGTAGTACGAGAAAAACGAATGGACCGTTCGCAGATAGCCGATTCGTCCGTCGTCGACGAGCGCTTTCGTCCGCTTCCATTGGGGATGATGTCGGTACATGAACGCCTCCATTACCTTCAGCCGGGGCCGGCGGCGCGCCGCCTCCGCCAGCGATCGAGCTTCGGAGGCCGACATCGCGACGGGCTTCTCACAGAGCACGTGCTTTCCGGCTTCCATCGCCTTCAGCGTCCATGGCACGTGAAGATGATTCGGGAGGGGGACGTATACGGCGTCGACGTCGGGATCGGACAGCAGGTCTTCATAGGCTCCGTAGGCCTTCGCAATCCCGAGGGAGGCGGCCGTCTCGCGCGCCTTGTCGAAATCGCGCGAGGCGATGGCCGTGATTTCGCAGTACCGTCCCTGCCGCATGGCCGGAATTACTTTCTCCCGTCCGATCTTGGCGGTGCCGAGTACGCCCCAGCGAACGTTCGTCATCCTAAATCTCTCCAGCCTCTAGCGATTACTCGAAAATGGAAGGATGCGTCCGGCGCGGAGACCCCTTCGTGAAGGTCAATTCGTGCGTAACCTAAGACGTGCGGCAATTGAATGCCTTAAGAGAGGAGCTGCGCGGCCGATTCTAAGAACAGGTCAAAGTCCCGCTCGCTGGAACGAAGGGACCGGGCTTGTGAAACATCTGCAACGATCACTGACGACTACTGTTGGGAGCTACGTTCGGTACGAATTCTGGATCGACGCTCCAATCGACTCATTCCCCACACCGCCAGCTTCAGCATCATGTCCGGCTATACCTTAAATCAGCTCCTCGCATGGTGCCACGACGACCGACTGATCGACATGTATGCGATCCGAGGCGACATGGTCTACGTCCGATCGGGCGACTCGATGAAGAAGCTCGATTCGAGCGGAGCCATCAACTATTTGAAGACGCTGATCCGAGAGAGAACGGATGATGCGGGGGAAGCCGAAACTCGCAGAAGGATGCGGGCCTGAGCCGTGGGTGGTCGTTCGGACCGGAGCACGACGACCGAACTCGGACTCGGCGCCATACGTCCGGCGACTGACGACGTGCGGAGGCTGAACGCGACCTTTTGATCGTGGAGGCGACCGCGACCCCTCACGCGACGTTACAATCTGAATCGCGGCCGCTCTGCGGCCGGTCGCCTTGACGCGCCACGCCAGTGAAAATGCTTTTCAGGTATCTCCGTGCCGCGACTTCATCGAGCTTTCTCTCGACGCCGTCGAGCATGATCGAGACGAATTCGCCATTCCTTTCGAATCCGTCGATCAAGCCGTCTTGAGTACACCACTCGAGCAGTTGCTCGAGTGAATACCCTGTGAAACCGGACATAACTTACTACGATCGACTACTGGGATTGGGGACGCAAAGAGGTCGAAGGTGCAACGCAAACATCCGGGTCATGTCTCCATCGTTCAAGTCTGATCAATGATTTCACATTCGCGGCCCCATCGTGTGGGGTATCGACGAAGCGACGCGACCTTCCTCAGCTGGCCGTAGCGAACGTACCGTACCTCACCCACACCATCAGGCCGGAACGGCTCGAACCGAACGGGCAGCCCGCCCGTTCGTAGCGCGTCCACCACTTTTCCACGAGATGCCGGCGGAACGAATTGACGAGTCCGGACTCGCGCGTCGCCTCGCCGGCGATGCCGGCGTCTTGCTCGTCGAACCGAATGCCGACCGTCGGCTCATCCGCCGATCCACCCCGATAGCGCGCACTCATGCCTTTGATTACTCCGCGCAGAAAGGCGTGGGCGCGGACGGGACTGAGTACGAAGCGGGTCGCACCTTGCACGATCACGACATACGTACCTCTGTGCTCGCAAGCATCTACGAGTTGCTCCCGAATGGCCCTCTCGATCAATCTATCCAGAGAATACTGATGCAGGGGGTCCATACGTATTGATCGACGAGTGAGCATCCGGTCGTCCATTCTGAAAGGACGTCACTCAACTTACCGGATCTCCCGGCCCCTCGCGCCTCCAAACGCGACGTTTTCTACCGCGCCTCGGACAGGGAGGCTTCCCTCCCGTTCCTACTCAAGAGCCGTCTCGCCTCGACACGAATCGCGTCTCAAAACCGCGACGGCCGCCTTGAAAGAGCGTTTCCATCCTGCTCAAATGCGACGTAACATGGTGCAATTCCGACATTGAATCCACCTGGTACGATGCGTGCGTACTCGCCTGTCGTGGCCCGACGGGACGTTTATCGGCCTCGCCGTTCGCGGAACACGCGAGAACATCACATCAGGGAGTACTTAGGACGTATCATGCAGAAACGCACCTTCTCGGGCATTCTCACGGCGCACGAAACGGCGTATTCGAAGGAAGTCGTGTATCTTTGCATCGGCATCTCCGGGACCGGACGTACGTCGGTGGCCAGGTCGTGGGAAGCGTTCCTCCCGCCCGGAGCGGTCGTCATGGACCTGGACGCAGCGGGCCGCCCGTGTTTGACGATCGACGAAAGCCTTGCGCCCGAGGGGCCGCGTCTCTCATGAGTCATCTAGAGCTGGTCGTTCACAAAGCGCAGGTAACGCGCGTTGACGCTCGAAGAATGCGGAAGGTCACGGTGGACGGCTGTGCCCTCGCCTACGCTCGCCGGCGCCTGCACAATGGGTTTGCGCTCGCCGTAGGCGACGCGCTGGCGCTATCGCTCTCCGTTCTGATCGCCGTCCTCGTGAGCTACCGGATCACCGGCACGGGCGGCGTTCCATTTTGGGGATGGGCCTTGATTCCCGGGTGGTGGCTTGCGGCTGCGTTCATGCGGCTGCTGCCGAGCTGGGACCTCTTGCCTGTCGAGGAGATTCGCCGGACGACCGTGATGCTAGCGTCGATGTTCGGCCTGACGGCGGCCGCGCTCTTCCTGCTTCGGGATGACCTTGTATCGAGCCGCCCCACCGTCGTCGTCGGATTCGCACTCGCTGCGATACTCCTCCCCGCCGTTCGTTCGCACGTCAGGACGGCCCTTCGGCACGGGGAGAATTGGGGGGTGTCGACGGTCATTTACGGCGCCGGATCTACCGGCCGGAACGTCATTAAACTTCTCCAGCGAGAACGAGGGCTCGGCTACAATCCGGTGGGCTTGCTCGACGACAATCCGCAATACTGGGGTTGCACCGTCGAGGGCCTGCGCGTTCTAGGCGCCACCGACTACGTGACGCCGAATGCAGAAGTCGCGATCCTGGCCATGCCGGGTATCGGTCGATCCCGCCGCCGGGACCTGCTTCGAGGTCCACTTTCGCGGTACCGGAAGGTTTTCGTCCTTCCCGACGCGTTCGAGGTGCCCGCTCCCTGGATGCGTCCGCGCCGCGGCACCGGTGTCCTGGGCATTGATCTCTCATCCAACCTATCCAGTCCCGTCGCGCAGCACGTCAAGCGGCTGGCCGACGTCGTCTTCGTCCTCGTGACCGCCGTAGCCTGGCTCCCGCTTTGCACTCTCCTCGCACTTTCCATCCGGCTCGAAACGCGTGCGCATCCGTTCTACCGGCAGGCGCGAGTAGGCCGTGGCGGAAAGACGTTCGGCGCCTGGAGTTTTCGGACCACGGTCGCGGACGCCGAAGCAGTGCTTCGAGCGAGTCTCGCTGAAGACCCAGATCTGCGCATGGAGTGGGAGACCCGGTACCGCCTGCGGAAAGATCCGCGCGTTTCGAGAGTGGGTCGTCTTCTACGGTGGGGCTCGCTTGACAGGCTTCCGCAAATCCTGAACGTATTGCGCGGTGACATGTCCATCGTGGGACCGAGGCCGCTGCCCGCTCATCATCATGACGAGCTGTCGGATGACGTGCGGAACGCGCGCGAACGAGTGCGACCGGGGATCACCGGGCTCTGCCGCGTATCGGGTGAAGGCAACCCGGAGACCGAGGAGGCAGCGCAATGGGACGCCTATTACTTCAGGAACTGGTCGATCTGGCTCGATCTCGTGGTCGTGATCCGCACGATTCGAGGCCTTTCGAGGCGGTCCCGATTCGTCTGATTCGCTCTACCGACTCGTTCGGCCGACCGGCGATTGCTACGCATCCACCGTCTCGCCGGCGGCGTCGAGGCGAATGATGAACGCGCTGCCTACACCGCGCTCGCTCTCAACGACGACGTCCCCGTCGTGCATCTCGGCGATCTGCTTTACGATGGAGAGCCCGAGGCCGGTCGACGTCTCGCCTCCGGTCGGCTTGGTAGAGAGTCGCTGGAACTTCTGAAAGAGCCGTTTCTTGTCCTGAAACGTCAGGCCGGGGCCTTCGTCCCGCACTTCGAACTCGATCGCCGATTCCGTACGTCGCAGACTCACCCAGATGCGTTTGCCGGGCGGCGAATACTTGATGGCGTTCGAGACGAGGTTTTCCATGGCTTCGTTGAGCCATTCCGCGCTTCCTTCCACGACGTGGAGACCGGCCTCCGGCGCATCGAAGTGGATGCGCTGGCTCTTACGCTCGGCCTGCTTCCGATTCGATTCCACAATGGTCGCGGCCAGCGTCGCGAGGTCGACCGGCTTCTTCTTGATATGCAGCTGACCGCTCTCGAGCGCCTCCGATTCGAGAATTTGTGAGATGAGGCTGAACATCTGGTTGGACGACCGTTCGATGAGGCCCAACATGCCCCCGACCTCCGAATCCGCATCGATCTCCTCACGGATCAAATTCGCGAACTCGCGGATGTTGTTGAGGGGGTTCTTGAGGTCGTGCGCGGCGATGCGCAAGAGCTGCGACTTGAGTTCGCTGGCCTGCTCGAGCTCGACGTTCTTGTCGCGGAGCGCTTCGTTGAGATCCTGGAGGTCCTTCTGCTGCTTCCGAAGCGTGAGCAAGTTGCGTACGCGGGCGAAGAGCTCCTCCGCGTTGAACGGCTTGGGAAGGTAATCGTCGGCGCCTGCCTCAAGCCCCTCGATCTTGTCGTCCATGGCGGCCTTGGACGTCACGAAAATGATCGGTGTCATGGCGATCGATTCGTCCGCGCGAATCGCGCGGCATAGATCGTAGCCGGTCATCTTCGGCATCATCACGTCGCTGATGATGAGGTCGGGCGTATGCTGCTTCGCTTTTTCGAGCGCGTCTTCCCCGTTCTTCGCCGAAAGGACTCGGTATTTCGCGCTCAAACAGCCGATCATGTATTCCCGGATGTCCGGATTGTCGTCGACCACCAGAACGACCGGCCGGTCCGCCCCCGTCTCCATCACGTGCCGGCGCACGGCGCCGTCTCCGCTGATCGATTCCAGTTCCGAATCGCCGGTCGCGTCGTCTGCGTACCACTCAAGGTCTTCGATGAACGGCTCCTTCGGCGCGTAGCCCAGGTCCTCGTCGGCATGGCCGAGGGGTTCGCCGGTGTCATCACCAACGGGTAGGACGATCCTGAAGTCCGTGCCCCGGCCGACCTCGCTCTCGACCGCGATGGAGCCGTCATGGAGCTCGACGAGTTCTTTCACGAGGGCGAGGCCGATTCCCGTGCCCTGCTGCACGTTGCTGGTCGACCCTTCGACCTGGTGGAAGCGATCGAAGACGTGCGGCAGGTCGGCGGCGGGAATGCCGGCACCCGTATCCTTCACGCGCACCTCGGCGGTGCCGTCGACGCTCGAGGTGGTGATCGAGACGTCGATGCGGCCCCCCTTCGGCGTGAATTTGACCGCGTTCGAAAGGAGATTGAAGACGACCTTCTCCATCGCCTCCGGGTCGAACGTCGCCCCCAGCTCGTCGGCTTCCGGCTTGAAAGCCAACGTGACACCCGCCTTCTGCGTGAAGGCCGCGAATGAGGACGTCACGCCTTCAACGAATGAAACGAGGTCCAGCCGCCTCGAATTCAGCTCCATCCGACCCGATTCGAGCTTGGAGAGATCGAGGAGCTGATTGATGAGTCGCAGCAGACGCCGCGCGTTGCGGAGCATGATGGACAGCTGTCCTCCCAGAACGCTCGGCACGGGTCCATACAGGCCGGAGAGCGCATTCTCGAGGGGACCGATGTTCAGCGTCAGGGGCGTCCGGAATTCGTGTGATATGTTGCCGAAGAATCGCGTCTTCACACGATCGAGTTCACGCAGCTGCTCTGCTTGCTCTTCGATGACGGCTTTCGACTCCTCCACCTTGCGCTTCTCCTCGCGAAGGTCTTTCGTGCGCTCTCTGACCGTCCGTTCCAACTCGATCTGGCGCGCTTTCAGATGGCGGATGCGAACGTTGTAGGTTGCCACGCCGACGAGCACGAGGAAGATGCCCATCAACACGAAGAACCAGGGCGTCTGGTGGAAGAACGGCTTGAGGTGGAACGTGAACGTGGCGGGTCGTTCGCTCCAGACGCCATCCGCGTTGCGGGCCATTACATGGAATGCATACGGACCGGGGGGAAGATTCGTATAGAAGGCCTGCCTGCGCGAGCCGGCCTGGATCCAGTCGTGGTCGATGCCGTCGAGCTTGTACCTGTAAACGACTTCGTCGCTGGCCACGAAACTGAGGCCGACGAAATCAATTTCGATCTTGTTCTTGCCGGGCGCCAGCACGACGGCGGTGTCCGTCCGAACCGGCTCTTCCGCAACGAGGACCTGCTCGATGACCACGGGCGGCGGTACGTCGTTTCGTGGCAGTTCCTTCGGGTCGACGCGGACGACGCCGTTGCTCGATACGAACCAGAGCCGTCCTTTCCGATCCTTCCATCCTGCCGGCTGCGACCCGCCGTTGAATTCGAACGTCTTGAGACCGTCGGATCGGCCGTATGCGATCGACGTCAGCCGATCCGACTGACCGTCGAGCACGGCGTGGACGTCGGCTTTGCGGACCCGAAAAAGTCCGCGATTGGTGCTCATCCAGAGATAACCCCGATCGTCTTCCAGAATGTGGAGGATCGTATCGTTGAAAAGCCCCTGCTCGACGGTAACCGACCTCAGCCGGCCGTCCCTCAGGCGCGTCAGACCTCCTTCGCGGGTTGCGATCCACAACGCGCCCTCGTCGTCGCGATAAAGCGAGGACACGTAGTCGTTGGGCAAGCCGTCGTTCGTGGTGTACGTCTCGATGACGATGCCGTCTTTGAGAAGATTCAATCCGCCGTTGTACGTACCCACCCAGAGGTATTCAGCGGGACCTTCGGTCACGGCCGTCACGGAATTGTCGGTGAGGCCGTCGTCCGTCGTATAGGTGAGGAAGCGATGGCCGTCAAATCGGACGAGCCCCGCGCGTCCCGCTCCGAGCCAGAGTCGGCCGCGGCCGTCTTCGAAAATCGTGTAGACACCGTTACCGGGTAGGCCGTCTTCGTTCGTGTACTGATGCAGCACGCCGTCTCGGTACCGGATCAAACCGAGTCCGTGCGTGCCGAACCAAACGGTACCGTCCTTCGAGCCGTAGACGCTCACGACGTCGTTCGTCGGTAGTCCGTCAGCCACGGTCAGCGTCGCAATTTGACCGTCGCGAATGCGACTTACGCCGCCTCCCAGTGTACCGGCCCATACGTTTCCGTCGACGTCCTCGTAAACGGAATAGACGCTGTTCCCCCCCAACCCCTCGGCCGTCGTGAACGTCGTAAACTTTCCGTCCTGGATGCGAAACAGACCCCCGCGCTGCGTGCCGACCCAGAGGCTGCCCTCGCGGTCTTCGTGGAGGGCCAGTACGGAGGTCAATCCGTCGTGGCCCGTGTACGTCTCGAGCCGCCCACCGCGGAGCCGGGACAGACCGCCTTCCGTACCGATCCAGAGTGTTCCGGCTCTGTCTTCGTGAAATGCACGCACGACGTTGCTCGGAAGGCCGTCGTCGACGGTGTACGTGCGCAGGGTCTCGTGTTTTATGATGGCGAGGCCGCCCTTGGTACCGATCCAGAGCGTTCCGTCATCGTCTCCTGCAATGCGGGTGATCTCGTTGCTGGGGAGGCCGGACGCTGGGGCGTGGGGCGAAATCTCACCATCCCTGTATCGCATCAATCCTGCACCAGTCGTTCCGATCCACACGTTGCCCGCGCCGTCCTGATAGAGGGCGGAAATGCTCTTACTCCCCGCCGCGTCCTCGACGACGAGGGGCATGATGGCGCGTCCGTCAATCAGGCTGACGCCCTTGTCGAACGATCCCGCCCAGATCCGCCCTTCGTCATCCTCGAGCAGCGCGGAAACGTAGTTGTCGGCGAGGCCGTCGGCGGTCGTGAACGTCTCAAATCTTCCGCCGGCATATCTGGATAGGCCGGCGACCGTTCCGATCCACAGCGCGCCGCTACGATCCTCGAGAATTGCGGTAATCGTCTTGCTCTCGAGACCTGTCTGATATTTGTCGAATACGGTGAATGAGAATCCGTCGAATCGAACGACGCCCTCCTGCGTGCCCAGCCAGACATACCCGTCGGACGTCTGCAGGACGCTCGAGACGCGCTTCATCGGCAATCCGTGCTCGGTCGTCCACTGGTCGATCGAGTACTGAGACACGGCCTTCTCCGGATCCAGCGTAATCGCAGGCTGCGCCCTTCCGACCGGAAGATTTCCGGCCGCGAGGCCGATCAGCAAACACGCTATGATCCTGAGGCTCGTCATGGGTTTTCCTCCTTTCTGAAATCGGTCAGAAATGGAGACGTCTTAAGGCGTAATCAGCGCGCTTCAGCCCGGTATGCAACGGGTTTCAGGGCGTGCCCGTCCCTGCAAACGGAAACGGCCTCGACATCGCTGTCCAGGCCGTCCGATCAAAAAGGATGCGTCGTGATGACTTCGCCCTACTTGCCCTTCTTGCCTTTCTTCTCTTTGTCGTCCTTCTTGCCCTTCACGTCGCCGGGGAGGCGGTCCATGACCTTCACCTCCTCCTTCGTACCATCAAGGTCACCGATCCACACCGTCTTCGTCGTGGTCCCGTGTGGGGCATCCATGATTCTGTCGCGTCCGGAGGTTTTCAGGGCTTCCGCCACACCGGTGGGGTCGGTCTCGGGATGCCGTGACAGGTACAGCGCCGCGGCGCCTCCGACGAGCGTAGTAGACGGGGACGTGCCCGAACTGAGCGTGTAGGCTTTCGAAGAGCCTTCCATGTCGCTCGTCAGCGTCTCCAATCCCTCACCGGCGGCGAGGATGTCGACGACCGGCCCGTAATTCGAAAACGACGAGAAGGCGTAACCCTTTCCGTACGCCCCCACCGTGATGGCCTCTTCCGTGTGGCCGGGTGTGTAATTCGAGGCGTCCATACCTCCGTTACCGGCGGCGACGACCACGGTAATTCCCGCTTCCACCGCGCGCACGACCGCGTCGTCCAGAGCGATATAGGCGGGGCCGACGTGGGCGCCGAGACCGATCGTTGCCACGATCGGGGTGGACGGATTCGTCTCCTTGTAGGTGATGAGATAATCGAGAGCGCTTATGATATACGCCGAATCGGCGAAGCCGTCGTCCTGAACGACTTTCATGCTGAACACCTTCACGCCCGGTGCGACGCCCACGATGCCGTCCCGGTCGTCAATGGCCGCCGCGAGGGCCGTGATGTGGGTGCCGTGGCCGTCTACGTCGGCACCCCCCTCCTGCATCGACCCGCCGGTGAAGTCGAAGCGACCCACGACGTTGACGTCGTCGTTGTCGACGCCGGAATCGATGCTGTAGAGCTCGACGTCGTTCGCGACGGTGCGCTCTTTCGGTGCGCCCATGTGGTGGAGACCCCAGGGCTCGATCTGTCCGACGCGACTACTCTTGACGCGACTGGGCGTATGGGGCGCCAGAAGGACATCCGGCTCAATCCAAGCCACGCTCGCATTCTCCGACAGGAACGCGATAAAATCAGCCAGCAGGGGCGTCGGGACGTTCACGGCGAAGCCCTTGAAGACCCGATGAAAGTCCGCATACCGCTCCAGCAGTTCCCAGCGCTCGAGAAGCTCCCAACGCTCGAGAAGCTCCCAGCGCTCGAGCAGTTCCTCTGCCGAGAGCAGGCCGTTGCGCTCCAGCAACTCATACCGCTCCAGCAATTCCTTTCGCATCAGCCCCCAGCGCTCCAACAATTCGGTTCGCTCCAGCAGTTCCCAACGCTCCAACAGCTCCCATCGCTCGAGCAGCTCCCAGCGTTCGAGCAGCTCCCAGCGCTCAAGCAGCTCCCAGCGCTCGAGCAGTTCGTTCCGCTCGAGAAGTTCGTAGCGTTCCAGCAGCTCGTAACGCTCCAGGAGCTCGAGTCGCTCGAGGAGCTCCATGCGCTCGAGCAACTCGTATCGCTCCAGAAGCTCTTGCGTATCGAGAGACTCCGTCTCCTGCGTCCCGATCAATATGCCCGTGCTCGAGCTCGTCTTGCCGAAGGAGCGCCCCGCGTTGTCGAGCAGGTGTGCGTGACGCAGCTTTGAGGGCGCGTTCGAGTCGACGTCGACCTGTTTCGAGGGACCGTCGTCCCCGTCGACGTTTACGTCTTCCAGGCCGCTGAAGTGGTCGGAACAGCCGGCCAGCGAGATCAGAGCCGCCAGCGCGAATGCGACCATGGAGTACATGACGCCGCGGCGCCGTGCGGGCGCAGACACCGGTCGGAGAAGTTGGGCCGTAAAAAATTCCATTGCGAACCGCGAATGAATTAAGGAATTGCGGTGGATCGGTGTCTCCTCTGGTATCGCGAATTCGCCGGTCCGTTTAATAGGTCGGACGATTGAATTTCACTGCGCGATCTACCCCATGCACGGGTAGGTCGACTTACCTAGGTCGTCTTAGGTAGCCGGCCCTGGAAATGGGGAAAGGACCGAAGGACGGAGCTCTCCCGACCGTCCTTCGGCTTACTTTCACCCTGGTGGCAAAATCACCTTGCGCAGTTTGTCGTCACCCTGTACGCTCGGTCAGTCAGCCACCCCGATATGTCCAGGTATCGGGCCAACCCCGGAGGCGATTGGAAACCTCCGGGCGGCTGACGTAGGTATCGCCGAAGTGGTCGAGCTTTAAATAGGAGAAAGAGGGGGAATTAGGGCGTCATTTGTTCTGAATCGTAGCTAAGGAATGTTACCTAGCCGGGCTCGTGCCACGTGATTCTCCTCGAGTCAGGCCGCTTTGCTCTCACTGAACCAGCGGATAGCGAATTGATCGAGCTCGGCCGTATTCGCGAGATCCAACTTCCGCTTCATGTTCTCACGATGCGAGTTTATCGTCTTCGGGCTCACGTGTAGTGTCTCGGCGATCTGCCGCGGCCGGAAACCTTGCCCGATGAGCTCGAGCACCTCGACCTCGCGATCGCTGAGCTCATCGATCCTCCGGCCATGCTCCGGCTCGTCGGAGGCCAGCGATCGTGCCAGTACGTCCATCATGTTCTCGCCGATGTACGTACGACCTGAGAGTACTCTCCGAATCGCGTCCGAGAGTCGATGGATGGATTCTTTCTTGTTGACGAAGCCCTGCGCGCCCGCTTTGAGCACGCGCTCGAGATAGTCCGGCGCGTCATGCATCGATACTACCAACAGAGGCAGCTTCGGCCATCGCTGACGGATCTCGCCGATGAGATCTAGTCCGCTTTCGCCATCCAGCACGAGATCGACGAGCACGACGTCCGCGAGTTCTTTTTCGAGGAGTGCGAGCGCTTCGGCCGCATTCTCCGCTTCACCCGAGACGCAGAGGTCCTCTTCGCGGTTCAGCAAGCGACTGATGCCGTGGCGCACAATGGGATGATCGTCGACAATCACGATGCGTGCTTTTTCAGCCATCGATTCCACCCGTCAAAATAGGTTCAAGGGTTACTTCCAGACCGTCCTCGACATGGGCGGGCAGCTCGCAGACGACCCGCGTCCCACCGCTGCCACGACGAGAGATCGTGAGCGTGGCGCCGACGGTCTGTGCGCGATACTGCATGGTACGCAGGCCGAGGCCGCCACCGCGCTGATCGACGCCTTTCGGAAATCCGATTCCGTCGTCGAGTACGCACAGACACGTTCGACCGGCTCTCGTCGAGAGAGCAATCTCGACTTCGGTGGGCCTGCCGTGGCGGACCGCATTGTGAACGGCCTCTTGTGCCACTCGATACATGTGAAGGGCGATTTCTGGATCTAGTATCGGTGTATAGGAGTCCGTCTTAAGCTTGCAGGCAATGCCGTAGACGCCCTCGACGTGCGATCGCAATCGCTGCAACGCGGCCTCCAGACCATTCTCCTCGAGTTCGACCGGAAGCAGCAGTTTGCTCAGGCTTCGCGTATGGTCGATCGCGTCTTCCACGAGGGCGGTGATCTCGGACGCCTCCTCGGCATCGTCGTCTCCTCTCGCGTGCAGGCTCTGGGACAACGTCTTGCTCAAGAAGCCGATGCCGGTGAGTAACTGACCCAGCCCGTCGTGGAGGTCCCGTCCAACTCGTTTGCGTTCTCGCTCACCGGCTTTGACGAGTTCGCGCTCGAGCTGACGCTGCTCGGTGATGTCGTGGGCGACGCCGAACAGACGGGCCGCGTCGTCTTCGCCCTTCGCGCTCGTCTCGACTTCGACGATACGCTCTTCTCCGTCCGGTCGAAGAACGCGAAATTCAGCGGTACACGGCTCACCGGTTTCGTTCGCCGTCATCAAAGCCCGAAGCCGACGCCGATCCTCCGAGTGAATCAGGCGAAGGATGGAGCGCGGCGTGGGGTCGAACCGGTCGGGGGCCACGCCGAAGATGCGGTACGTTTCGTCGGACCACAGTAACGACGACTCCGCGACGTGCCAGCTCCAGCTGCCGATGTGGGCGATGCGTTCGGCCTCTTTGAGGAGACCTTCGCTCCGAAGCAGGGCTCGCTCCGCTTCGCGCCGGTCCTCGATTTCCTGGCGCAATTTTCGATTGATCTGCTCGAGTTCGAGCGTGCGCTCGGCCACGCGCCGCTTCAGTTCGATCCGGGCCGTACGCTCCATCCGCTCGCGTTGGATCGCGACTCCGGCAATCTGAGACGCCACGTCGAGAACGCCGTACTCCTCTCCGTGCGGCTCGCCTGAATCGTACCGAAACACGGCGATGACACCGGCGGCAAAGCGCTCGGCCGACAAGACGGGCACCGTCCAGCACGTCTTGTAGGACAGATTCGTGGCTGCGCTCCGCTCCTGCCAATGGGCGTCGCACTGCAGATCCAGGACGGTGATCCGCTCTTTAGGGTGAACGTCGAGATGCTCGACGATGGGCAAGTTGGATTCCCACGCCGATTCGACCAAATGCACGGCGTCCCGGCTCAGACCGGGTGCGACGAGCGGACGCAGCAAATTTCCGCTCGGATCGAGGACGATGACGGCGACGGCCGACTCGTGGAGCTGGGCTTCGAGGAAGAATGCGAGCGTGTCGAGGATCTCGATCAACGGCTTACCGCGAGCAACCAGCTCGAGAAGGCACTTCTGACCCGTCTGCAGATCGACTACACGCCGGTGCTCGGAGACGTCCCGGGCGATGATCTCGAATCCGTCGTGCCGCCCGTTCCGTCTTGCAGCATGTGCGTGCTGTCCAAGCCAGATGAGACGCCCGGCGCACGCGACGACCGGGACCTCGAGATACGTATGCTCGACCCGCTTCTCGCGCTGGCGCGCGTAGAAGGAGCGAACGTGGCTTCCGCTCCCCGGCGCGACGAACGATTCCGCGCGGCGGCCAATGACCTCCTCGCGGTCGTATCCGAGGATCGATTTCACCGCGGCATTGACATAGCGAATATGCCCACGGCGGTCGACGTGGTAGATGACGTCGCCGGCATGCTCGACGAGCAACCGGAATGCGGAAGGGTCCATGCGCGCGCTACACAGGAATGCGATCGATACTCCTATGATCGGCGGACGGCACGCGAAATTAATTCACCTCAAGTCCCCCGCACCGTCTATTGTACGAGCTTCTGGTACTCGGACGTATGCGAAGGGTCGAGCTGCGTGAGTAGGTCGTAGGCCGCGGTCCGACTTTGCGAACCTTCGAAGATGGAGGTGATCTCGCTCGACTTTACGGAGAAAAAGAGATCGGCAGCGTACTGCCGTCTGACCTCGTCGAAGAACGTAGACAGAGATTCGAGTACGGTGAGGACGGACTCGCGCGCCTGGTCCGTCTCGGTGACAAAGCGATCCAGACCGGCGAAATGATAGTCGAAATAGGCTCGACGCATCGGTCGAAAACGTGCTTCGAGGATTTGTGTGATCAAACTCATCCGTCCCCGGTCCGAACCGATCTGCGACCATCCGGGCGCCGACTGCGACTGGGCGCGCTCGGCCACGCGGCGAGCTCTCTCAAAGTACGGCGTGCCTGCCAGTGCGCTGAACGTGTCGTAATCGTAGCCAAGCATCACGTAGGCGTAGAAGTCGAGTACGGACGTGAGGGGGTCGTATCGCTCGACGTCGAAGACGAGCGACTGTCCCTGCGCGTAATCGAACTGCAGGTCGGAATCGTTGAACTGAACGACGGTCGTGTGCTGCGTCGTGTTGTAGATGGGCCGCCTCGACGCTACGATCAGACGGGCTCGAAAGCTCGTCAACGAGACGGCCTCCTCGAACACCAGCTGAAGCGTACACTCGATCCGCTCGGGGTCCAGAAAACGATCGCCCGTCCAGCTATGTTGATTGACGTACTCTTCGATCAGCTGCTTCAAATCACCGAGAAACGCAAAGTCCGACCCGCTCAGCGCACTGTAATTCACGGTCACGGAGCAATTGAACTCTTGAGCCGAGGCTTCCCGGGTCGTTCCGACGAGAAACGCCGCGGCCGCAAAGACGACGGCTACGAAATGGCGGATGGTAGTCAAGTACATGTCGATTCGCTAGATGCTGAAACGTCAACCGCTGGTACAGAAAACGTCGCATTCGTGTTTCTCTCGCGCCGCAAACTCGGGCGAGGCAGGGGCTCGAGGTTATATGAGGGCCGTCACCGTGTCTTGTGGACATGCGCTTCCCCGATCCCCGGTTCAGCCGAGGCCTGCACACGTTCTCGATCGCGAGAGGTCTGCGGTACGACTCGATCCTCCTCTTCTTCGTCTGCACCGTATCGGTCGCTCCGATGCCGGCCGGCGCGCAGGCCTCCATCGCCGGCGCGCGAGGGGCGGCCCTCACCGGCGATCCCGCCGGGTCCGTCGCCGATCCATGGTCCGAATCGAATCCCGCCGGCTGGTCGGACTTGCCGACACACGTACTCGTCGTCCATGCGGCTCGACTCTACGGGCTTTCGGAGCTCGACGTCGGGTCGGTACAGGCCGTTGCACGACTCGGCGGAACGTCCGCGGCACTCGGGGCACGGACCTTCGGTTACGAAGCTTATACTGAGACGATTCTGACGGCCGGACTTGCTACCGGCCTTCGCACCGGTTCGTACAGGCCATTTTACGTCGGCCTCCGCGTTCGGCACCATCGTTTGTCGATTCGGAATTACGGCGCGGCGTCGGCCACCGCCCTCTCCAGCGGATTCGTATTCCCTATCCTCTCGAACGTCAATCTGGGAATGGCGGCCGAGAACGTCGTCGTCCTCAAGAGTCCGATTTCGGACGACCTACCACGCCGTCTGCACGCGGGGCTCTCCTTCGTCGGCGCCGACGTCCTGCACGTTCACGCCGACGTCGTCAAAGGCGTTCGCTCTCCCTTGACTTCTCGCATTTCGGTCGAAACGCGTCCATGGCCGGGCGTTACCGTTCGAAGCGGCTTCTCGCTCGTGCCGCCGAGATTCGCCGGTGGAATCGGGATCGACCTCGCCCGATTGACTCTTGACGTCGCGGCCGAACGGCATCTCGTTCTCGGCTGGTCACCGTCGTGTTCTGCGGGGCTTCGATGGTAGCTCCCGTACTCGTCGTTCTCATTCTGGCGCCCGCTATATCTCGCTCCGCTTTCGTCGTGGAAAATGCATTCAGCCGACCTGACACGCTCGATTTGGACGAGCTCGTCGGCGAGCTCGACGAGGCGGAAACCGATCACGCATACCTTTCCGAATGGCTGGAGACGCTTCGAGAGAGGCCGCGCGACCTGAATACGGCGGAGGTCGAGGACCTGACGGAAATCCCGTTCCTGTCCCCCGCCGACGCGATGAACATCGTCAGGCATCGGGTCGAGTTCGGATCCTTCTCGTCGGTGGATTCGCTCGTTTCCGTAGACGGACTCGATCCGCTGCAGATTCGCCGGCTCCGTCCCTTCCTCAAGGTGGATGGGCGACAGGCGGAATCGCATCGGACGAGCGGCGAGCCGTCGCGCGCGGCGCCGGCCTCGCACGAGGGTCCTCGGACTCGACGGCGTCCTGCCTTTCGCGCCGACGTGATCCAGCGATGGACACGAAAGCTCGAGCCGGCCGACGGCTTCCGACGCGACTCGGCAGGGTACATCGGCGGCCCGGACGTCCTACAGACCCGCATTCGCCTTCGTCTGGGCCGCCTTGCGACGAATCTGACGCTCGACAAGGACGCAGGCGAGCCCATGACCTGGGATCCGAAGGCCTCGCAATTCGGATATGATTTCATTGCCGGACACCTGGCCGTGGCCGACGCCGGCTGGATTCGCCACCTGGTGGTCGGAGATTTTTCGGTTCGTTTTGCGTTCGGCAACGTACTCCGATCTCCGGGAGGACTTGGCTCAGGGGCCTCTTCACCGTCGATCCGAGGCGCTTCGATTCGTCCATTCGCGTCGTCGTCTGAAGCCGGCCACTTTCGCGGCGTCGCCGTCGAGATAGAACCCAATCGGCACGTCGCGCTCTCGGCCTTTGCGTCCCGGCGTCGATTCGACGCTCGCCTGGATACGACCTCCGGGGCCGACAGCCCACTCATCCTCCGCCGATCAACCGGGCTCCATCGGACGGCCACGGAGATGTACGGCCGGCATGCACTCCGGGAGACGGCCACAGGCACCGCCGCTCGGCTCACCATCGGACCGGTCTTCGTCGCCTGGGCGACCTACTTAATCGAAGACGACCTCGACGCCGCACCCTTTCCCGTGGGCGAGAACGTGCGGCGTCGGACGGCCGTCACTTCCCTCACAGCCGGCGCAGCCGTTCGGAATCTCTACTTCTCGGGTGAATACACACCCCGTCGGGCCCTATCCATCGGCGTCGAGTTTCAAACCGGGAGACTCGGTTCGATTCGAACGCGAATCCGCCGATTTGCGTCGCCGGCCTACCTGCCTCACTCGGTTCAGAGTAATGGCTCAAGTGGTCGAATCGAGCCGCGGGTCGACGCGACGACACATTTGCGATTTCAACCGACGCGCCGGACCTCGATGGAAGTCCAGATGGATCTCGTCCGCCTGGAGGCCCGATCCGATCGCCGCCCTTTCACTTCCGTACGAACGTCGGGTCTGGCCGAACTTCGCCACCGGGCGAGTCCGTGGTTGATCGCCACTCTGAGAACCACGCAGCGGCTTTCGGAGGATCCGTCATTCTGCGAGACCGCCACGCCGCCCGCCCGGCGGGTCCGATGCCTGTCGACGACAGGTCGCAGATCCCTGCGCCTGCAGCTTGATTATCATCACAGTCGGACGCTTGAAAGTCGAATCAGAATGGAATTCGTGCGTGCGGATCGAGCGGAATCCGTACGCAGAAGCGGGATGCTCGTCTATCACGAAATCAGGATTCGACCGATCCGCCAACTCATGTTGGCCGCACGTCTGTCGAGCTTCTCCGTCGACGATCACATGGCACGCGTCTACACCCACGAATACGACCTATTGTACGCTTTTTCCTCCCCGGCCTTCACCGGTCACGGACGGCGAGCGTTCCTCTTTATTCGACTCGTCGCGTCAAAAACGTGGACGTTGGAAGCGAAATGCTCCGTTAGCACGTGGGAAAACGTCAAGTCCGTCGGATCCGGACGTGACAAAATTGAAGGTAACCGAGTTCGCGAGCTTCGCTTACAATTGAGATGGCGGCCATTTGACTAAAAACGTTGCAAATTTTTGTAGAATCAATCAAAATGTTAAATCCCTGTTTTAGTCGTGCAATTCAGATTTGGCACCCGAGTCAGTCATACGTATTTTAAGCGCCACCTATCATCCCCTCGTCTGATTTAACTGCCGACCTTGGTTCGCTCTCGTTGAGCGTGGTCGAGATCTCAACATATGGATCAACCTACGGCGCCTCGCGTACTTGCGGTCGAGGACAATCCGGATACGCAGCTCCTTCTGCGATACCTTCTGCGATCCGACTACGCGCTCGAGGTCGTGCCCCATTACGAAGACGCCATCCGAGCGGCTCACGATGGGGAATTCGACATTCTCATTCTCGACATCAACCTGGGTGAAGAGCGAACGGGCCTCGACCTCTTGAACGAGCTGCGCGAGATGCCGGCGTACGAGACGACGCCGGCGCTCGCATTGACGGCCTACGCGATGCCCGGCGACAGGGAACGCTTCGAAGAGTCCGGTTTCGACGCCTATATCTCCAAGCCGTTCACGCGCAAGGAGCTTTTCGATGCCTTGAGGAGGATGCTCGACAAATCCGATCGCCAATGATTGCCGCAGCGCCTACCGGATTCGCGGTCAGGACGGTCCTGATTCGACTCGTTCTCGCCGCCGTCGCCACCCTTCCGGTCGCTTGTTCGTCCGAGCGCACTTTTGAGGTTCGCGGCCGTGTAGTCGGATTCGGAGACGATCATCGTACCTTGATCGTAGAGCACGGTGAAGTTCGGGGCTTGATGCCTGCGATGACGATGCCTTTCACCAGCTCGGACTCCGCGGGCGTCTCCTCTCTTCACGTCGGTGATGCGGTCTCGTTCACCCTTTATCTCCATGGCGACAGCTCCTGGATCGACGAGCTTCGAAAGCTCCCGGACGACGCCGTCGCCGAGCACCCTGCCGGTCGTAGTGATCCGGCAAAGACCACCGACCGGCGCCTATTGGAGGCGGGTGATCCGGCTCCGAATACCATCCTTCAGACCCACGCCGATTCGTCTCTGAGCCTCTCCGATCTAGCGGGCCGACCCGTCGTGCTCACGTTTATATACACCCGCTGCCCCCTACCGGACTATTGCCCGCGCATGACCCAGAACTTCGCACGGCTTCAGAAGCAGATCGAATTGCTGCCCGATCTCGGACCGGTGCACCTCGTCAGCATCAGTTTCGATCCCACGCACGATGCTCCCGAGACGCTGCGAGCCTACGCGCGAGAATACGACGCCGAACTTTCGAGCTGGACGTTCGCGACGGGTGATTCGGCGGGGATTCGCGGGCTCGCCGAACGATTCGGCGTACACTATCAGGCGGAAGGCGGTGAGATCGTTCACAACCTTGCCACGGCGCTCATTGGATCGGACGGCCGAATCAAGCGAATCTGGCGGGGCAACGCGTGGACGGCCGGCGAGATCGTCGACGCTCTTCGCGAGTCGACGGTGTATCAATGACGTAACACGTGAACGCAGACGCCCGTTTTTCGCCCAACTCCAGTCAGGACGGTACGCCGGATCTTGAGCTTTATGCCCTTAAATGCGTATGTTACGGAAGACCCACATTGGAATGCCTGCTCCGACGACCGTCCGTTGGAGAATCTTCGGTTGTCCGGATGTTCGATTGCGGGGCATTCCTACGGTCACAAGTTGCATCGCCCGCGTCATCCGACCTTTCGATCGGGCTGGAGAGGAGGGCCACAACCAGCGGTCGTGCCATGATGAAAACGCGAGAAGAGACCGTCGAACCGATACACCGTCCGCGTTCGTCGACTCGCCACCAGGAGAGTCGACGAAAGTCCACCAGCGTCTTGGGAACGGACGCACGAGAGTCAACGTCCGCCCGGAAGATTTTCGTCGTCGAATTTCGAAGCGGTGAGGCCGTCAACCGTCATCCGGCACTGACACCCTTCATGCGGGACGGCTGGGAGATAGAGAGCGCCGTACCCCAACTTGCCGAGACGAAAGGCGTTGAGCTGCTCGTCGTAATGAGTCGTTCCGCGACGATACCGGACGTCTCAGTTTGAATGGTCTGGTCAGTTTGAACAAATTGACCTGAGCACCTTCCGGCGCGTCACCAGCTTCTCGTGCCAGGCATCCGAATCGATTTTCTCGTCATCCAGATAGTATTCCCACCGGTCTACCGTATCGTCGTTCATGACGATGTGCGTACCCAGGTGAGCGATTCGCTTTAGCTCCGGCGACATGCCCATCTGGTGGACAAACGTGATCTTACAGTCGTTTTTCCGCGTCTCTTTGACCGAAAGCCAGTTGTCGCCACAGACGTGGCACGTGTAGAAGCGCGATTCCTGATCGTCCCCCAGAAGCTTGGCCTCTTCGAGGGCGTCGTCTTTCTCCACGACGACGTCCATGGGCACCATGCTATAACTTCCGCAGGCCTTGCATTGCAGCTTTTCCATCGGGGATTCCTCGATTGAAGAGAACGCCGATTCAACCGGTTTGGATACTATAAGTTCACTTCATTCCAATCGCAACCGGAGTGGATAAGTCGATGGACCCTGCCGCATCGAGCGTTCGAACGGGCACGTAGAGGACGTGTAACCCGAAGAGCGCTTACCTGAACGTGACGCTCCACTCCTGTGACCGAAACTTATACACCGGTGCGACGCGTAGCGCCGCGTTGATCGAATGGGCATATCGGAACTGGAGGCCGAATCCGGCGCCGGCGACCGTCAGACGCTCGGTCGCAGCGTCTATTCCCTGCATCGTCTCCACGAAGGCGTACGCAAAAAGGGCCTTGAAGTAAATCGGCAGGAGAAATAGGCCGTCGTCGATGTAGAACAGCGGTTGCGTGTACTCGACGCCGTATTTCGCAAACGTTCCCGAATTCAGAAAGGTGTCGTGGGTCTCGTATCCGCGTGGAAAAAACGTCGTGAGGTCGACGATTCCGGCGCGATTCTGCATGAGAAGATTGCCTCTCAGTTGAAGACCGATGTTGTGGACTTGCAATAACGGAATATGCTGCGTGGCGGCGGCGAGCAGCCATCTCGAGTGCCGACCTTCATCGGCCCACACGTCCACCCTTGATTCGACGGACGCCAGCAGCCCCGAGTTCGGCACGACGTCGCGCGGATTGGCCTGAATCCGGTACGATAGATTGGCCGAGGGGCGCAGCGCGACGTGGTCGTCGGCCGGCCGAATCGTCCGGTTGTCGTCATCGAAAAGCCGTTCTCTCCTAAATTCTCCCAGAAGGGAAACGTGTGCATGCGTCTGGAAGACGTTGGACGTAAATACGATGGGCGAGCGCACGCCGATGGCCGCGCCGCGCTCCTCCCGGCCTGCCCGCAGCGTGTCGACGCGCCCGGCGGCATCGCGACGCAGCACGTGAACCGTGGATGGAGATCGAAAGACTTCGGCCGACGGTCGCGGAACCACGTGCCCCGATTGAACCGCAAGACGACCCCACAAGAGGTCGTGCTGATAGAACAGGCTCGTGTGAGCCGACCAATACTGTAGCGGATCCGCCCATTCAACGCCGAGGCCGACGCCGAAACCCAGGTTCGTGTCGTCCACGTCTCCCGTCGGCCGTTGATAAAGGAGGAACGGATAGAGGACTCGCGGTCGCACGTTTCGGAGGGGACGATACGGCGCCGGGTCATCCGCCGTGGCGTCGATGTGCTCGTCCGACGTGTTCGAGGTCTCGTGACCTACGTCGCCGCGGTCGTCGAAACGCGCCGGATCGTTCGCCTGGACGATTGCGAGCGGCGCCCCTTCACCTCGCCGATCGCTCGCGCCCACCGACGTTTCGGCCTCCGGACCGATTCCGTTCCAACCGTCCATCTCATCGGCCTCCTCCGGGCGAAAAGGCACGCGCACGAGTTCGTATCGCTCGTGACGATAATTCACGTAGGCAACCCACCGGCCGTCGGGAGATACGGTCGGTTCGATCGCACCGAACGGAACGTTGGTAAGTTTCGACAACCGGCCCTCTCCAACGTCGAGAGCGTAGAGGTTCGACACGCCGCCCGGATCGGCCGCGACGACCAGACGTCGACCGTCACGGCTCCACGTCACGTCAAACACGGATCCATCCTCAAACAACAACCAGGGTTCCACGGATACCAGGCTGTCGGACCGAAGCGTCGCGCGATAGACGCCCTGGCGACCTTCATGATTCAGCAGCAGAGCGATCGCGTCTCGCTCGGGGGAAGGTTCGACAGCGACGATGACGGATCGTTCGAGAGCGCCTACCGCCGCCGCGCGGCTCGATCGGGCCGCTGCCTTCGCTGTCGAGTCGAGCCGACCCGACGTCTCGATCCATTCGTTGAACTGCGTCACGTTTCGAAGCGCCCATATAGTGGCTCGACCCGGAGCGACGGCTCCGAAAGCACGTCCCCCCTCCGTGAACCGGGTTGCCCTTCCGCCGTCGAGGTCCAGGCGAAAAATCTCGGCGATGGTTTCCGCCGGAGTAAAGGTCGACGGTACGTACCTGGAAAACAGAATGCTCGCACTATCGGGACCAAAACTCCAGGAGTAATCTTCCGTGATCGCCTGATGAGAGATCACCTCCCGCCTCCCGGTCTCTGCGTCGATGCGATAGAAGCCCGGACGAACGTCATACCCGGACACGTACGCTATGAGCGTCGTGTCATCGACCCACCGCGGGCGACGATACGTTTCACCCCGGCCGGAGGCAATGACGTCGGCTTCGGTCGGCGAACCCAGCGCATTCTGAAACGCGCGTCCCCGCTCGAGATAGTGCGCACGTAGCCGCCGCTCCAGGGTCCACGGACTCATCCGAGTGCCGTACCACAGTGCGGGACCGTATCCCAACAGCGGGAAGCGGTAATAGAAATTGCGTGCCCTCCGGAAGAAGTCGACGTATCCGGCTTCGATGAGGTATTCGAACAGATGGGCGCCCCCGTGATAATATCGATCGAACGGCCTCGTATACTCCGGCGCCTCGAGCATCTGGACGAGACTCCACGGCCTGTCCGACAACATGGCAGCGCGAAACTCCATCTCGAAGAGCGAATAATTCAGCCGTCCCGCGCCGGGCCTGATCCTGCTCTCGAGCCAGACGGCCGCCCCTTCGTTGATTCCGCGGGGCCCCGACAGATTCAGCGACCGGGCAAGGTCAGGGCCCAACCGGCGCAGCAGCCATCCCACGCCAAACCCGTCGCCGGCCTCCGCATGCGCGGCATGCACGAGCTCATGGGGGGCGACCGTCTCGAGCCACGAATGGAATCGCGGTGAGAGCGACTTGCCTCGTAGATTCACCGCCTCGATCTCCTGACGGAAAGGGAGCGGCGAGACGAACCCGTTGGCGAGGTCGGTAAAGTGATTCAACACGACCGGCATCCGAAGGGGCCGACGCAATCCGACGAGCGCCTCGACCTCGGGATAGGCTCGTTCGAGGAGGTCCGCCGCTTCCTGCGCTTCGAGGAAGAGTCCGGTCTGGTAAATCAGCGTGAAATGCGGCCGCTGGAATCGATAATAGACCACGTCCGAAGGCCTGTGTCGGATGGGGTAGAGTTGCGCCGCCGCGTCGGCCGCGCAAACGCCTGCGATGACCAGGATCAGACCGAGTGTCGCGACGTACCGGCTCGAGCGCATTAAAATGCTCTGACGGCGAAGAGGTCGATGGCGGACGAAAACGAAGGCCTATTACGCACGGAAAGGTGGCGACGCCCGACCGCGACCTTCCTAAAGCATCGGCCGCTTCGACGCGCACGCGCGGTCGCGCGCGCGCCGTGCGGCGGGCGCGTCATTCCCCGACCCGTAATTGGACTTGCGGAGGGGGAGGGATTCGAACCCCCGGTGCCCCGAAGGGCACAACGGTTTTCGAGACCGCCCCATTCGACCGCTCTGGCACCCCTCCGTTGGCCTTATTGGCCGTTTTTACGTCGCGACACTAGCACCGTACCACATATGTACCACAATCCGTGCCTTGCGCCGCAATACATTCTGCCGCTTCTTCGTCTGTCCGCCTCGTGAGTACTGCGCGAACGGTGACAATGTACAACACGCTCGATCAATGGTTCGGAATTGCCCGTATGAATAAGCTCTAAAGCTGCATCGAACGAGCATGGCAAAATCGAGTCGAGTGGCTCTTTTGAGATCGTGCGATCAGCGGATTGTGACACCCTCCCGGTATTCCTTCTGACTTTTACTCCTCGATCCTCTCTAGTCGCAATGACCGCCGCAGCCGATACGCAGTTTGTTGCAAGTCAAGGCGCATAATTACCTCCTGAAGTGATGAGGAAGCGCAGCCCTCCCACGCCTTCAGGTGATCTAATCCGTGCGAAATCGTTAGCGCTCGCCCTTCTATAAGGGTCGAGCATCCAACTGGATAACTGTGGCCTGAAGGTATGGAAGGAGCACGTTCGTGGTCTTTCCCAGCGTTCAGGAAAGAGTAATCCCACCTTATTAATGGCCGTCCCGGATAGTAGACACAACGATCACGAGGATGTCAGTAATAGCGGCCCATCTTATTGCTTTTCTCACATGAATGAACGAACGTAGCCAACATTTCCATCCCCGCACCGAATGACGAAGCGAAGTTGTGACGTCATTTCGGCTGAGTCCATATCGCCTACCAACTCTCGAGGACGCCATGCTTTCATCCTTCGCGAAGCTGCTCGCTACAGTTGTAATCTGCACAGTCTTGTCCTCACCCGCTGCGGCTCAGGAGGAGGTTTATGTTGAACTAAACTACATGAAGTCGCTCACTCCCGATTATAGTCAGGTTGAGAGCGCAATTTGGAAGCCGATACATCAGGAACGAATACGTAGAGGCACTATGCTCGCTTGGGCGCTCTAC
>CAZMXY010000033.1:2650-28167 GCA_964570345.1 uncultured Rhodothermales bacterium | reverse complement strand
TAATTCAATCTAGATCGATGCCATGGAAGAAGCCCTGATCGTCCTCATCGTATTTGGGTGTTTCGTCCTCGTTACGAAGCTGGCGCTTGATTATGCAAAGGAAAAGCATCGGGTAAAGGCTTCGTCATCCGGCTCGAGTCTGACGTCGAGTGAACTGAAAGCAATCGTTCAGCAGGCCGTCGAGGACGTGATGGAGGAGCGGTTCGAACGCATCGAACGCCGTCTCGATGCCCTCTCCGAGCCCCGATTGCTTTCGCCGCACGAGCAGGAGACGGATTTCGACGAGATCAAGCCCACGTTTCCTCCCGTGCAGCGGGAGAGGGATGCATTGAAGTAATGGCTCTCGGAGTATATGTTGTAGGCAATGCGTCTTGGGACGAAAGGCGGCGTACGCCCGGAGGGAGTTCGTCCGGGTCACGTTGATCCCAAGAGACCGAATCCGCCCATCGGTACGCTCCTCTGATTTTCTTGGCGCTTGATGGAAGAATGGTTGACGTTCAAAAGATCATACGTCATCTGAAAATGGAAGAGGCGCATGCGTTGGCCACGCTGGTCGAGGTCCGCGGCGGCTCCTCGAAGCGTTTGGGTGCGCGCGCCGTGTGGACCGGGGGAAGTCGAATGATCGGATCGCTAACCGCCGGCGGCTGCGTCGATGCCGAAGCAGCTCTTGCTGCAGCGCGCGTCGCTGAACTCGGACGCCCCGAGATGGTTCGTGTCGAGCTTGGCGAAGACGGCCTCGACTTCGGGATGAGCTGCGCGGGATCCGTGCGCGTATTCGTCGAGCCCCTCGTGCGAATTCGTAAGCAGGCGGTCGCCGCGTTTGAAGAGATACGGTCCGAAAACGTAGCCGGCCGCGTGGCCCATCTCGTCTTGCGATTCGATAGTCGGTCGGCTCGATATGCCGTCGTTACGGAAAGCAGGAACGGTTTGCGCCTCCCTTCCTCGTTTATGGAGGATGCGGACGCAGGACTCGTGGAAGAAGATGGGACCGAATTATTCTTCGAGCGGTTCGCCCCTCCTCCTCGCCTCCTCGTCGTCGGAACGTCTCCGATCGCCGATCCACTGGTGCGACTCGGTAAAATGGTCGGTTTCGAAGTCATCGTGGTGACGGCGCAATACGAGGATGCGAATCGATTCCCGAACGCGGATTTGATTCGACGTGGCATACCGTCCGACGTCTGTTCGGAATTAAATCCAGGTTCCGACAGTTTCGTCGTCGTCACCGCGCATGACTACAAACATGAAGTCCCGGTGCTTCAAAACCTCGCCCCGAAATCGCTGGCATACCTCGGCTTCGTGGCCAGCCGTCGCCGAGGAAGGGCCGTCCTCGAATTCCTTAGAACGAGCGGTTCTTCCTCTGCGGCGATCGATCGTATTCACGTGCCGGTGGGGCTCGACGTCGGCTCCGAAACGCCGGAAGAAATCGCAGTCAGTATCATTGCCGAGCTTCTCGCCGTCCGGAACGGCAAGGAAGGCGGTTCCATGAGCCTGACGCGGCTCGAGTCCGAGGCCACGGCGCGTTAGGAGCATCGGATTCACGGAACGGCGTCAGCGTATCTTACCATGACGTCAGCCGCGATCGGCGATCACGACGTCTGAGGTGACATGCAGCCAGTACACTACATGGACGTCATCGTCGATCACTTCACCAATCCGCGCAACTATGGTCGTCTGGCGGCGGCAAACGTCGACAGGGAGGCATCCAACCCGGCATGTGGCGATCGCCTTCGGATTCAGGCATCTGTAAACGCCGACGGCATCGTTGAAGCGGTTCGGTTCACGGGTAGCGGATGCACGGTCAGCGTCGCCTCGGCGTCCTTACTCACGACGCTGATCGAAGGCCTCCCCCTTGAAGAAGCCGTCCGCCTACCGGAGCGGCAGTTGCTCGATGCGATCGACGCGCCGCTCTCACCACGGCGATACGATTGCGCGCTCCTCGGCTACAACGTGCTCCGGACGGGCCTGATTCAGTTTTACCACGAGAGTCGAATGCGCTCGCGAGAAAGTGCTTCGGAGTGATGCGTGCCACGCCGACCGTCATTCTACTAGCAGGCGGACGGTCGCAGCGCATGGGACCGCGCAATAAGCTGCTGCTGAGACTCGGGGATAAGACGATTATCGAGCATGCGGTTTCGGCGGCCGTCCGATCTAACGTCGGGCCCGTAGTCGTCGTCCTCGGCTCGGAAAGCGACCAGATTGCGAAGGCGCTAAAACGCCGGGCGATTCGAACGGTTTACAATGCCGAATTCGAGGAGGGCATGGCTTCGTCGATCCGGGCCGGCGTACAGGCCGCCGGAGCCGACGCCGGCGGTTTCGCTATCTGCCCGGGCGACTTGCCCGGCATACGGACGTCCACCTTCCGAGCCCTGGCTCAAGCCTTGAGCGTACATCGGGATGGGATTATCCTGCCGGTATATGGGGATAGGTTCGGGCACCCGGTTCTGTTCGCGAATCGATATTTTCGATCGCTCTTGGAGCTGAGTGGGGACGCGGGCGGTCGATCGATTATCGACCACGAACCGGAGGCAGTGGTCAGAGTGCCGGTAAGCGATCCGGGCATTCATCGCGACGTCGACACGGAAGAAGACTGGAAACGCCTAAATCGACTCCGGTTTGAGGATTGAGGCGTCGCCGGCCGACGATTCGATCTCCGCTCTCCACAATTCAAAAGCCAGCCACCAGTCTAGCTGCGCACCGTGAGTTCCGCCTCCGTAATAGGCTTCCACGATGCCGACTAGCGCAGCCCAGTCGTATACGGGGTGGTTCCTGACTTCGGAAGAGTGGATTCGATCGAATACGAAGTCCTTCAATTCGTCCAGAACGAACGTACGATCGGCAGACTCCGGCCTCGACGTCAACCTCGACTTGTTCTTGATCCAGAGCTTCGACATCATCGGAGGGAGGCCGTACGGAAACTCGACCCCTCCCTTCACGAGCGGGTAGCGCCGCAGGCGCGGGGCATGCCGGGCCACGATACGTCGCGAAACTCGGCCGCCTCGACGCCGGGCCGCCGGTATGTGGAAGGCCGCGTCGACGGCGTGCGGATGGGCGAACGGCATGAAATTCTGAACCAGGCCGTCCAGTCGAGCCTGCTCGTACCCGAAGAAGTTCGGCAGCCGGGTGTGCACGTTCAGCAGATCCACCACGTTCTGCACGCCGTGTTTTTTCCGATCCGGCGCATCGTCGAGCCAGCCGGCAATGTCACGCAGCGCTCCGTCCTCCATGACTCGCCCACATGCGGCGTTGAATACGCGGGCACGTTCGAATCGGATGCACGCGAGCAGGCGTTCCGGCACAGCCGTTTTCACGGCGTCGGAGCCGCGACGGATCAAGCGATTCATGAACTGGCGTCGAAGGATTTCGCCGAATCCCCCATCGACGACTAGCTTGCGCTGCGACCGCAGTTCAGGATAGTACCGCAGCGCAAGGGCGGACGATGCGGGTGAAACGGCCTGCGTCTGGACGGCGTGGCCGCGAACGACCTCCAACAGGCGGTCACGACCGGGAGGCCGTACGTGGAAATGGCTGAAGGGGATGCCCTCGCCCTCCGCTACCTTTAAGGCGACTTTGACGTCGGCTTTGTGTTTGGATCCGAATACGTGAACGGCGAATCCGGATTTCCGGTCATGAACTGCCAACAATGTTCGAGAATCCATGCCTCCGGAGAGACCGAGACTGACCGTACGAGGATCCGCGGGGTCGAGTAAGATGCGCAGCGCGTCCTGGACCTCGAATTCGGGGCGTTCGATCGGCAGCGCATAGGAGCGTGATTCCTGCGCGACGTCGCCGCCCGTCAGCGTCGCGTAACCGCCTGGTCCCAGTCGCCCGAGGCCGCGTACCAGACTCCGAGAGGAAAGCTGGTTGTACGCGATCCAATGCGAGCCGAACGTCGGCCAGTCCAGCGAGAGACCGCCTGCCAGACGAGCCAACCATTCAGGCCGAGTCGAAAAGTACGTGCCGTCTCGGACTCGGAGCCAGTAGAGGCTTCGAAGTCCAAAAACGTCGGAAAAAGCCTCGACGCGCCGGTCGCGGACGCGAACGGCGACGAATCCTCCTCCAATCTTATCGAAATCAGGCCGAGGGGAGAGGAGGCGCCGGCGCCAGTCCGACGTTGAGAGCAGGCCGGCCCGTTCGTCGATCAGCACACCGGTCCCGACGACGCACCATTCTCCCCGGTCGTCCTCCAGTTTGCCCCCTAAACAAGTCTCATGAAGGCCGCCGGCCGCGAAGAAGTGCGTCCGGCCGCTCCCGGTGATGAGGGAATCGGCCGCAATATCAGAGAGCCTCTCCCGCCGTTCGCGAGAGAGGCTCGTACCGACATAACCTATAATCCAGCTCATAGCCGGTCTGGAACGAAGGGCTTCACGTGCAGCCGAGTAGCCTCGGGAACCGAGTCGGAACGCGATGACGAGGTCAAATACGTAAAGCCGCCTGCGCCGCCGCAAGCCGAGCGATGGGTACGCGGAACGGCGAGCATGATACGTAGTCGAGACCGGCCCCATAGCAGAATGCGACGGACGAAGCTTCGCCGCCGTGCTCACCACAGATACCGACCTTCAGGTCGTTGCGGGCGCTACGTCCTCGCTCCGTACCCAGCTTGACGAGCTGGCCTACGCCCTCCCGGTCGAGCGCCTGGAACGGATCGTCCGGCAGGATTTTGTTCTCTACGTAATACGGGAGAAACGTGCCGGCATCGTCACGGCTATACCCGAACGTCATCTGCGTGAGGTCGTTCGTACCGAAGGAGAAAAACTCTGCCTCCTTCGCGATTTCGTGGGCCATCAACGCGGCGCGTGGGACCTCTATCATCGTTCCGACGAGGTATTCGACGCGATCCCCCTTTTCCCGGAAAACCGAACGGGCCGTCGCATCGATAAGCTTCTTCTGATGTCTGAACTCTTCGACCGTGCCGATCAGCGGCACCATGATCTCGGGAAGAACGTCGACGCCATCCTTCTTCACTTCCACCGCCGCTTCGATGATCGCGCGGGCCTGCATTTCCGTGATCTCCGGATAACTGATCCCGAGTCGACATCCGCGGTGACCGAGCATAGGATTAAATTCGTGCAGGGCTTCAACCTTGGCCTTGATCTTTTCGATGGACACGCCCAGGTTGTCGGCGGTCTCCTTCTGGCCCGCCTCGTCGTGGGGCAGGAACTCGTGCAGCGGTGGATCGAGCAGCCGTACCGTCACCGGCTTGCCGTTCATCGCACGAAAGATGCCGGCAAAGTCCTCTTTCTGGTAAGGGAGCAGCTTCGCCAACGCCTTCCGACGTGCCTCTTCGTCGTCGGCAAGAATCATCTCACGCATGGCGGAAATCCGATCGGCTTCGAAGAACATGTGCTCCGTCCGACATAGGCCGATCCCTTCCGCGCCGAACTCCAGCGCTTTCTGCGCATCTTGCGGCGTATCGGCGTTGGTGCGAACCTTCATGGTGCGAAAACGATCAACCCACTCCATGAATTCACGAAAGTCGCCGCTGAGCTCCGGTTCGACTAGCGGTTCCTTGCCGGAAATGACCTCACCCGTGGTCCCGTTGATCGATATCCAGTCGCCCTCCTTGATCGTGACGTTGCCGTTGGTGAACGTTCGGTCGCGATAGTTGATGACGACGTTGCCGCAGCCTGCCACGCAGGGTTTGCCCCATCCGCGTGCGACGACCGCCGCGTGCGACGTCATGCCGCCCCGCGAGGTCAGTATGCCTTGGGCTGCGTCCATTCCGCCGACGTCTTCCGGACTTGTCTCAATGCGAACGAGAATGACCTGCTTTCCTTCGGCGTTCCACTGCTCGGCTTCGTCCGCCGTAAACACGACCTGTCCGACCGCCGCGCCGGGTGAGGCCGGAAGGCCCGTGCCGATCACGCGACCTTCGTAGGATTCGGGATTTTCGAACTGAGGATGGAGGAGCTGATCGAGGTGCGTTGGCTCCACGAGCTCCCGAACGGCGCTCGCCTCTTCGACGAGCCCGTCACGAACCATGTCGACCGCAATTTTCAGCGCTGCAGGCCCGGTGCGCTTGCCGTTTCGAGTCTGGAGTATGAAGAGTCTTTGGTCCTGAACCGTGAACTCGATGTCCTGCATGTTCTTGTAGTGCTCCTCGAGCCGGTTCGTGACGTCCACGAGCTCCTCGTAGGCCTTGGGGAATTCGTTCGCCATCTCAGAGATGTCTTCGGGCGTACGAATGCCCGCGACGACGTCTTCTCCCTGTGCATTTACCAGGAACTCGCCGTAGAGCTTGTGTTCGCCGGTCGACGGATTGCGAGTGAAGAGAACGCCGGTACCGCTGCTGTCACCCATATTGCCGAACACCATCGCCTGAACGTTGACGGCCGTCCCGAGCAGACCGGTGATCCTGTTGATGCGCCGGTACTTGACCGCGCGATCGCTGTCCCACGAGCCGAAAACCGCGTTGACCGAAAAGCGCAATTGTTCAAACGGATCTTCGGGGAACATGTGACCGGTATGCTTTCGGTAGATGGCCTTGTACCGTTCAACCAGCGTCTTGAGGTCGTCGGCTGAGAGATCGACGTCGTTGGCCACGCCGCGCTCCGTCTTGAGCGCTTCGATCGCCTCTTCAAAGTGCTCGTGAGAGACGCCCATCACGACGTCGCCGAACATGTCGATAAATCGGCGATACGCATCGTAGGCGAAGCGCTCGTTGCCGGAGCGCCTGGCCAGCCCTTCAACGACGTCGTCATTCATACCGAGGTTCAGTACCGTGTCCATCATGCCCGGCATTGAAACGGCGGCGCCGCTCCGTACGGAAACGAGAAGGGGATTCTCAGGATCACCCAGTTTCGCATCCATGATGCGCTCGACGTGAGCGATGCCGTCTCGAACTTCGTCTTCGAGCCCTTCCGGCCATTGGTGCCCCTTGGCCGAATAAAACTGACAGGCCTCGGTACTGATCGTAAAACCGGGGGGTACAGGTAGGCCGATGGAGCTCATCTCAGCGAGATTGGCTCCCTTACCGCCAAGAAGCTGCTTCATTCCCTTGTGCCCCTCTGCCTCGCCGCCCCCAAAACGGTAAACGTACTGAACCGTTTTAGTGGCACCGTTGGTCGACGTCTCTTTCACGGGCGTTTCCATATTCAATGTGGCTAGGTGAGTATCTGCGGCGACAAAGCGATCGAATAAGACATGCCGTGGAGTGCCTCGCTCGTGATGTGACGAGATCCACGGCATGCGGCGCGCAGGGTTACGCTCACGGAAGCCTGTGAGTTCTTTGGTTTCCGTTAAGCACTGGTAAACACTGAAGCCTGCGGCGTGCCGTCTGAAGGTACGAAGAGGAGCCTAAATAGGCGAACCGCGCCGCATACGCACGTTTCGCTACCCGACTTCCCTCATCCGCCCGGTGTCGCGTGATGACGCACGTAGGAACGATTCGCGTACACCTTGCGTGAGAGTGCCCGCTAGAAGCCGGGCTACACGTTCGAGATCGCACGGACGCCTTCCGGAACTCGCTTTCGTCAAGTTGCTTCGGTAGTCCGGTCGAAGGGCCGGCGACGCTCGCGAGGTGATACCTGCCGAATCTTCGTGTCTTGGTTTAGTCGTGTCGGACCGTGTCATTCTTGAATGTTATGGATAGTTGATGAAACGCTTAGTCGTCGTAGAGTCTCCAACGAAAGCTCGAACCATTCGCAACTTCCTGCCGGAAGAATACGAGGTGGAGGCGAGCATGGGGCACATTCGTGATCTTCCTTCCTCGGCCTCCGAGATTCCCGCGGACATGCGCGACAAGCCGTGGGCACGTCTCGGTGTGAACGTCACGAACGGATTCGAGCCCATCTACGTCATTCCCTCCGACAAGCAAAAGGTCGTACGTCAGCTCCGATTGGCGCTCAAGGGCTCGGCCGAGCTCCTCATAGCCACGGACGAGGATCGAGAGGGCGAGTCGATCGGTTGGCACCTCGTTAAAGTATTGAATCCAGCCGTGCCGGTACGGCGCATGGTGTTCCACGAGATTACCCGTGCGGCTATCGAGCGCGCTTTGACCGAGACGCGCGGCATCGACAATCATCTCGTCGATGCGCAGGAAACGCGACGCATTCTCGACCGCCTCGTCGGATACACGCTATCCCCGCTGCTCTGGAAGAAAATCGCCCCGAAGCTCTCCGCCGGTCGCGTGCAGAGCGTTGCGGTGCGTGTGCTCGTTCTGCGGGAAAGAGAGCGAATGGCCTTCATTCCGGCCAGCTACTGGGACTTGAAAGCGACGCTGGACAAAGGAGGAACCTTGTTTGATGCGGTGATGACGCATTACGGCGGGATCCGGCTTGCGACGGGGAAAGATTTCGATGATAACACCGGACGGCTCAAGGAAAGTCTAAAGGCCGGCGAAGACGTCCTTCTGATAACGGAAGACGAAGTCAAGGCGCTCGCCGAGCGCCTTCCCGAGGCGTCGTGGCGGGTCGTCAACGTCGACGATCGAATTTCGACGCGATCCCCATATGCGCCGTTTATCACGTCGACGCTGCAGCAGGAGGCCAATCGCAAGCTGAATTTGACGGCGCGTTCTACCATGCAGGTGGCCCAGCGCCTGTACGAGAACGGCTTGATCACCTACATGCGTACCGATTCTACGACGCTCTCGAATGAAGCGATCGATGGAAGCCGTCGAGCCGTTGAGCGGAGATATGGGAAATCGTTCCTCAGTAAGGGTCCAAAACAATATCAGAACAAGGTCGCCAACGCGCAGGAGGCCCACGAAGCCATTCGTCCAGCCGGTCCCGACATGAAAACGCGCGACGAACTGGGTCTCAGCGGTATCGACGGCGCGCTTTATGACCTGATCTGGAAGCGCACGGTAGCCAGCCAGATGGCCGACGCCCGCATTCGCCTCGTGACGGCACACATCGAAGCCGGCGAGGGCGATGACGCCGCACGGTTCCGTGCGTCCGGACGAAGCATCGAATTTCCGGGATTCTTCCGCGCGTACGTCGAGGGCAGCGACGATCCGGAAGCGGCACTGGAAGACCGCGATCAGCCGCTCCCGGAGCTCGCAGATGGAGACACGCCTGAATGCAAGAATGTCGAGGCGAGTGGTCACGAGACCAAACCGCCGGCCCGGTATACCGAAGCGTCACTCGTTCGACTGCTTGAACAGGAGGGTGTCGGCCGCCCGAGTACGTACGCGACCATCATCGATACGATCGTGCACCGCGGATACGTACGCAAGCACGGCTCACAGCTCGTTCCCACGTTTACGGCCTTCGCCGCCAATAACCTGCTCGAGGAGCAATTCGAACAGCTCGTCGACACGGGCTTTACCGCCGAAATGGAGCAGGTGCTCGACGATATCGCAACCGGTGAGCGCGACGCGACGCCGTATCTGAAGAGCTTTTTCCTGGGTGCGGATGGGCTCGAGAAGCGGGTCGAGGCGGGTCTTGACAAGATCGACGCCCGAAAGGTCTCGACGATCGACTCTCCAAAGTGGAACGGCTACGTCGTGCGCGTCGGTAAGTACGGACCATACGTCGAGGGTGAGCTGAAGGGCGAGCGCGCGACTGCATCCGTGCCGGAGGAATACGCGCCGGGAGACATAACCATCGAGATGCTGCAGGCGCTGCTCGAAGCGGGAAACGTAGACGATCGCGCGATCGGAACACATCCGGAGACGGGACAGGACGTGTTGATTCGAAAAGGGCCGTACGGACCGTACGTTCAGCTCGGCGACGACGATCAGAAGGGCAAGCCGAAACGGATTTCAATACCGAAAGGCGTTCAGCCGGAGGAGGTGGACCTGCAATCCGCCCTCGATCTGCTGTCGCTGCCCCGTATGTTGGGCAACCATCCTGAGACGAATAAGCCGATCAGATCCAACATCGGTCCGTATGGGCCCTACGTTCAACACGAGCGCACGTTCGCCTCGCTGAAGCAGGACGACGACGTCCTAACCGTCGAGCTTCACCGAGCGCTCGAGTTGCTGGCAGAGAAGACGCAAAAGGCCGGTGCGCTCCGAACGTTGGGTGAGCACCCCGAGACGAAGGAGGCCGTAGAAGTCTGGAAAGGTAGATACGGACCGTACGTCAAGCATCAAAAAACGAATGCATCGCTGCCGAAGAACCTCGACGCCGACGAGGTCACGCTCGAGCAGGCTCTGACGTTGTTGAAAGAGCGCGAGAAGAAGGGAAAGAAGCCACGCAAGCGGAAGACGAAATCGAAAAAGTAACACGTCGCAGCGCGCGGATGATTCATGCTTTACAGTTATCTCCCGACGTCTTTGTCGCCCAGATTGATGGAATCGAGTATACTGAGGTAGCTCCGATATCGACGCTCAGTGATCGTGCCTGATGCCACGGCCTCTTTCACTGCGCAGCCGGGTTCATGATCGTGTGTGCACGTAGGAAAGCGGCATTGCTCCAGGTACTCTCTGAATTCAACGAAAAAGTGGGACAACTCCCAGGGCTCGATGTCGAGTACGCCGAATTCCCGAATGCCGGGCGTATCGACGATAAAACCACCGCCGGATAACGGGTAGAGGGAGACGTACGTCGTCGTGTGGCGCCCCTTTCGCGTCTTTTCGCTCACGTCGGACGTCTTCAGGTCGAGGTCGGGCTCAATCGCATTTAAAATGGACGACTTACCGACGCCGGACGGCCCCGTCAACACGCTCGTCCGATCGGAGAGTGCTTCTCGGAATTCATTCAATCCCTCGCCCGTCTCGACGCTCGTGAGAAGCACTGGAAGACCAAGCCCGTCGTACAACTCGTAGAGCTCGTCGATCTGTCTCCGATTGCTCTCGCCGATGAGATCCACTTTGTTGATGACGAGCCCCGAGGCGATGTCGTGTGCTTCTGCGACGACGAAGACGCGGTCTATCAATCCAGGATTCGGCTTCGGAAGCCGAACCGATTGAATGTTCCAAACTCGGTCGATGTTGGTGGCGATGATGTGCTCGCGACCAACTCGGCGACCGGCGGCCCGGCGACTCAACTTGTTCTTTCGCTCGTTGATCTCCGTGATGAGGCCGGTGTCGTCTGCACCGAGTCGCAATCGGACGCGATCTCCAACGGAGACGGGATTGGTGACGTCGTCTTCCGTGAGTCGAAAGCGCCCGCGGACAGTCGAAGGAACGACCTTGTCGCCGACCATCACGTCATACCAGAGGCCCGTGGAGCGAATGACGACACCCTCGGCATACTCTTCGGTCATCCCAGCCGAAGTCGGATCGTCAGGCATTCGATCAGGCACGTGCTGGACGGCCGGGGACACGGAGCCGTGCCTGTCCAAAAATCGAATGGAGACGCGGCTAATGGGCGTGAAACCTGCATGAGGATCTCTCGTCTACACGAAAATCCATAAAATCATTAAGAATACAGCGCCCACGGGCGCGCAGATCCGAAGGTGCCATTATGGGAGAGAGGAATCAAGAGCGAAAAGAGAAGTACAAGCGCGTTCGTACCGATTTCGAGGATCTGGAGATAGAAGACAAGGCGCTATTCCTACTCGAGGCGACGGTGGCGACCGTAGCACGCGGGATCGAGCAGATTGGCCGAGGATTCGCCGAGGAATTCGACAAGGCGTGTCGCCGGGCGGCGCGCTGGCCGACGGGCGACGAGCCGAACGAACACACGAACGGTACCGGCACGTCCGAATCAGGCGGTACCGAACCTCCATCGTCCGAATCGGGCTCCAAGAAATCCGGAACGGACCGCTCGTCGCCCAAACGCGAGAAACCTTCCTCCGAAGCGGATTCGGATTCCCCTTCGAGCGAATCATAAAGCGCCCCGACCGCGGGAAAATCCCGGACGCGAGAGCCCGCGACAATGATTCAAGCCGTCGTAGCCGCGGCGTTCCAGACCAACCCGACGTCACATGATGAAACAAACGGACGGTCGCATGACGAGTGATGAATCGGGCGAAAGGCTGGTCGAATACGATCGGCTCAATCTGTTGGGTAAGGCCGCGTTTGTAGGAGGCTCTGCCGTGCGTTTGACCGCCGGCCTCCTTGAGTCGGCGGTCCAGCGTGCGGCCGCGATCTACGTTGACGCGGAACGGGCGTTCAGACAGGGACTGGATTCCAACATCGAGGACGCCAAAGTGATCGAGGAAACGGAGGACGGCTAAGTACTAATCTACGAATCCACCTCCACGACCGTCGACCCGTTCGCCGGTTGTGGAACGGCGGCTTGCAGGCGTTTCTCCGCTTCAGAGACAGTGAAAAGTCGTTCCGCGTCGGCGATCGCCTCGGGTTCGAGGACCACGTCCATGATCTCTTCCATCCGCTTCGCGTAGATGACGTTGAGGCCCTCGAGCGCGTCAGATTTGATCTCCTTGACGTCCTTCTCGTTATTCTCAGGAAGGATCACGTGCCGAATTCCGGCCCGCTTGGCGGCGAGCACTTTTTCCTTGATCCCGCCCACCGGTAGGACCAGTCCTCGAAGCGTAATCTCGCCCGTCATCGCGACGTCGTGCTTGACGCGGCGCTGCGTGTAGATCGACATCAGGGCACTCAGCATGGCTACGCCCGCCGACGGCCCGTCCTTCGGCACCGCACCGGCGGGGACGTGGACGTGGACGTCCCAGTACCTGAACGCGTCCAGCGGGATCGCCAGGTCTTCGGCGTGAGCCTTCACGTACGAGAGTGCGGCCTGCGCCGACTCTTTCATTACCTCGCCGAGCTTGCCGGTCAGGATCAAGCGGCCGGAGCCTCTTGAGACGGACGCCTCGACGAAGAGGATGTCACCGCCCACAGGAGTCCAGGCGAGACCGGTCGCCACTCCCGGTACTTCGGTGCGCTGCGCCACCTCCGAGAAGTGCTTACGAGCCCCGAGGTAGTGCTCGACGTCATCGGCGTCGACGATCTTGGACTCGACCTCACCCACCGCGACGTCTTTCGCGACGCCGCGAGCGACGGAACCGATGGAACGCTCCAACTGACGTACCCCCGACTCGCGTGTATAGCCGTCGATCAGGAGCATCAGCGCCGCGTCCGTGAGCGTCAGCTGACCTTCCTTCAATCCGTTCCGCTCGATCTGGCGTGGGACGAGGTACTGCTTTGCGATTTGCAGTTTCTCGTCCTGTGTGTACCCGTTGATCTCGATCATCTCCATGCGATCGCGAAGCGGGCCTGGAATATATTCCAGGAAATTCGCCGTCGCGATGAAGAGCACCTTCGACAGATCGTAGTCGATCTCGAGGTAGTGATCGTTGAAATTGTCGTTCTGCTCAGGGTCGAGTACCTCGAGCAGGGCACTGGAGGGATCGCCTCGGAAATCGGAACCGAGCTTGTCGACCTCGTCAAGCATGAACACCGGATTGTTCGTCCCGGCTTTCTTGAGGCCCTGGATAATCCGGCCTGGCAGAGCGCCGACATAGGTCCGGCGGTGGCCCCGAATCTCGGCTTCGTCACGCACACCGCCCAGGCTTATGCGTACGAACTCCCGATCGAGAGCTCGAGCGATGCTCTTCCCGAGGCTCGTCTTCCCGACGCCGGGCGGTCCGTAGAAGCAGAGGATAGGCGCTTTCATGTCCCCTTTGAGCTTCAACACGGCCAGATATTCGAGAATGCGCTTCTTGACCTGTTCGAGACCGTAGTGATCTTCCTCGAGTACCTCCTCGGCCCGTCTAATGTCGAGTTGGTCCTCCGAATATTCGAGCCAGGGCAGATCGAGGATCCAATCCACGTAATTTCGAGTGACGGCGTAATCCGGGGCGGCCGGATTGGTTCTCGAAAGCTTGTCGATCTCCTTTTCGACGACCTCGCGGGCGTGGTCCGGTAGTTTCTTCTCCTCGAGCCGTTCCCGCAGCTCGGAGATCTCGGCACCGCCTCCTTCGCCTTCGCCCAGCTCATCCTGAATCGCCTTCATCTGCTGGCGCAGGAGATACTCGCGCTGCTGCTTGTCGACGTCGGTTTTGACGCGGGTTCGTATCTCTTCCGATAACTGAAGGACTTGCAGCTCCCGATTCAGATGCCGCATCACTTTCTCGGCTCGACCGATCAGCGCCTTCGTCTCTAAGAGGTCCTGCTTGTCGTCGACGTCGATCTGAAGGTTCGACGCAATGAAATGAATCAGGAAGGCCGGTGAGTCGATGTTCTGAATCGCGTAGGCGGCCTCGCTCGGGAGATTTGGCGAGAGATTTACGATCTGAATGGCCAATTCCTTGATCGAGCGAATGCGTGCTTGAAGCTCGACGTCGTCGTCGGCGGTCTCCTCGTCAATCGGCGTCACTCTCGCCTCGAAATACGGTTCCGTCTGAACGTACTCTTCGACATGGAAGCGGCGCTTGCCCTGGATGACGATCGACTTCGATCCGTCCGGCATCTTGATAAGCTTCAATATCGTCGCGACCGTGCCCACGTCGTACAGGTCGACGGAATCGGGATTCTCGACGTCGCTGCTCTTCTGCGCAACCACGCCGATGAGACGGTCGCTGTTAAAGGCATCCTTTACCAATTTGAGCGATGCATCGCGTCCGACGGTGATGGGAAGCACGACGCCCGGAAACAATACCGTATTGCGGAGGGCGAGAATGGGGAGGGTTTCCGGCACGTCCGCCATGCTCATCTCCTTCTCCTCGTCTGCCGTCGGGAGAGGAATGCTCTGTTCCGGATCGTCCGGATCCATCGCTAGCAGGGCGGGAATCTGGAGTGTCCAACTCTGATCAATCATGCGATCTTCCATCTTATTCTATCTTAAAAGAGCGAACGGTATGTCGCTCCGTCAGTACGTGACCGTCATCGGGGGTATGATCGGAAGTCACGTAAGGGTTCAAAAACCAGGCCAAGGGTGAGAACTGCCAAACTGTCGGTCACGCTTAATCAACCCGTCAAACAGTGGTGAGATTGGAGACGGATGTAATATGATTGAAAGGCCATGGTTCGAACGGTTCCGTCACGACGTTGCAGACTCGGCGCGCCGACGTTCTAGGCGTCCTGTCTCCTGCGGTCGGATCAATCCGACGCGTGGTCTTCCTCTCGGCGCAAAATGTCCTGGATCGTGCTATCGAGTTGATCGATCTTAAACGGTTTGGATAGTACGACGTCGATGTCCTCTCCAGGTTCTCCCGCCTCCGTGTCACCCGTTAGCAAAACGATCGGCAAATGGGGATGACGTTCTCGAATCGCGCGAGCGAGCTGCCTCCCGTTCATGCGAGGCATGCCGAGGTCGGTGAATACCACGTCGAAGTCCTGTGATTCGACGAGTGTGAGCGCCTCTTCGCCGGAGGCCGCCTGCGTTACCGTGTGCCCCTTTATACTGAGCAGCTTCTCCAGGATCGTGCGAACCATGCGCTCATCGTCTACGACCATGATGCGTGCAGTGCTCCGCGGTTCGCTCGCGACGGGTTCTTTGCGCTCGGGACGGGACTCCTCGGCATGCGGCAGCGTGATCGAAAACGACGTTCCCTCGCCGAGGTGGGAGGTTACGCGAATCGTCCCCTCATGCTCCTGGATGATTCCGTAACTGACGGCAAGACCCATTCCCGTGCCGCGTTCGCCCTTCGTCGTGTAGAGCGGCTCGAAAATCCGGCGTCTGACGCTCTCGGACATACCGACGCCCGTATCGGTGACGTCGATCCGAATTCCGAATTCGATGCTTTTCGTTCGGAAGGTGAGAGTGCCGCCGTCCGGCATGGCCTGGACGGCGTTGAGAATGAGATTGAGGAAGACTTCACGTAACTCCGTAGCCGAGCCCATCACCGGCGGTACGTCATGGAAGTCCTGCTTGACCTCAATGGAGATGCCCTGACGTCGCGGCTCGTTGTACCAGTACGGTCGCGTAAGGGCGATGCAGTCCTGAATAATGCTGGGAATATCGAGCGGAGCGAAGTGTGTCTGCTTCTCCTGGCGAATGTATTGTTGTATTTTGCGGATCAAGGCGGCGCCGTCGAGGGCGGCCTGCTCGACTGTTCTGAGATGCTCGATTAGCGTGGGGTCGTTTTTTTCTTCGCTTGCGTAGCCGATCAGCAGTTCCGTATAGCCCAGGATGCCGCTCAGGAGATTGTTAAAGTCGTGGGCTATGCCCATCGTCATGCGACCAAGCGTCTCGAGCCGATTTCGCTGCGTTTGACTTTGCGTCCACGTTTCCGGCTCTCGCAAGACTTCGCCCGTCACGCTGACGGCTTGCACGCGAATGCCATCGGCACCAAAGGGGAGGTGAACGGGTAAAAAATTGAGCAAGAGCGGAACGCCGTCATCGGGGTCTCGCGTGACGAGTAGGAAAAATTGATTCGTAACGAGGGAGCCTGACGAAGCCTCGTGCAAGAACTGCTTCGCTCGTTCCTTGTCTTCCCCAGACAGACGCGACCAGGACTCCCTCATGACGCCTTGCCACGCCTCGTTGCAGAAGATCGGTTCTCCTTCCACCGAAAACGTCGCTACGAGAAGCTCCGGCTCGAGATGGGGAAACGACGATTTGGCGTCAGTGGACATCAGACGTAGAATGTAGAAGCCGTACCGAAGCTTCAACGTAAGCTAAGCAACGGGCGAGACAATTACGGTGACCGTAGGTGAGAGCCGTAGACGGCGCGCGTGTTCGGCAGATGGTAATCACGACGCGGTCGCCCCACTCAGGGCGCAAAAAAGGAACCCGCGAAGACCGGTCGGCATCCCCACCGATCCATCGAGCGTACTTCTTACAATCGGCGAACCCAGGCGTCGGGAGCGCCGTACGCTCGAATCGCACCAAGACCCATCACGGCCATGTGGCACGAAAACATCGTAGGAACGATCGGTGACACGCCGCTCGTGCAATTGAAGAGGCTTACGACCGAGTTTCCTTGCAGGGTTCTCGCCAAGGTTGAGTTCTTCAATCCGGGCGGATCGGTGAAGGACCGAATCGCGGTCTCGATGATCGAAGACGCGGAGCGGAGTGGCCAACTACGACCCGGCGGCACGATCATAGAGGGTACGAGTGGGAATACCGGCGCTGCGCTCGCCCTCGCCGCGGTGGCGCGAGGGTATAAGTGCATCTTTACGACCACCGACAAGCAGAGCCAGGAAAAGCTGGACGTGCTGCGAGCGCTCGGCGCGGAGGTCATTGTCTGTCCAACCAACGTCGCGGCTACGGATCCGAAGTCGTACTATTCCGTGGCACGGAGGCTCGCGCAAGAGATTCCGAATTCGGTTTACCTGAATCAATACGACAATCTCGCGAACACGAAGGCCCACTACGAGTCGACCGGGCCGGAGGTCTGGACGCAGTCGGAGGGCCGCGTGACCCATTTCATCGCAGGGGCCGGGACGGGGGGGACCGTGTCAGGCGCGGCCCGATACTTAAAAGAACGAAATCCGGAGGTACGCGTCATCGGGGTCGACCCCTACGGTTCGGTCTACTACAAATACTTCCATACGGGTGAATTCGACGAAGACGAGATCTATCCGTATTTGACCGAAGGCGTGGGCGAAGACATTCTAGCGAAAAACATGGATTTCGACCTGATTGACGATTACGTTCGGGTGACGGATCGTGAATCGATGCAGATGACGCGTCGTCTCGCGCGTGAGGAAGGCTTGTTCTGCGGACAATCGAGCGGTATGGCACTCGCCGGCGGGATTCAGTGGATGGAGGCCCACGCGACTGAGCTGTCGGAGCGTGACGTCGTCGTTGTGTTGCTGCCGGATTCGGGTTTCCGCTATCTCTCGAAGACGTACAATGACAATTGGATGCGCAATCACGGTTTTCTGGAGAGAAAACCCGATTTGACCGTCAAGCAGGTTCTGTCTGTTCGCAAGATTGGTGGAGCCGTACTTTCGGTCGCGCCGGACGAGACCCTTGGCGACGCGATCCGGAAGATGGCCGAGCGCGGCATCTCGCAAATGCCCGTCATTCAGGAGGGCCAAGTCGTGGGCAGCCTCACGGAATCCGTGATCCTGAACCGGCTCATCGAAAACCCGGACGCCCGTGACATGGCAGTGCGCGAGGTGATGGGCAAGCCTTTTCCGATCGTTCCGCGGACGCTGCATCTCGAGCACCTGTCCGCCTACCTGGAAGAGGGCGTTGGCGCCGTATTGGTAGAACCTGACGGCAACGAAAGTTATCAAATCATCACCAAGAGCGACTTGATCGGTGCCCTCGCTACGTCAGGTCCAGGAAGGAAGCAGAACGGAAAGACCTCATGAGCGACCAGACGAATCAGCAGGCACAGCAGCAGTTCAACATCGAGTTGAGTGAAGAGACGGCCGAAGGCGTGTATTCGAATCTCGTCATGATCTCGCATTCACCGGAAGAGTTCATCCTGGACTTCATTCGGGTGATGCCGGGGGTGCCGAAGGCGAGGGTAAAGAGCCGGATCATCATAACGCCGCAGCATGCCAAGCGCCTCTTGCGAGCGCTCGCCGACAACATCGAAAAATACGAGACCGCTCACGGCGAGATCGAAGAGCGGACGCCACCGGGACAACCGATTCAATTCGGCGGCATGAGCGGCGAGGCGTAGCTCACTTCCGGGCTCGCACGAGCAGCGTCAGCCCGAGAGCTAAAAACGTCACGTGGGGCGTCCACGTCGCGATCAACGGGGGCACTTCGCCCGCATACCCGAACGGCTCCACGAGTTTCATCGTTGTCAGGTAGGCGAAGGCGACGAGCAGCCCCATGCCGAGTTGAACGGCCTGGCCCCCTTTTCGGCGCACGGCCGAGAGCGGCATTCCGATCACGATGAGAATCAGATTCGCAGCCGGATACGCGAACTTTCCATAATAGCCGACTTTGGGCCGACCGATGTTGCTCGCGCCCGATCGCTCGAGATCCTCGATGTATTCCGCCGCGGCCGGAATGGACATCGACTCGACGTCCTTCGCCGTACGCGCCAGGTCCCGAGGAAGGATCCGGAGCGTCGTGTCGATTTCGCTTACGTGGGTTCGGCGTTCTCTTCCTTGCGGTAACAAGAACTCGCGGATGACCGGCTGATCGATGCGCCAGACAGCCGTCGAGTCGATCCACGACATGCTCGGCGCGTCGATTCGTTTCAGGAGGCGGTGCTCGTCATCGAATCGGTGGAGGGAAACGCGATGGGCCACCTGCGAGCGTCGATCGTAATATCCTACGGTCAGCGTTGAGCCCGGCCGGTTCTGGCGGTGAATGTCGCTGACGTCGACCACCTGGGGGGCGTCCTTAAGATACAGCTGCTCGAACTCGAGTACGGTTTGATTCGTGGTCGGCACGATCCATCCGTTAAACCAGAATATGAATCCGGTTACGACCGTTGCGACGAGCAGGTACGGGACGAGCAGCCGATAGAGCGAGACGCCGCTTGTTTGGAGGGCCATGAGCTGCAAACTTTGCGCAAGCTTTCCGGTCACATAGACGCAGGCGATGAAGAGCGCCAGCGGCGAGGTGAGCTTTACGATCTCCGGGACGAGACTCGGATAATAGACGAGGAATACCTGCCGCATCGTAGCGCCGCGGTCGAAGAAGTCGTCGACGTACTCCACGTAATGAAGTACGATGAAGAACACGATCAACGTCGCCACGAGGGTTACGAAACCTACGAGCAGGCGACGGATGACGTGAAGATCGAACCGGGTCATAGCCCCATACAGCCCCTGTTTACGCGGATTCTTTAAAAAGCGTTGCCGTACTTTGAGCGCTCGCGCGGCCCTATTCTAATCATTAGTCGTTATGAAGCTCCACGAATATCAGGCCAAAGACATTCTCGATCGATTCGGCGTGGCCACGCAAGCCGGCCGCGTTGCGCGCACCGTCGACGAAGCCGTTGAGGCGGCTAAGGATTTCCAGAAGCAAGGCGCGACGATGTGGGTCGTAAAAGCGCAGATTCACGCCGGAGGCCGCGGCAAAGGAGGCGGCGTGAAGCTCGCCCGCAGCATCGACGAAGTACGCGAGAAAGCCGGTCAAATTCTCGGCATGAAGCTCGTCACGCATCAAACGGGACCGGAGGGCCAGCAAGTTCGGTCCGTCCTCGTCGCGGACGCGGTCGACATCGATCGCGAGTATTACCTCGGCATTACGCTGGATCGACAGATGAGCATGGACGTGGTCATGGTCTCGACCGAGGGAGGGATTGAAATTGAAAAGGTCGCGGAGGAAACGCCCGAGAAAATCCAGAAGGCATGGGTCGATCCTGCCATCGGCCTACAGCCTTTTCAAGCCCGTTCACTTGCGTTCAGCCTGGGCCTGGAGGGAGGGCCGCTGAAGAAGGCCGTGCAGTTCATCGGCTCGCTGTATCGGGCCTACGAAGAGACGGATTCGTCGCTCGCCGAAATAAATCCGCTGATTTTGACGAAGCAGGGTAACGTCGTTGCCGTGGATGCCAAGATTACTCTCGACGACAACGCCCTTTATCGGCACGCGGAGTTCGCCGAACTTCGCGACGTACACGAAGAGGATCCCCTCGAGGTGGAGGCGAGCGACCACGGGCTCAATTACATTCGCCTCGACGGGAACGTGGGTTGCATGGTCAACGGTGCCGGTCTTGCCATGGCGACGATGGACGTGATCAAGCTCGCCGGAGGTGAGCCGGCCAACTTCTTGGACGTCGGGGGGTCGGCTAGTGCCGACACGGTTGAGGCCGGATTTCGCATTATCCTGAAGGACCCCAACGTTCGAGCAATTCTCGTGAACATATTTGGAGGCATCGTCCGCTGCGATCGCGTCGCGATGGGTGTCGTCGAAGCGGCGAGGAACGTGGACGTCACCGTGCCGCTCATCGTTCGGCTTCAAGGAACGAATGCCGAAGAGGGGCAGGAGATTCTACAGGCAAGCGGGCTTGAAATCGAGACGGCCATTCTGCTGAAAGAGGCGGCGGAGAAGGTCACGAGAGCTCTTGAATCGTCCGTTGCCGCATCGTCCTAGTCCTTCAGGGGGCCGTTCCGCACGCGCATTCTCCCGCGACTAAAACCGGTGAGTAGCACTTCCCCAGGCGAGGCCGCCGTGTATCTCGAGGCCGTCACCCGGCGCTACGGCGACGTCGTTGCCGTCGACGGCGTTACCGTCGACGTCCGCAAGGGCGAATTCTTCTCATTGCTCGGTCCCTCCGGATGCGGCAAGACGACGCTCTTGAGAATAGTGTCAGGTTTCGAAAGGCCTGACGAAGGACGCGTGCACGTGCACGGCCGAGACGTGACGTTCGATCTTCCGCAACGACGTCCGACCGCGATGGTATTTCAGAACTACGCGCTCTTCCCGAACATGACGGTGGGGGAGAATGTCGAGTATGGACTGAAAGTGCGAAAGGTAGCGCGCGAAGAGCGACGACGACGGGTCTCGGAGGCGCTTCGGCGAGTGGAGCTCGAGCCGCTCGTGGATCGCCCCGTTACGCAACTCTCCGGCGGGCAGCAACAACGCGTGGCCCTGGCGCGGGCCGTAGCCGTTGAGCCTCTCGTAATTCTTTTCGACGAACCGTTGTCGAACCTGGACGTCGCCCTGCGAGAGCAAACTCGGCGTGAATTGAAGGTGTTGCAGCACCGGCTCGGCATCACGAGTTTGTACGTCACGCACGATCAACAGGAAGCGCTCGCGCTATCCGATCGGATCGCCGTCATGCGCTCAGGCCGAATCGTCCAGGTCGGAGAACCGGAACAGCTCTACGATAATCCGGATTCGGCCTTCGTAGCCGAATTCCTCGGGGGAAGCAACGTCATCAGAGACACCAAATTGATCGCCGCGTTCGCGCGGGAAGAGCGCATCGACGGGCGCGTGCTATCGATCCGGCCGGAGCACGTTCGTCCGGTGGAGGCGGGAGGCGTCGAGGCGGGCGTCGTTTCTCGACAATTTCTCGGCACGGTGGCCGAATGGTGGCTGGACGTGCAGGGATCTATGCTTCGCGCATGGCTGGAGCCGGGTCTAGAACCGCGAACGACCATCCGCATTGTAGCGTCACGCTACCGCTGGGTAACCGAGTCGTAGGGAACCATTCACTTGCAGGCTCGGGTATTACCGTGGCACGACGGCTTGGTGGCGCGTGCAGGGTGTAGCCGCGCAGCACGGTCGGCACCGTAGGCAATTGTTTCCGGCTTATCCATCGCATCAAACTGATAAGCACGTTATGGCGATGCTGACTCGCAACCGTGAATCGCCCTCCAGCATAGAGGATCTGACGATCAAGGAAGGATTAGACGGACTTACGCCGGCTCGCATCGTGACGTTATACCGGCGTGCTCCTCTGCTAAGACCCGTCGGCAGTCCCGAACACGTGTGGGAGATGTTCGAGAACGCGTCGTTGGTGCTGACAGCCTGGCACAACGGCCATTTAATCGGTATCGCTCGTGTCTTGACCGACGGCGTGCTGTATAGCTACCTGTGCGATCTCGCCGTCGAGCCCGACGTTCAGCGGCTCGGCGTGGGAAAAACGTTGATCCGAGAAGTGTTAAAGCGCTGCAAGGGAACGGAACTGGTGCTGCGCGACTCGGACATCTCGGCCAGCTACTATGAATACCTCGGCTTCAAGCGGGTCGAGAACGCGTGGGTCCACCACTAGTCGATCGTCAGCTCGACGTCCGAATCCGGTTCACCCGAATCCTGGAAGCGCGAATCGACGAGCTGAAGATGCGTCACGATGCCTTTCACTCCCTGCATTTCCCGGACTAGCGTCATTAAGAGATCGCGATCCAGCTCGTGGCGCACCGTTCCATACAGCGTGACAATGCCGTTCTGTACGTAGAAATGAATTCCCTGAATCTCGGCGAGCTCGAGATCTCGTTCAAACGTGTTGTACAGTCGGCGCGCAAGACTGACGTCTCGCGCCGTCTGGCGATTCCGTCCGAGGCGTGCAAGGCCGAGACGGCGACTGATGGACTGGAGACGCTCTGCAATCATGCGAACTGCGAATTCGTGCAAGGGCGTAAAAACTGCGTCTTATATCCGATTGAGATTGGTCGGTTTCCTCTTCTTTCGCGTCAAACTACGTGCCGGGTTGGAGATCCGCGTCAATTTACTTGAATGTCGCCGACGTGCTATTGAATGTCGCCGACGTGCTATCAAGCCTACCGCCTGAGAGCTCCAAAGCGACCGCCGACGTCGGATCGCGGCTGGCGGATGCGCAAGATGTCGCGCAGATGGCCACTTTTTACGTGAAGATCGAAGCCGTACGACTGGTACGGCCCGAAGGGCACCCAGTTGATCCCCATCTCCCAACATTCGAAGTCGCGCAGGATGGCGAGACTGGTGTAGACGAGCTCATTCAGCTTGAAGTCATATCCCGATCGACCCTGCACCTTCCAGTTCGGAGTCAGGTTGAAATCAAAACTCGTGTTCACGATCGCATTGAAGGTGTCCTCGAGTCGTCTCACACCTTGAATGGTCTGAAAATTCCTAGAGTAGTTGTACGTCAGGCTGACCGAGAGCGACCACGGAATGGCGAAGTCGGCGTATCCGTCGACCGCGTTGAAATACGTCGACGGAAAGGGCTCGTCCGCGCTAAGGGGCGTACCCTGAAGGTCAAATCCACCGCCGAAATCACGTGCACCTGGGGATGCGAAAGGCCTCTCCGTACCGGTCTGACGGCTCCGAAATGACGTGTTGAGGCTTACGTTCAGCTGCGTGATGCGGGCCAGTGCGAAACGACTGTCCTGAAACAGAAAGCGGTCCAATTCGCGAGAACGATCGTCGTCGAGAGCGTAGGGAGAGAGCGTCGACGCAACACGAATGTCGACCCGGTCCAGAAGTCGCGTCCGCGCCGAAAGACGAATGGGCGCGAGCTTGAACGAGTCGGCGGCGAAATTATAGGACGTATTCAGGTCGAGATTGAGCAGTTGGATTGCCTGCTGCATTTGTGAGGTTTCCCCAGTCGTGTCGGTCCGCACGCGCTTCGTCTCGAAGACGTTGTTCACACTAAAATTGAGCGACTGCTGACGACCACTCTGCACGCCGGTGACGATAGGATAACGTACCTCTCGGCCCAACTGTTGGTACGTCTCCGTATAACCCCAGAAAGGTTTGAAGAAATCGGGGCGATAATTGAATCCGAGAGAGGGTCGAACGGTGTGACGAAGTCCCTGGAACGGACCGACGCGTAACGGGAAGATGCCATAGAAGGTCGTATTGGACGAAATCCCCGTCGAAAACTGCCGGAGTGCGAGCCAGTCGGATACGCTGTTTCGCTCGACGCGGCTACTTTCTTCGTCAAAGTGCCGTCGTTCCGTCCGCAAGAACCAATCTTCGGAATAACTGAGGTTTGGCGAGAAGTTTAATCGAAGCGACTTGTTGATGATGGGAATTCGATTCACGGTGAAATTGACGGACGACGAGACGCGATGCGAAGCCGTGAACTCAAACGGGGCGTCGTTGCCGGTGGCAAGTCGGAATCGGCCAGGGGAGAACATGGCATCTAGCCACGATATGTCGGCGACCTCGGCCGAGTCGGGCCGGCCCACCAGCTGACTCGGCTGGATGGGAACGAACGCGTACCGATTGTCGAGGGACGAGCTGTACGTATACGTGATTCGCTCGTACCACCTTTCGTCGGAGCCGGCGGTTCTCGAATCACGCTGGAACGGCTTTCGAGCACTTTGCGAAAAGCGAAGACTAGGCAACGTAACCGAAACGTCGCCGGTCGCAAGTTGTTGGCGGTGATTCAGATCCACGGACAGATTCCGTCCAACCTGACGCCAGTTTTTGCTATACCGCACGCTCGACTGAATCGTTTGTCGAACCCGATCATCGTAGCGTTCGGAGACGGATCGAAGATAGTTCCGCGAGGAGAGATTGACGTTCGCGTTGAAACTGGACGTGGGATTGATCTCCTGCGAATGCGACCAGCGAATCGAAGTCGTACTGAATGTCTGAAAGTCCGGATCATCCTTCTCGCCGCTCCGGCTGCGGCCGTAGTCTACGCCGAGCTGGCCCCGATAGGCGTATCGCTTGGCATAGCGAAACTGCGGGGCAAGCTGCCAGCTTCCCAGCGTCCAGAGTCCGAACTCGATCTGGAAGTCCGTATACTCGCTGATCGCCTGATACCAACCCCATCCTCGCAAATAGAAGCCGCGTTCGTCTTCTCCATATCGAGGGGGGAGAGGGCCGCTTCGTCGGCCTTCCCGCGCCGGAAGGAATCCGAACGGCAGCCAAAACGGGGTGGGTATGTTGAACAGATAGAGCTGGATCGGGCCGGTATAGATCCACTCCTGATCCACGATTTTCATCTTTCGCGAGCGGAGTGTATACGAGGGATCGTCCTCGCATTCGCACGTCGTGTACGCGCCGTCAGCGACGAAAATCGTACTGTCTTCGCTCACCTTGACGACGCCGGCCTGGAGGAATCCCTCCTGGACGTTCGTCCGCGCTCCCACGACGCGACCGCGCTCGGTTCGGAGATTGAAAGCGAGCTCATTACCGGCAAATGATTCGCCTGCTTGATGGAACTGTGGACGACCGATCAGTCCGGTGTCACTGGGCAGGCCTGCGGCGCGAAGTTCGTCGAGATCGAAGAGGAGGTCGATGCGATGGGCGGTCAGTCGGGTTTCACCGTACGTGACGGCGGCTGAGCCGTATAGCGTACCGACGTCGCCGGTTGAATCGTCGAAGACGATGTCGAGCGAATCGGCCGCGGTGAATTGCACGGGCCGGTCGAGCTCGTTCCGCCTACGCGCGCCGACTTGTTGATCGGGTGCCGGTCCTCGATCAAAT
>CAZMXY010000033.1:0-2550 GCA_964570345.1 uncultured Rhodothermales bacterium | reverse complement strand
TGCCGGTCCTCGATCAAATAGGGAGTCGGAATCCGCCGGTGGGGAGTCGAGAGTAGACACTTCATTCGTGTCTGCCGGTGCCGGGAGCGCAGCAGGACGATCGGTTTCCTGCGAGAACGCCGGTTTGTTCAGCAGCATCAAACAGGGGACGACGAGGAGGAGGATACGGCACGGCCGCATGCGATCGCTGCAGAGTGCGAGAGGGAACTACGTGTTGATGCCAACCGCGTGGACGACAAAAGCTATGCCCGTTAACCAGCCGGTGCGGGACGTTCGTCGAGAAACTGAAAAACGAGGTGCGCGGCCCCGAGGATACCAGCCTCGTTTCCGATGGTTTCTCGAATGATTTCGACGTCGTCTCGAAGATCCGGCATCACGTATTCCCGGACGGTTTTTCGCGCGGATGCGAATATAAAGTCGCCCGCGGCAGACAGACCACCTCCCACGATGACCTTTCGGATGTCGAGCAGGTTGATGGCCGATCCGAGGACGACGCCTAATTTGTGACCGGCCCAGGCGAGGATCTCGCGGGAAGCCTCGTCCCCCTCGAGAGCAGCTTCATACAGCAACAGGGGAGTGAGACGTTCAAGATCCCTACCGGCCGTCTTGTGGACAGCGGAATCGTGGCGCGTGAGGAGCTTGTAGCGGGCATAGCGAGAAAGAAAGCGCTGTCCGAGATAAGCCTCGATGGCGCCCGCAATTCCGTATCGGTCGACGGGGCCCGCGAAGTCGATGCTCATGTGTCCGATCTCGCCCGCGCCCCCGGTGGTCCCACGAAATATTTTGTTCTCGTAGATGATGGCTCCGCCGACGCCGGTGCCGAGCGTGATCATGATGAACGCGTCGAATGGACGTCCGACGCCGTAATGTGCGGAGCCCAGAGCGGCGAGGTTGGCGTCGTTTTCGACGAAGATGGGTAGGTCGCCCGGGAGCCGTCTGCGAAGGGCACTGCGAAGATCGACGATTTCCCATCCTGGAAGGTTGGGTGGATAGATGACCGACGTGCGTTCCCAGTTGATGGCCCCCGGCGCCCCGATACCGACACCGCGAATCGAATGGTCGGGCACCTGAGCGGCGATGGTTTGCACGACGTCCGCGATACGGTCGAGGACGCGCTCCGGGCCTTCCGTCGCCTCGGTCTCTTTGTCGACCTCCATGACGAAGCCTCGTCCACGCTCGACGAGCGCCGCCTTGATCATCGTACCTCCGAGATCAATGCCGATGGCATAGCTCTTTCCGAGGTCGCGTGGGGACGGGTCGGATCGGATGTCCATCGGTGTGGAACGCGCTATTCGGCTGCCAGCTATTCGACGGGGAAAAGGAAGCGCCTCAATTGGCCGGATCGATGCGATAGACGATTTCGCCGGGACGGCGCATGCCGTACTGTTCGCGGGCGATGGCCTCTACGACGTCGTCCGACAGGCCCTTCTCGACCTCGCGCTCGAGTCGTTCAATTTCAGCCGACAGCGAAGCGTTCTCTGCGCGGAGCGCGCCCTGTTCGTTATGCCAACGGAGCCGCTTGACGAGACTATGACTGTCGAAAAAAGTGATCCACAGGGTCACGAGAGCTATCGCCGACAGGAATAATCGGCGCCCGATCCGGCGCTTCGATCCGTTCGACTTGGCGCCCTGCATGACGGACTGGCCCATAGCCGTCCACCCCGGCCTGCGTTTTCTGTTACGTGCGCTGCGCTGCGTCATCCGACGTCTTCGAGGATAAATGCGTCCATGCCCGGATAATTGGCCGCGGCGCCGAGTCGTTCCTCGATCCTCAGGAGCTGGTTGTACTTGGCGACGCGGTCACTTCGGCTGGCCGAACCCGTTTTAATCTGGCCGGCATTCGTCGCCACCGCAAGGTCGGCGATCGTCGTATCTTCGGTCTCGCCCGAGCGGTGGCTGATGACGGCCGTGTACGCGTGCTTGTGGGCCAGTTCGATAGCCTCCATCGTTTCGGTGAGGGTCCCGATCTGATTGGGTTTTATGAGTATCGAATTGGCGCAACCCTCCGTAATACCGCGCTGGAGCCGATCCGTATTCGTTACGAAGAGGTCGTCACCCACCAGCTGCACGCGATCGCCGATCGAATCGGTCAATGACGCCCAACCGTCCCAATCGTCTTCGGCCATGCCATCCTCGATTGAGATGATCGGATACTGATCCACCCAGTTTCGCCAGAAGGCGACCATGTCGTCCGACGAGCGGCGGGTGTCGGGATCGCTCTTCCAGAATACGTAGTAACCGTCGCGAAACATCTCACTGCCGGCCGGATCCAGGGCCAGATAGACGTCGCGTCCGGCAGAATATCCGGCCTTCTCGATGGCTTCGAGGATGACCTCAACCGCCTCGTCGTTCGAGCGAAGGTTTGGAGCGAAGCCGCCTTCGTCGCCAACCGAGGTATTGTGGCCTTTGCTCTTGAGGACCTGGCGAAGGTGATGGAAGACTTCGGCGCCCATCTGAAGCGCCTCCGCGAACGTACTGCTCCCCACGGGCATCACCATGAATTCCTGCATGTCGACGCTATTGTCGGCATGGTGACCGCCGTTGATGATG
>CAZMXY010000032.1:24222-28572 GCA_964570345.1 uncultured Rhodothermales bacterium | reverse complement strand
ATCTCGTGCTGAGCGGGGTGACCCTCGGGCTGGGCGCGCTGGCCTGCGACGTCGCCGCGCTCCTGAGCGAGCGTGACGTGTTTCGCGCTGCGGGCGGCGTGCGTAACGCCGATCTCCGCCTCCGCCTCCAAGCCCTCCGCGACATTCACGGGCCCGAACGCTCCACTTTCTCCTACGCGCACGGTTTCCATGTCGACCTCCGTGCGAGTCGTCGCGTACGCAAGCTGGCCGATCTTTGGAAACGAACGTTTGCTGCCGTTGATCACGACGACGACGTCGTCGAGGCGGCCGGCCTCTTGCTCGCCTTCGCGTATCCCGACCGAATTGCGCAGCGAAAACCCGGCCGGGAAGGCCGGTTCAGGCTCCGGAACGGCCGAAGCGCGGCGCTGCCCGAGCCCCAGCTGCTTTCAGAAGCCCCGTTTCTCGTCGTGGCGGAGCTTGACGGACGCACCGCCGAGAGTCGCATATTCCGGGCCGCGCCCGTTTCCGTCGAAGATCTCGAACGGCATTTCGCGGGCGCCGTCGATCGCGTCCAGCACGTGGCGTGGAAGGATGGCGTCGTTCGCTCCCGCGAGCAGCATCGCCTCGGCGCCTTGATACTGAGGGACGCTCCGCTTCCTGATCCGGACCTGGAGCGACTCGTCGATGCCCTCCTCGACGGAATCCGAAAGGAAGGCCTCCAGGTCCTTCCGTGGTCGGGCACCGTCCGGCGACTCCTCGAGCGCGTCCGGTTCCTGCACGCCTCCGATTCGACCTGGCCGGACGTCTCGGATTCGGCCCTTCTGGATACGTTGGAAGATTGGCTTCGACCGCACGTCTACGACATGAAACGCGCCGAGGATCTGCAGCGGCTCGATTTAGCGAACGTCGTGCTCGGCCGATTGACCTGGAAGCAGCGCCGCGATCTGGACGAACGTGCTCCAAGCCATCTCGAAGTACCCAGCGGCTCGCGGATCCCGATCGATTACAGTGACCCTGCTTCCCCCGTTCTTGCCGTTCGGCTGCAGGAGATGTTCGGTCACGTACAAACGCCGCGCATCGACCGCGGCCGCGTTCCACTCACTCTACACCTGCTTTCGCCGGCACATCGGCCCGTCCAGGTCACGCAAGACCTCGAGAATTTCTGGCACGAAACGTACTTCGACGTGCGCAAAGACCTGCGCGGCCGCTATCCGAAACACCATTGGCCGGAAGATCCCCTTGAGGCACGGCCGACCCGTCGCGTGAAGCCCCGGAGGTGAACGCCCGCGTGCGTTCGCGCCGACGAAGGGGCGACGCTAGGCGCCGAAGGACCTTCGTAGCCAGAAGCCTACGACATAGGCGATCACCGCGGCGCCGCCGCCCATGAGCAGAGTCTCCAGACCGGACCGAAGTGCCTTACGGCGCATGACGACGCCTTTTGCGAATCCGACGCCGAAGAACGCGCACGCCGTCGCGATGGAACTGGCGACGAAGCCGTCGGCGAGGTCGATTGTCGGGAAGAGAAACGGAACGATCGGCACGAGCCCGACGAGGATGAAGGCGGCGAACGTCATCGCCGCCGCACGGAACGGATTCGGCGTGACGACTTGCATACCCAGCTCTTCGGTCAGCATCGTATCGATCCACACCTGGTGATTCCCCGTGATCACGTCCACGATCTCGTCGAGCAGCCGGCCCGAAAATCCCTTTGCCTTGTAGATCTGTCGTACTTCTTCACGCTCGCCTTCGGGATGCTCGAGAATCTGTCGTTCCTCGTCACGACGGGCCTTCATCACGGACTCAGCCTCGCTCTTCGTGCTCTGATAGTTGCTTACGGCCATGCTGAATCCGTCCGCCAGGAGATTCGCGAAGCCCAACACGACGATCACGAGACTGGAGAATCCCGCCCCCACCGATCCGGCCACGACGGCGAACGTGGTTACACATCCATCGATCCCCCCGAGCATCGCATCGCCCACGTAGCTGTGACGCTGCGGCTCGGCGAGTCGGCGGCGTATGGCGTCGGGACGGTGCTGCTTGATGTGCTCGTCGCGGACATCGGAGACGGCTTCCGGGTCGTTCATAATTCCCGTGGGCGCGGTGGGACGGTGCGGACGCGGTCGCTCTCTTCCGCTGGAGGCAGGGGCGCCGCGGCTGCAGTTACGGCCGCGGCCGGCTCAGCGATCGTACGGCGACGGCGCGGCACTCGTACGGCAATTCGACCGCCTCGCAGTGATACCGTTCGAACGGCGCTAGTACGGAAGCTCGACGGCATCGCAAAGATACCGTACGAACGGCCCCCCGATGCGACAGATTTCGGCATACCGCTTCAAAACGCCTGATATGATCTCACCGTCGTCTAACGAAGACGCGAGCACGAAGTCCTTACGCCTCAAATCGTCGATACACGGATGATCCTTTGGATATCCTTTCGGAGCGCGGACGAGCGAGTCGCCATACCAGGCAAATCGGCTCCCAGCACCTGCGGCATCCGCCACGTCTCGCCATCGATCCGGGTCATCGACGATGACGTCACGGATTCGGCGCAGCGTGGGACCGTCCGGATGCCAGATCCCGAAAGCGGCCATTGACTTTCCCGGCTCGATTCCCAGATAGAATCCGGGCGCATGCACGTCTTTTCCCGACGCATGGCGAAATTGCAGACCGACATGGGTTTTATACGGACTCTTGTCCTTCGAAAAGCGTACGTCTCGATGAATCCGAAACATCGATCCTCCGACGGGCCTCGGATCGGCGACGAAATGAGGGCTGATCGATTCAAGATTCGGCGCGAAATCCGCGATGAACCGGATGGCAGGGTGCCGCACGTGGTCCTCGTAACGCTCTCTGTTCGCCTGGAACCACTCTCGATCGTTGTGGGCCTCTAAGTCTCGCAGGAACGAGAGGGTGTCAGCCGTGAAGTGCGACGCGGTCATGCAGCCGTCCCATTGAAGGTGGACCGGAGGGTGCTCGCCATCAACAAACTCAGAATCGACGGCATACGGTTGTGAAGTCTGGAAGCGGCGATCGTTTCCTACGTGAGCTCGAACACGCGATCCATGCCGTCCGCAATTTCTTGGAGGCGATCGCGATCGCCGCCCCGGACTTCGGCCGTCGCCCAGCCTTCATAGCCGACGTCCGCCAGCGCCTGGCGTACGGCGGGCCAGTCGATGCTGCCTTCTCCCAAAGGCACTCGGAAACCGGCAAATGGTCCGTCCGAATCGCGCACCTCGCGGCTGTATTCCTTGACGTCTAGCTTCAGGATGCGGTCACCCAATATGCGGATCCATTGATCGGGCCATCCGAAATTGACCACGTTGCCGATGTCGAAATAAGCGCCGATCCAGGGACTCTCAAATTCGTCGACGTAGCGCGCGAACTCGAGCGGGCTATACAGAAAATGGTTCCAGACGTTCTCGATCGCGATTCGCACGCCGAGCTCCTCCGCCAAAGGAAGCACCTTGCGAATTTCGGTCTGGGAGCGTCGGTACGCGTCGTCGTACGACACGGCTTCGTTGACGACGGCGGGCACGAGAAGGACGGTTGAAGCCCCGTAGGCTTGCGCATCACGAAGGGCGGTCTCGAGTCCGGCCAGACCCTCCGCCCGCACGTCCGCGTCGGCGTCGGACAGCGTCTGGTTCCAGTGCACCGAATCGACGACGCCGTGGATGGGCAGCTGCGTCGCGTCCCGCGCCGCGAGGACCTCCGCGTTGTCGAGATCGTTCGGACTACTCATCTCCACGCCGTCAAAGCCGAGCTCCTTCAGCAGCTCGAATTTGCCCTGAATCGACAGATCCTCGTCAATCATGTCGAATTTGACGGCCTTCTGTATCGACGTGCGTCCCGCACGACGTGATGCGGCGCGAGTGCGTGAATGGCTGCGGTCTGCCTGTCGCAATCCGACCCATCCGATCGGATTCACCAGCGATCCCATCAGTCCGGCTGCGCCGGTACTCATGAAAATTCTTCGATCCATCGTATCTGCTTCAAAGGTGGCGCTTCGCGTGTCCGCCCTCCGTTCGTGCGAGAGCAGGCACGTAAGATACGACCGTCCCGGATGTGATTCCGCGCGGGGATTGGTAAACTCCGTCTCGCCGTACCGTCTCATCCAATCAAGAGAGCCGCTTCATGTTCGTCCACTGCGTTTACTTCTGGCTTCGCGACGACCTCGATGCCGAGGACCACGAAACGTTTGTCGAGGGTCTTTCGAGCTTGACGTCCATCGACGTGGTCCGGCACGGATTTGTCGGCACGCCGGCCTCTACCGACCGCCCCATTATCGACCGCAGCTATTCGTATGCCCTCGTCTGCGTGTTCGATGACGGCGCCCGGCACGATGCGTATCAGGTGCATCCGACGCACGACGATTTTCGTGACGCGTGCGCTTCT
>CAZMXY010000032.1:0-24122 GCA_964570345.1 uncultured Rhodothermales bacterium | reverse complement strand
CACCTATCACGTGGGCTGCCGTACTGACGGGCGACGTCGTGGCCTCGTCAAGACTTCCCAGGCAGATCCGATCCCGCCTCACCGATCTTCTCGAACACGCCGCAAAACAGGTGCAAGTCCACTACGCCGACGTGATTCCTCTTCCGGTCGACGTCTTCCGGGGCGACAGCTGGCAGCTGATCGTCGTGCCACCCAGTCGAGCGTTTCGCGTGGCCCTGTCCTTCCGCGCGATCTTGCGCCACGAGAGCGGCAGGGCGCGACTCGACACGCGCATCGGAATCGGGATCGGGACGGTGGATTTCGTCCCCTCAGATCGCATCTCGCACGGTGATGGCGAAGCGTTCCGGCTCTCAGGCGCAGCCCTTGAACGGCTCGGCCGGCGCGGACGGCGAATGGCGGTGTCGATTCCCGCCGAGCAGCGGTCCGACGCCACGGAGGCACTCGGTGTGATCTTCGGGCTTGTCGACGCCCTCTCGAAACGATGGACGGGCAAACAGGCCTTTGCGGTATGGGGTGCACTACGCGGCCGAACGCAGGAGGAGATCGGTCTGGGCTGGAAACCCTCGCCGATTACGCAGCAGGCCGTGGCTCAACATCTCGACGGCGCCGGCTGGAACGCGATCGACGAATCCATCGAGTACTTCGAAAACGTCGTCGACCGCATGAACGCCTCCGGCACGATCCGCCCCGCAGACTTGACGCATCAATGAATCGGGATCCGTATGTCAAATCTCTTCTGGCCCACGTTCTTGCCCTTGCTGGCCGCTCATCTGCTGGCTGATTTCGTGCTGCAGTCCGACGAAGACGTCGCGCGTAAGCATCGCTTTCGAGTGCTTCTGAAACACGTCGTCATCGTCGCCATCGCAAGCTACGTCCTGCTGGGGGACCCGCGAGCCTGGCTACCTATCGCGGTGATCTTCGCCACGCATCTCGCGATCGATTACGCAAAAATCCGCTCCGGCCGATACGACCTTACTGCGTTCACCCTCGATCAGCTGGCGCATCTGGTCGTGATTGCGGCACTGGCCATGACGTGGCGAAACGAGCCGACGCCCGTGTGGATCGAGCTGTTCGGCGGCGGCTACTTCACGGTTCTCGCGTTCGTCGCGGGTCTGATCACGGTCGTCCGCGTCGGCGCCATCGTGGTGGGGAAGGCCGTGGAGCCGTTCCTCCTGCAGATGCGTGCGGCATACGACGAGAGCACGGAGCGAGCCCTGCCCCGGCATGGCTTCGAAGAGGGAGGACGCTTGATCGGCCAGCTCGAACGCGCGCTGATTTTCCTTTTCGTGCTGGCGAACCAGCTTTCGGCCGTGGGTTTTCTGATCGCCGCCAAGTCGATCCTGCGCTTCGGCGAGGTCAAGGATCGATCACATCGGATGGAAGCCGAATACATCATAATCGGCACGCTGATCAGCTTTCTCTGGGGACTGGCCGCGGCTTTCGCGACGAAATGGCTGCTCCAGATTTGACGGCCGTAGCCGCCTCGGAAGTGGTCGTGCTTCGATCACCGATCTTCATTAGCCTCGAGCGCTGCAATCACGAATTCTAGAACTGATAGATAAGGAAGCGATCGCTTACATCGTCTATATTTCGATCGTCGGCATCGTTCCGACGTACCCTCCGCCACATACTTTCCGCGCCCTGAGGCCATCCCATGCTGCGAATCTTATCGGTAGTCGTACTCTTGATCGCGGCGAGCGCCGGCGCGCGATCCACGTCTCCCGAACCGCTGCGAATCGGGATCATCGGACTCGACACGTCGCACAGCGTCCGATTCACGGAACTGATCAACGATGCAGCGGCCGAGGGCATCTTCGTCCGCTATCAGGTCGTCGCCGCCTATCCATTCGGGAGCCGCACGATCGAGTCGAGCATCAGCCGCATCCCGCAATACACCGAAGAAATCGCGCAGCTAGGCGTCCGGATCGTGGACTCGATCGAAGAGCTCCTCGATCGGGTCGACGTCGTGATGCTGGAGACGAACGATGGGAAACCGCATCTCGATCAAGCCCTTCAAGTCATCGAATCGGGCAAGCCGCTCTTCATAGACAAGCCCGTAGCCGCGACGCTCGTCGACGTTCTCGCAATTTACGCCGCCGCCGAGGAGGCCGGCGTCCCCGTCTTTTCGTCCTCGTCCCTCCGGTACATGGAAAACGCTCAGGCCATCCGCGACGGAAGCATCGGGGACGTGCGCGGCGCCTTCGCCTTCAGCCCCGCACACCTCGAGCCGACGCATACGGACCTTTACTGGTATGGCATTCATGGCGTGGAGACGCTCTATACCGTGATGGGGGCCGGTTGCGAGACGGTCGTTCGAGTGCACACGGAGGGTGCGGACGTCGTGACGTGCACATGGAAGGATGGGCGGATCGGCACGGTTCACGGCATCCGCGACGGATTGCCGGGGTATGGAGGGACGGCATTCGGTACGGAGAAGATCGCCGACGCCGGGCCGTACGAAGGCTACGCCCCGCTTGTCCAAACCATCCTCCAATTCTTTGATTCGAAGGTCGCGCCGGTCCCGCCCGAAGAGACGATCGAAATCTACGCGTTCATGACGGCGGCCGACGAAAGCAAGCGGCTGGATGGCGCCCCCGTTCGCCTCGCGGACGTGCTCGACCGAGCGCGAGAAGAGCTGGCCCGCACTCCACGGTGACGACCGCAGGAAGGGCTGCTTGCCCGCCGGTCGGAGGCGGTACGGAACGGGTGTTCGTCATGCGGCTAGTCGGTAGGCTTCGGCCGCGGTCAGGCCCCAGACGCGGGCGCGCTCAGACGGACTCAGGCTCGACGTGTATTCATCCACGATATGATACCACGTCGTATAGTCGCAGGCGAGCAGGCAAACCGGCCAATCCGACCCGAACATGAGCCGTTCAGGCCCAAACGCTTCGAGGGCCACGTCGAGGTACGGACGGATTTCGTCGGCATTCCAATTCGTCCAGTCGGCCTCAGTTACGACGCCTGAGAGTTTGCAATAGCAGTGCGGTCGCCGGGCGAGCTCGGTCAGGCCCGTCCTCCACGTGGCGATCTCGCCGTCTCGAATGCGAGGCTTGGCGATATGATCGACGACGAAAACCTGGTTCGGATGCCGATCGACGAACGCGACGACGTTTGCGAGATGCTTGTCATAGATTAGGATGTCGTAGGCCAGACCGTGCCGGGCCAGCCTGGCAATCCCGCGATTGAAATCCTCTCGGAGGACGAACGCATCGTCCGGCTCGTCTTGCAGCACGTGCCGGACGCCGACCAGCAGCGGATTCGGGGCGGCGAGGCGATCCAGGAACGCCTCGACGCCGGCACTCAACAGGTCGACCCATCCTACGACTCCCACGATCTCAGGCGCGTCCCGGGCGACGTCCAACAACCACTCGGTCTCAGCGACGTCCTGCCGCGCCTGCACCGTGATCGCCCCATCGAGGCCCACGGCATCCAGCTCGCGCGCGAGATCGTCGATCGAAAAGTCGCGCCGAAGGACGTCCATCCCCTCGGTGATCCAACGATAACGGTCGGCATCGTAGGTCCACAGATGATGGTGCGCGTCGATCCTCACGTCAAGGGTGCGTTCCGGCCGTTCCGGTACTCAGGCGGCTCCGTCGTCGAGGACGGCGCGTTCGCGATCCAGGTCACGACGTAGCGCGTGGTCGGTGGAGAATTTCTCAGGATACCGCGCACGCAGCTTTTCGATGTTGATTCGCTGCACGTCCTCCTGACTAACGTCCAGCGCGGCACGCAGCACGGCCATGTACCATTCAAGATCGCCCAGCTCTTCGATCAGGTTCGTCCGGTCGAGTTCAGCGCCGTAGAAGAGCGCTCGTTTGACCGCGTCGAGCATCTCGCCCGCCTCCGTGGCGAGTCCGATCGCACCGTGGAGGAGATCGGGCGTCACTCCGTCGGCGGCGTCGCCGACGTGAAATTGCGTGGAAAGCGTTCGAAGCGCGTCGTTTTGGTAAGATGACATGGGCTTGATCGTAACGTTTGGCTAGCCGTGGACGTCCTGGATTTCGGTCGGCGAACGACCGGGGGCGCCCGGGAATGACCGGCGCTCATCCCCGGGACGCCGTCCCCGCCGATACGCTCAACGGACGCCGAGAAGTAACTCGACCACCAGCTGGTCCAGCCGCTCATACGGCAGACCGCGGCCGGCAATCGTCTCACGATCGAATTCTCGGGCTTTCAGCGAAGCGGCCGTTTGGGCTGAATATCCGCTCGAGAGGTCGAGGGAATCGACGGACGGCTCAGCGATTTCCGCCAGCAGGGCCTGAATCTCGGCATCCTCTCGGAATCGGGCGGCCTTTTCCTTGAGAATCAAATAATTCCGCATGCAGCCGCGTGCGAAGGCCTTCACGCCGTCGACGTCGTCCGTGCGATAGGCATGGGCATCGAAATGGCGCGACCCGTCGTAGCCCACGTCCTCCAGAAACTTCACGAGGAAAAAAGCTGCTTTCGGATTGTGCGCGGCGAATCGAAAGTCCTGATCGTATCGCCCCGGATTCTGATCGTTGAGGTCGATGTGAAACAGCTTCCCGGCATCCCACGCCTGCGCGACGGCATGCGTGAAGTTCAGGCCCGCCATGTGTTCATGGGCGACCTCCGGATTGACTCCGACCATCTCCGGCCGATCCAGCGTCTCGATGAATGCCAGCATCGCGCCCACGGTGGCCAGATAAATGTCGCCCCTCGGTTCGTTGGGCTTCGGTTCCATCGCGAACTTCAGGTCGTAGCCCTGATCCGTCGAGTACTCGCAGAGAAAGTTCACGGCGTCGCGCATGCGCTTCAGGGCATCGAGCGGACTTTTCGTGGCGTCGGACTCGGAACCTTCCCGCCCGCCCCAGAAGACGTAAATTCCCGCCCCGCACTCGACGCCCAGATCCATCGCCCGCATCGTTTTCTGCAGCGCGTACGCACGAACCGCCGCGTCGTTGGACGTGAACGCACCGTCCTTGAAGATAGGATCCGTGAAAAGATTCGTCGTGGCCATCGGGACGACGAGCCCCGTCTCGTCGAGCGCACGTTTGAAGTCGCGGACGATGCGATCGCTTTCCGCCGCCGACGCATCGATCGGAACGAGGTCGTTGTCGTGAAAATTTACGCCGTACGCGCCCGCCTCGGCGAGAAGGTGCACGATCTCGACCGGAGAAAGTACCGACCGGACCGGCTCGCCGAACGGATCGCGCCCTACGTTCCCGACGGTCCAGAGTCCGAACGTAAACTGGTGATCCGGTTTCGGCTGGTACGAATCGCTCATGCTGGAATGCGTTTGAAGGATGAAAATGGGTTTGGATTGGTGGTGCTGCGCTCGAGTCGTCGCGTGGGCGAGGAACGGAACGGGGCTCGCTTCTCGGCCACAAAATAGGCCTTCGACCGCTGCCTGCCAAGGTACGAAGCGACCGCTCGGGATTGGGAGCCGAACCGGTCGGGATTGGGAGCCGAACCGCTCGCGAACGCGCCGAAGGAGCTCGTCAGGCCAGCCGAATCTCCACGCGATGGCGAAGGCCGTCGTCGGCCAGCGGAATCCGCGCCTTCCCTCCCACGGCTTCGACCTCGACGCCGTTCAGCTTGACCGACGTGACGCGCCGATCCGATGCCGATCCCTTCTCGGAAGGCGGGTTTTCGACACGAATGTCATACGCCGTCCCCGTTGCGGGATGCCGGTAGTGCAGCTCGAATTCGCTCCAACTCGACGGGATGCATGGATCGATCTCCAGCGCCTCGCCCTCGACGACCCGGAATCCGAGTATGGATTCGACCGCCACGCGGTGCATCCACCCGGCCGAACCGGTATACCACGTCCAGCCGCCGCGGCCGACGTGCGGGGGCTCGCCGTAAACGTCGGCGGCGATTACGTACGGCTCGACCTGGTACCGTGCGACGTCGTCGCTCGAGCGCGCGTGCGAGATCGGACTCAGCATCGCAAGCAGATTTGCCGCGCGTTCGCAGCGGCGATCTTCGGCCAGCGCCTTCACGGCCCACAGGGCCGCATGCGTGTACTGTCCTCCGTTTTCTCGCACGCCGGGAACGTATCCCTTGATGTATCCCGGATCGTGGTCCGTTCGATCAAAGGGCGGAGAGAGCAGTCGGATGATGCCGTCGTGCTCCGACACGAGGCGATGCTCCATCGCATCGAGCGCCTGCCGCGCCCGATCCTTCGGCGCGGCACGGGAAATGACCGACCACGCCTGCACGAGCGCATCAATTTTGGCCTCGTCACTGTGGGCGGACCCGATTACCGCACCGTCGTCGTAGAAGGCGCGCCTGTACCACTCGCCGTCCCATCCGGCGTCGTTTAGCGACACCTCAAGCTCGTCGACAAAGGATCGGTACTCATTTGCGCGCGCCGTATCGCCACGAGCCTCGCAGACGGGGATGAATCGTCGAAGGACGTCGAACAGAAAGAAGCCGAGCCAGACGCTCTCGCCTTTTCCCTCACAACCGACACGGTTCATTCCGTCGTTCCAGTCGCCGGAGCCGATCAGCGGCAGCCCGTGCCGACCCTTCGTCAACGAGCGGTCGATAGCTCGGCCGCAGTGTTCGTACAGGGACTCCTCCAACGCGGCGACCGCCGGCTCGATATAAACTTCATCCGCATCCGAAGGAACGTCGGGTCCGATCACATATCCGACTTGCTCGTCGAGAATCTCCCGATCGCCCGTGGCGGCCAGATAATCCAGCGTCACGTACGGAAGCCAGAGCAGGTCGTCCGAGAACCGCGTGCGAACGCCGCGACTTTTCAGTGGGTGCCACCAGTGCATCACGTCGCCTTCCTCGAATTGATGCGCCGCGTGTAAGAGGATCTGTTCGCGCAAGAAGTGCGGCCACGTCGCCGCGAACGCCGCCGCGTCTTGAAGTTGATCGCGAAATCCGTACGCCCCACCCGATTGATAAAAGGCCGAGCGACCCCAGATTCGGCAGCTCAGATTTTGGTAGGGCAGCCATCCGTTCACCATCCGGTCGATCTCAGGCCGCGGCGTCCGGATCTGCAGCCGCGACGTGAGGGTCTTCCAGAAAGACGTCGAATCCTCCAGGGCGGCCGCCGACCCTTCTGCGCTTCCGTATCGATTGATGAGACGCGGTATGTCGCCGGCCTGTGCGACCTGACCCAGCAACCACCGAAAGCTGCGCGTCTCGCCAGGCGCGATGGTTACGGTTCGCACGAAGGCCGCGCACGATTCGAATCCCGCACCGGTTCTCGGGTCCAGCTCGCCGTTCAGGCCGGCCGGATTCGCCACGTCGCCCTCAGCCCCAAGAAATGAGGCGGAAGAGCTCGTATGGGAAGTCGACTCTACGTCTCCATCCGTGATGAGCGCGGAAAATGCCGTTAATTCGTGATACGGCTCGTTCTGAGGATTGACCGCCGTAATAGCACCTGCTTCTTCGTCGTAATCGGTGACGACGAACCGGGCGGAATCGACCGACGAACCCAGTATCCAACGTGCGAACGACGATACGCTGATTCGCCGAGGCTGAGTGCCGCCGTTCGTCAGATCCAGGCGTACGATCTTTACGGGATCGCGAGGCGGCATGAACGCCGTGACCGATTGGCGTAGACCGTGCGAAGACTGGTGAAATTTCGTGTATCCCATTCCATGGCGGACTTCGACGGATGCGCCCGACGGCATCGGTCCGGGCGTAGGGGACCAGACGTCGCCCGACTCTTCGTCGCGGACGTAGAGGACCTCGCCGGGCGGGTCGAGCACCGGGTCGTTGAACCAGGGCGTCAACCGATTCTCGCGGCCGTTCGCGTGCCAGGTATAGCCCGAACCGGTTTCCGAAACCAGGAAGCCCCCGGACTCATTTGCCACGACGTTGACCCACGGCATCGGAGGCAGACGCAGGTATCCGTCCGACGTCGGTGCAACACGTACCACGTACTCCGTGCCTTCGGCCGCAAACCCCCCATATCCGTTAAACGAGGCGAGGTCACCGACGTCCGGCGGGCTCGATGCCTCGGCATCCACGCGCGACGAACTCACCGTACTGGAGGGGCGGCGGAAATCGGGTAGCGTGGTCTCACGATCCGTAACAGGGTCCGATGATCTCACGTGCAGCAGAGCAATCCGGTCACCATTCATGACGAAATGCGCCAGGCTTTGAATCGTCCGCTGAGCGTCGTCCGTGAGCGTGTCGGAATGGCGCAGCACGACGCCGTCGTGGCCTCCCGCGGACTGTGCGATGGCCTCCTTGATGTCGGCCTGAAGGTCGTCCGCCTGCGCGCCCGACTTGTCGTTTAGAATGACCACCTGCGTCTTGAGTCCGAGCGTGGTCCAATAGTCTCGTGCCTTCAGCACCAGCCGGGCGACGGCGAGCTCGTCGTTGCCGGCGACCCTGGCCAAAAGAAGCGGCGTCGAGGAGTCCAGCCCCAGCGATCGAAGGGCCCCGCTATGACCGGACTCGCGCCCGAGAGCGTCCACCGGCGCCCTGAGGTCCGAATTTCCCAGCACGATGCCTGCGGCCAGTCGATGGTATCGAGAGGCGTTCTTCGGTCCCAGGCCGAAGGCATCACGATCGCGCTGCGCTTTCAGAGCCGCCCCGAGAAAGGCCTCCGCTCTCGCCATCGTACCTCGAAACTGGGCGACCGCACCGATGACTTCCTCTCTTGATCGACCGGCCGCGGAGACGAACGTCAACTCTTGCTGATCGTCGGGTTCGAGCACGAATTCCGTCTGCAGGCTGATCATGGGATCCAGGACACCCCCCACGGAGCGCGAGAGCGGCTCGCCGGAGGACAGGGCGAGCGGGTCGGCGAGACTTCGACCGCGCCCAATGAACGCGGCGCGATCGGTGTCGAAGTGGAGGACGTCGAGATTCGCGGATCGATCCGAGTCGGCCTCCGGTTCCGCCGGACGCACGAACGTGTGCGCGACCAGCGGAAAATGGTCCTGCGGATGTCTCGGACGCCGGCGCGCGAGCACGCCGCCGATCTCGGGGAGGTATTCCGTCTGAACGAACAGCTTCGAAAAGGCCGGATGAGCCGCATCGGCGGCAGCGCCGTGCATCACGACCTCGGCGTAGGACGTCACCCGCAGCCTCCGTCGTCTCGAGGACAGATTCGTAAAGGTGTGGCGCCGAAGCTCCGCCGGGGTGTCGGGCGCGACGCAAACCTCCGTGTGCAGCTCGACGTCGTCGTCGGATCGGCGGACGTGAAAGCAGCCCGGTCCTAGCCACGCCTCATATTGATCGGCGCGACGCCGCGTAGGCTCGTGCGCGGCCGACCACAACAAACCGGAATCCTGATCTTGGACGTAAAGGTACGTGCCGCCGGCGCCGTACGGGCCGAGTGCCTGCCAGCGAGTGAGAGCATAATCGTCGAGCGCCGAATAGCCTGTTCCGGAATCCGTCAAGAGCACGTGATACCGTCCGTTGGACACCAAACCGGCGCCGGCTAGCGCGATCTTGACGCCAACCTCTTCGGTCTCATTCATGGCTATGTACGTCCGCAACGTTTGACGACAATGCTCAGCCCATCAGCCTTTTACGCTGCCAAGCATGATGCCTTCGATATAGTATCGCTGCAGGGCGGCAAACACCGCCATGACCGGCAGCACGGTCAGCACGGCCCCGGCCAGCATCAGCTCGGTCTGTTGGTGATACTCACCAAGCATATTAGCAAGTGCCACCGGGAGTGTATACATGTCGTTATCATTCAGCACGATGAGCGGCCACATAAAGTCGTTCCATGCGGCCATGAACGTAAAGATGGCGAGCGTGACGAGGATCGGCTTGCACAGCGGCACCACGACCGACCAGTAAATGCGCCACTCGCTCGCCCCGTCCATGCGCGCGGCGTCGAGCAGGTCGTCCGGAATCGACAGCGCATACTGCCTGATCAGGAAGATGCCGAATATGGTGGCCATGGTGGGCACGACGACGCCCCAGTACGTATTGATGAGGCCGATCTGCTTCAGCAAGAGGAAGAGCGGGAGCATCGCAACCTGCACCGGGATGACCAGGCCGCCGATCAGGAATCGAAAGAGGGGCCGCCGCCCCTTGAATTGAAATTTGGCGAAGGCATAGCCGGCCATCGAGTTGAACGTTAACGAGATCAGCGTAATGGCGAAGGCGATCAGCGTACTGTTGAGGAAATACCGACCGAGATTGAGTTTTCCGAACAGGTCTCCGTAGTGCTGAAACGTGACCTCGCTCGGGAACAGCGGCGGCGGAAACGTGCTGGCCTCCCCCGCCGGCATCAGCGAGGCGCTGACCATCCACAACAGCGGCATCAGCGTGACGATGCTGCCCAGGACGAGCAGGACGTAGACGAGCGATCTGGTCAGGCGAGACGTCATCCGCCGCGGAGCCGCATAGTCGCTATGGGGCGCATACTCTTCCTCCATTCCATAGATTCGTGAGACTTTCCCAATCCCGGTTCAAATGTCCTGCTCCTTCTGCAGCTTCAACTGGATCAGCGTGCCGATCAGGATGATGACGAACAGAATAAACGCGATCGCGGCGGCGTAGCCCATGTCCCACCACTTGAAGCCCTCCCGGTACATGTACAACACCACGCTCAACGTGCTGTTGAGCGGCCCACCCTCCGTCATCACGTACGGCTCCGCGAACAATTGAAAATAGCCGATCATGGTGATGATGCTCACGAAGAGAAACGTCGGCGCTAGCATGGGAAGCGTAACGTTGGTAAAGCGCTGCACGGGATTGGCGCCGTCCATCGTGGCGGCCTCGTACAGATAATCCGGAATGCTCTGAAGACCGGCGACGAAGATGATCATGTTGAAGCCGAAGTTCTTCCAGACGGCCAGCAGAATGACGGCCGGCATCGCCCACGTCGGATCTCCCAGCCAATTCACCGGATCGACACCGAACCCGGCGAGAACGTAGTTGATGAGGCCGTAGCGCGTGTGGTAGAGGAATCGGAAGACGACGGCCACGGCGACGAGCGTGGTCACGACGGGCGCAAAGTACGCCGAGCGAAAGAAGCCTTTGAATCGGATGCCCTTCGTGTCGAGGAGCAGCGCCGCCACGAGCGACGTCCCAACCGACAACGGACCGCCGACGAGCACGAAGTAGAGCGTGTTCTTGAGGGACGTCCAGAAGAGCGCATCGTGAAACAGATCGACGTAGTTGCCCAGACCGACGAATCGTACGTTGGATGCCGACGCAATGCCGTAGATGTCGAAATCCGTCAGGCTCAGAAGGAGCGCGGCAGCGATCGGCAGAAAAAAGAAAACGAGGAGGACGAGGAGCCCGGGAAGCAGGAAAAAATAGGCCGCGCGGGAGCGTGTCCCAGGGACGGTCGTCGAGGCCGCCGGTTGCACGGGCGGTGCGACGCGTTCGGGCGTCGCCTCTGATACGACGACGCTCATGAGTCCCTCTCCGCCATCCACCTCCGCTTCTCCAGAATTCCGTCCACCTCGCGATCGAGCGCGGCGAGCGCTTCGTCGATCGACATCCGCCCGAGAACCGCGGCCTCGGCGTAGACCCACACCTTGTCGGCGATGCGCTCCCACTCGGGCACGCGCGGCAGCGGCTCGACGCGCTGAAGCTGCTCGTAGAAGGCTCGTGCATACACGTTGCGCGCCAGCACCGAGTCCTCCCACGCGGTGTAGCGCGGCGGCAAGTTACCCGTGATCTCGTAAAATCGGACCTGCTGCTCCGGCCGCGACATGAATTCCACGAATTTCCAGGCGGCCTCTTTGTTCTTCGATCGCTCGAAGATCACGAGGCTCGCCCCGCCGGCCAATGACACCCCCGTCGAATCGCCCGCAGGTCCCGGCATCGGCGCCGTCATCCAGTCGCCTTGCGAGGCTGCCGGCAGGTGCCTTCCGAACTCGCCGATGTTCCATGGACCCGTGACGTACATCGACATGTAGCCGCGCGCGAATTCCTGGTACACGTTGGAGACCTGCGTTCGACTGACCGCCGGGGCGAGCCCCTTTTCGTACAATCCGACGTAGAACTCGAACGCCCTGCGGAAAGGCGCGGCGCTGAAATCGGCGTGGAGGCCGTCGTCCGTCAGCAGCGACGCCCCCTCCTGCATACCGAACATCACGGGATGCTGCCATTCGTCCGTCGGCAGCAAAATGGCGTAGCGGCCCTCGCCTACGATCGCTTTGATTTTCTGCATGGCCTCGATCCACTCGGACCACGTTCCCGGTACCGCCTCGTAACCGGCCTCACGCAGGAGATCCGACCGATAGAAAAGCAGGCGCGTGTCCACGTACCACGGGATGCCGTACGTTCTCGCCCCCACGACGTTCGTCTCCCAGATGCCTTCGAAATAGTCGCGCCGGTCGACGACGCCCGAGGCTCGAGCAAGCGAATCGAGCGGTACGAGCGCGTTCAGGGCGACGAACTCCGGCACCCACGTATTGCCGAGCTGGCAGAGATCCGGCGTCGCTTCGCCGACGTAGGCGGTCAACAATTTCTCGTGCGCGGCCGTCCACGGGATTTGCTGTACGCGCACCTTGACGTTCGGATATTCCCGCTCGAAATCCGGAACGATCTGCTTCACGACTTCACCCTCCACGCCGAGGCCCCAGAAGTCGATCACGGTGACCTCGTCGGAGCCGGCGCCGCAGCCCGACAGCAACAGCACGAACGCCGTCAGGCACAGCGTCCGTCGCGGTCCCCGTGCCCGCTTCAAAACGTTCAGTTGAGCATGTTCCACAAGCGTCTATAGGTCTCGTTCGACGGATCCGAATCCAGCAGCCGGCGGGCGTATGGCCGCGCCTCCTCTTCCCTGCCGGTATTCAAGTAAAGCGAGGCCAGGTTGGCGACCGCGAAGTAGGCATCGGGATCCAGTTCGATCGCTCGAAGCAGGTCGGCCTCGGCGCCGGCCGCGTCACCCAGCATGGCGCGAGCGAAGCCCCGATTGTTGTACGCCTGGTCGTACTTCGGATGAGCGGCAAGGACGCGATCGAATGTCTCGACGGCCCGATCGAAGCGTCGCGCGGTCGTATACGCACTGCCGAGGCGGTCGATGAACCGGAGGTGCGCCGGGCTGAGCTCGACGGCTCTCTCCAGCAGCGCAACGGCGCCTTCCGTGTCTCCCACCGACAGATGCGCCTCGCCCATGCGATAGAACGTCCAGGCGTCGTCGAGCGCGCTGAGATCGATTTCTCGATGGAGCCGCACGATGGCGTCGAAATCCTCCTGAAGGAAGCGAAGGTGAATCAGCGCCGGTGCAATCGTCTTGAGCGACTCCTCCTCGCGAGCCATCTTGAGATACACGTCCGCCGAGTCCAGAAAATGCGGCTCGCTGTAGAATTCCTCGTAGTAGGCCACGTACCCCATCGCGCGGTCACGGCTCGAAGGATTCCCGTCGATGAGACTTGCAAGCCCCACAAACTCCCGCTGCTCGTCCAGCTGCTCTTCCGACACCTTCTGCGGCACGCGGATGAAATGATCCGTGATGCTTACGTGCGGAATGTCCGTAGAGCCCGAACGCGGCATGTGGCAGGATACGCAGTCGTCCTGCACGCGCAGCCTGGCGGATTCGGAGGCGGTACACTCGCTGGGGGCAACGTCCGCGGATGACGCGCCCGCCGCCGTTTCAGTAACAAGGCTCGCAGTGCCGGCCGGCAAATCCGCTGCTTCCCCCGTGGCGTGGCACGTCTGGCAGACGGTCCGATAATGATCCGTTCCAAGAGCCTCGATCGGAAGGTGCGGATCGTGACACGTCGTGCAGGTCATCGGCTCCGTCTGCCCGTCCCGATCCCTCGATTCGATGAAGCAGTCGCTCATCGTCAATCGGTCGGGATGAGACGCCATGATGAATTGGCTGGTGCTGTCGCTGAAGCGGGGCCAGTAGACGTTCATGACCTCCGCGAGCCGCATGCCGGGCCTGAAGTCGAATGGATCTTTCCCGTCCTTGAATACGGTGGCGCCCTGCATGTGGCAGCGCTGGCAAACGTCGAATTGCCGCTCGACGGGTAGCTTGCCCGGATGTACGATCGAGTAGTCGATCTCCTTGGTCACGTCGACGATCTCCCCAGCCATCTTCTCCTCAACGTGCAGCTCGCCCGGACCGTGGCACCGCTCGCAGTCGATCCCCTCCGGTACGTGGCCGAATTTGTTCTCGGATCCGGGCACGAACTCCGAAATTCCGTTGTGGCAGCCCATGCACGCCTGCGTGATCGGGCGATTGAAACGGTAATTGTTGCCGTCGTCGTATTTCGGCGGAAGGTCCCATCGACCGTCCTGCGCGTACCAGGTCATGGGCATCTGGTACAGATACCCGTTCACGTCCATCATGTGCGAATTCGTATGCTGGCCGGAGCCGACCACATAAGTGATCTGCTCGGTGCGCTTGTGCACGGTGTCCCCGTCGGCGAGGCGATACTCCATGATGAACAGGTCGTCGCCGCGATGAAAGGCCTGGTAATACAGGTCACGATCGGCGTCAAAGACCGGCTCCACGTCGTCCCACTTCGCCTTGCTGTGCTCGAGCCGGGCCGGCTTCAGCGAACGCCCCATCTGCGAGCGGGTGAACGTCTCGAATTTGTCGGCGTGGCACGACCGGCATGCTTCCTTGCCGACGTAGGCGACGTCCGGACCGACGTTGCGATACGCGCTCGGCGTCGCCTCCTCGCTGTCGGCGCTGCCGCACCCGCCCGCGATCAGGGCGGCACAGACGACAAGGGCCGGCCAGCGAGCGCGGCGGGCCGCCGGCCCGAAAATGCAAATAAGCGCCTGCCGGTGAACGAGACGAGCCGCCTGCAAATACGGGATAGATGGGATGCGCATGAATGACGGTTTCCTGCAAATGGAGACCGCACGGCGTCCGCACGGCGAGACGTCGCGTGCGACGAGACGCAGCGGTTCGGGCCGATGTCTACTACTCGCACCGTCCTTCGATCCATCCCCCGGAGAAGCCGGCACGGCAGAGGCCGCGCACGATGACGTCCGAGTCGCGCATCACGTTCCAGACGAGCCCGCTGTGATAGTTCTCGATCATGAGGACGATCGGCCCCTGATCGATGCCGAGTTGATCGCCGTCGAACCAGCCGTGGTCGGGATCGACGACGCCGCGCTCGGGCTCCCCGAAATCCGCTCGAAACGTCGGATTGAACGCGTCGAGGAATCCATATTGATTGTACAGCAGGTCGCCGTAACGGTCGTGCATCGCCTTCAGGACCGGGATCGTAATTTCCGGTGCGAAGGGAATCGACCCACCGGCTGCGGTCGGCACGACCGTCCCATCGTCGCGGACGTCGCCGGCGCTGACGCCGCGCGCCCAGTAGGTGTGGAAGCGCACGCTGTCGCCGTCGATGACGGCCCACGTGTTCGCCGGGCCGTCGCTCGCCGTCCAACCCCAGACGTCGCCTCCGTAGTCGCGCCATCCTCCCGGATTGTCGACGCCGTACGCCCGCTGGGCGTACGTCGCACGCCGAGAGTTCTCGAAATAATCAATGCCTCGTTCGCGCATGTAGGCATCCTGAATTTCGCGGAAGTCGACGAAGACGTGCGAATACTGATGTCCGAAGAGGGGGCTGAAATTGACGTGTTCCTGCCCATAATACTCGTCCCACCGATACGTGCTCGTAAACGCGTCCCAGGCCTTCGGATCGACGGGATGGGTGGGAGACCCCATGGCAAGAAGATACAGGATCATGGCCTCGTCGTAGCCTTGATATGCGGCGGGACCGAACCCTCTCTCCGGCCTCCATGCCATGGTGATGAGACCGTCGTCCCGCTGGAACCAGTCCCATTCGACGCGGCGGTAGAGCACGTCGGCGAGCTCACGGATCCGTGCGTCCTCCGGATCGTCGCCGTCGAAGTACTCGCCGGCGAATACGACGCCGGCGATGAGCAGGGCCGTGTCGATCGTCGAGAGTTCGGTCGTCGCGAATCGCTCTCCGCTCTCCATGTCGAGGAAATGATAATAGAAGCCCTTGTAGCCGGTTACGCCGGCGCGGCTCGTGTCTTGCGTCGAGCCGTGGACAAATTCAAACGTGGCCAGGGTTCGATCGCGAGCCTCCTCACGAGTGACGTAGCCACGCTCGACCCCGACGGCATAGGTGAGCAGCGCGAAACCCACCGCCGCGATGCTGGAAAAGGGCCGCGACGGCGCGCGGTCGGGTGTGAGGCCGTTCGCCGCGGGCGTTTCCTCCCAGAACCAGCGGAACGTGCGTTCCTGAAGATCGTCGAGGAACTGCGCCGTCTGCGTGCCGAATCGCGCCAGCACGGCGAAGTGATCGGACGCCCACAGGCCATCCCGGCCGGGTTCGTCGAACAGCACGTCGGTTTCGATAACGTCGAGCTCCGGCCCCGCGAAGACGTAGTCGATGCGCCGGGGGTGGTGGCCCTTTGCCGTGTTCAGCGTGTTCGCCTCGCTCGCGTCCGTCGAGGCGTTCGCGGTCGCCGCGAACGCATCACCGTACGAGGCGCGAACGAGATCCATCTCGGGCGCATCCGGCGCCGCGTTGAAGTCACCGCCGACGATGACGGGCGCCCCTCCACGCGTGTGGTCCACGAAGTCGAGGAGGTCTTTGATTTGCCGGCTCCGCACGTCCGTCCCGGGCTCATCTCCGGAATGGTGCAGGTGCGTACTGTACACGCTGATCGGCCGACCGCCGGCCTCGATTCGCGCGTAGGCGACGGTTCGATAATCGGACGACGGTTCGAGGTTCCTCGAGCCGGTCTCCACGATAGGATGGCGTGAAAGGATCGCATTTCCGTAGCGTTTCGACGCGCCCTCAGGGTCGACCGAGACGAAGTGGTAATCCTCGTATCCCAGCCTGTAAGCCAGTGTCGCCGCCTGATTCGGCAAGTTGTCGTTCTGGAGCACCTCCTGAAGCAGGATCACGTCCGGCCGCAGCCTATCGAGCTCTCTTACGATCAGGTTTAGCCGGGAGGGCCAATCCTCCTGGTCGTGCCAGAGGTTCAGCGTAACGACCGCGATGCCGTCGTCATCTTGCGCGCTTGCGGACGAAGCCCCGGCGATCGCGAACCAGAACACGAGGCACCCCATGATCAGTCGATTCATCATTCCGTCCATCCTTTTCGTCGTGCGTTCACCGTCATCGGACCACGGAAAGCGGAAGCGTGATCTTCCGGTCCTTCGCGTGGAGCACCAGGAAGTACGTTCCGCTGGAAAGTCCCGAGAAATCCGTCTCCAGGCGATGTGACCCGGCGGGCTTGCGGCCGCGCTCAAGCACGGCGATGCGCCGGGCCAATAGGTCATAGAGAACGAGCTCGATCGAGCCGGCCGCGTCGAGGACGTAGGAAACCTGCGCAGTTCGCGTCGACGGATTCGGATAGACCTCGAGCTCCGTGACGTCGCCGGGCGTTTCGTCGCCGGTCGACAGTCCCGTGCCGAGGAATCCGGCCCTCGCGAGTCCCCGACCGATGGCCTCATGACGCATGCTAACGTCCCAGATCGCCTCCGTGCGGAAATTCTCAATCATCAACAAGATCGGCCCCTGGTCGATCCCGATGTAGTCTTGGTCGAACCAAAATCGTTCGACGTTGTACGCGTCGCGAAATCCGTACGGCCCCCAGAGAGCGGCGTATTTCCGATGCATCGTCCGAAGCGCGGCGATCGATTCATCCGGAGTGAAGGCGATCGAGCCTCCCGGCGCCGTCGGGACGAGCGTGCCGTCGTCGTTCTGAGGCGGCGGGGCGCCCCGCGCACGGTAGCCCGTTGGCGTGTCGGAGGCGGTCAAACCCCATTCGTCCTTGCCGTAGTTTGGATAGCCCCCGGGGTTCCGGACGTGGTATGCGCGCTGCGCCAGCGTGGCCCGTCGCGAGTTCTCGAAGTAGTCGATCCCCTTCTCGCGCATGTAAGCGTCCTGAATACCCCGGAAGTCGATCCATACGTGCGAGTACTGATGCCCGAAAAGCGGTGGGAAGGTCAAGAACGTGTAGCCTTCTTCCGTCCGCCATTGGGCGCCGTAGCCGTCGACCCACACGTCCCAGGCCTCGGGCTCCACCGGATGCGTCGGCGATCCCAGGGCCAGGACGTACAGGATCATCGCCTCGTTGTAGCCGATCCAGTCGTGGGCGAGAAACCCGGACTCGGGCCTCCATCCATGATTAATGGCGGCCGTCGGGTTGGTCGGATGACGGAACTGGACCCACGTCCAGTCGACCCGCTCGTAGATGGCATCCGCCAGCTCGCGAATCTCGACCTCGGCTTCGTCGCCGCCGTCGAAATATTCGCGCACGTGCAGCACGCCTCCGAGCAGCAGCGCCGTGTCGATCGTCGACAGCTCGGAGTCCCAGGCTCGCCGGCCCGTCTGCATGTCCAGAAAGTGATAGAAGAATCCGTTGTGGCCCGTTGCGTCGGGCGCCGTGCTCTGCGGCGCGTTCCAGAAGAAGCGCAGCGTCGCCGCCACCCGCTCGATGCCCTCCTCGCGCGTGATCCATCCGCGATCGATGCCGACGGTCAACGCCGAGAGTCCGAAACCTACCGCGGCGATGCTCGCCGGCGAAGTCGTCGTGCTGCGATCTCTAACGAGGCCGTTCGACGGATTCGCCTCCTCCCAGAAATACTTGAACGTCTCCCGCTGGATCATCTCCAGGAACGACTCGTCGTCGTTTTTCTCGGCGGTGATCCGATCGACCCAGAGCGTGCGAACGGCAGGATTTTGGCCGCCGTGCGCGAATACGACCGACTTGAACGAGGCCGCGTCGTAGGCACTCCCTTCCGTGACGTCCGCCATGGGTAGCGCGAGGCGCTGCCACGTCTCGGGATCGTCGTCGAGCGTAAATTCCTCGAAGTCGAGCACGAGCCGGTAGACGTCTCCCTCTCCCGGAGGCTCGAGGGGCTCCGGGCTCTGCGTCGGCGCGAGCGTCAAACGCCATGCCGGAAGGAGCCGGGCCGATTCTTCGTCTTCGGGGAGAAGCACTTCGACGTACTCGTCGGATGCGCTCAGCGTCCCGTCCGCGTCCACGTCACGAAACCGAAAATCCACGCGCATCCCGTTTTCCCGCTCGATCCGGAAACGAGCCGGAACGGACGGCGCGCCGATGCCTGCGACGGAAGTGTCCATCGGTTCGGCCGCGAACGTGATCGACAAATTTTCCGGATAACCCGGGCGGCGCCGGTCGGCAGGCAGCGCCTCCGAATATCGTGCGAGCACGATCGCGTTTGTCGTGCTCTCCTCTGTGAATCCGGTCTCGTCCGCGTCGATGCGCACGTCTTGCGGCGAGCTGAGCCAGACCGGTGACGTGCGGGTGCCGGAAGCGTCTTCGAGGCCGACGCGGGGGAGTTCCGGGCCGTCCAGGGCGGCCGGGCCGTTCAGGTGTACGACGAGCGTATCGAATCCGGACAGGTCGACCGACGGCCATCCGTCGGTGCCGATCGCCATCTCCCAGCTGCCGACGTCATGCCGGTACTCGAGGAGCCCGCTGACCGTCCCGCTGAAAGCGTGATCGACGTGCAGGGGCAGTTTCCCGTCTGCTTCGAGCCGTAGGGTGTCCGGTGCGGCGACGAATCCGGCCGATGCATCGCGATAATCGGCGCCGACCTCGTCGTTTTCGTCCAGAATGACGATCGTCTCCTGCGCTTTGACACCCGAAGCCAGAGCACACGACAGAAAGATGACGACGATCGGCCACGCCCATCCCCTCCCCTCACTTCCTGCTATTCGTAGGCTCGGATCCTTCATCGTCGGCGCACCGCCTATCGACCCGGCACTTGAAGCAGTCGTTCGCCGGCCTGCCACCCGCCTCGCCGCAGCGGCACACGCATCGCATCGGCCTCCTCCAACCGGTCGAAGAGTCGATTCCGCATCCGATCGGCCACGTCCGTAAACCCGGGCGTCCGGATGAGATTGAACTGCTCGGTGGGATCGTTCTGCAGATCGTAGAGCTCGTTGAGGTCCCAGACTCCGTGATAATACACGTATTTGTACCGGTCGCCCCGGAGCGCGAAGGTCGTGGGCGTGTGCGGAAAGGCGTGCTCCCAATAGTACTCGTAGAGGAATTCGCGGCCCTCTTGCGTCGGCTCGGCCGTCGCCGCGTCGCCGCGTCCGTCGCCGCCGAGGAGCGACAGGAATGAGGTCCCTTCCATCTCGATAGGCGACGTCGCGCCCGTGAGCTCCAGAATCGTCGGCGCAATGTCGATGTTTCGGACGAGGGGGTCGATCCCGCTTCCCGGATCGATGAATCCCGGAGCGTAGGCCAACATCGGAATGCGCATCGACTCCTCGTACGCGTTCCGCTTGTCGATCAGTCCGTGCTCGCCGAGCAGGAATCCGTTGTCCCCCAGATAGAGCACGAGCGTGTTTTCGGCTAGGCCGGATTGTTCGAGGTAGTCGAGCACGCGGCCCACACTTTCGTCGAGCGCCAGCAGCGTCTCGGTATAACGGCCGTAGAATTCGTCGAAGTCCATGTCACCGTGATACATGTAATCGACGCCGTGCCAGCTGCCCCGCTGCTCGCGCACCCAGTGCGGCTTCATGTGGTAGTTCGACTCCGTGTATGCCATCGACGGCGGATAGGGGATGTCGACCTCCGCATACGTCCCCTCGTGCCGCGGCGCCGGCATGAACTCGGCGTGGACGGCCTTGTGCGAGAGAATCATGAAGAACGGATCGCCGTCGGCGCTCTGCTCGCCGAGCCAGTCCAGGGCGTAATCCGTCAGGATGTCGGTGGTGTAGCCGTCGAATTCTCGGCGCTCGCCGTCGATGTTCAGCGTCGGATCGTAATAGGTGCCCTGGCCGCGAAAACTCACCCATCGGTCGAAGCCGGGCTGCGGATCGTCGTCCACCTCGCCCATGTGCCACTTGCCGACGTACGCGGTATTGTATCCGTGCTCCTGAAGATCTTGCGGGAAAAACCGCGTTCCCGCGGGGATCGGACTCGAATTGTCCACGACTCCGTGCGTGTGAGCGTATTGTCCCGTCAGGATCGACGCCCGGCTCGGCGAGCAGAGCGATGTCGTGACGAAGGCGTTGCGAACGTGAGCGCCCTGGGCGGCCATGCGATCCATGTTCGGCGTTTCGAGAAACTCGGGCGCATCGGGGTGAAAGTCCATGAAGTCGTAGCGGTGGTCGTCGCTCATGATGATAACCACGTTGCGCGGCGCGGACTCCTGGGCCCACGCCTCCATGCTCAATTCAGGAACGCTGATCGTCACCGCGACAAGCAGTAATCCGGCAGAATAGATGGTCGAATGCGGCATCGACGGGGTAAGTCTCATTTTTCGGATGGGTTTGTTTGACCGTCTGATTCTCGTTGCGAGCCCGAGGTTCGGTCGCCTCGTACCTCGAAACGCGCATGCCGGACGTCGCTCGAACTTCCGCCGATGTACACGCTGAAAAATCCGGGTTCGACGACGCATTCCATGTCCCTATTATAGAAAGCGAGATCGTCCGACGTCAGCTCGAATTGGACGGTACGGCACTCTCCGGGTTCTAGACGGATGCGGCGGAAACCTCGAAGCTGCTTGACCGGGCGAGAGACGCTTGCCACTTCGTCACGTACGTAGAGCTGCACGACCTCTTCGCCTTCGCGGCTGCCCGCGTTCGTGACTTCGATTTCGACGGTAAGCCCGTCATCTTTTCTGATTCGTTCGGCGCTCACCCGAGGCGTACCGTGGGCGAACGTCGTATAGGAGAGTCCGTGTCCGAAAGGATAGAGCGGCGCCCACGGCAAATCCAGATACTTCGACGTGTACTTTTCGCCGGCATCCGGAGGGCGCCCCGTATTCTTGTGGTTGTAGTAGATCGGCACCTGTCCAACGCTTCGCGGAAACGTCACGGGCAGTTTGCCGCCCGGATTGTAATCGCCGAAGAGCACGTCCGCGACCGCCCCGCCCGTTTCGATACCGAGGAACCACGTTTCGAGGATGGCCGGAACGTGCTCGTCCAACCACGAAACGGCGAGCGGACGCCCATTCGTCAGCACGGCCACGACGGGTTTCCCCGTGGCATGAACGGCTTTGGCCAGCTCCAGCTGCCCACCGGGAAGCTCGAGCGAGGCCCTGCTGCTCGCCTCGGCACTTTGGCTGCAGTGCTCGCCGATCACGAGGATGACGGCGTCGGCCTCTCGGGCGGCCTCGACGGCCGCCGCAATGCCGGTCGTGTCGTCGTCCTTCCAATGGGCCCCGCATTCGAAGCGGACCTCGGCATTCGGAAGCGCCTTCCGAATTCCATCCAGCACGGTGATCACGTCTTCCGCTCGCCCGACGCCGGACCATCCGCCAAGAAACGACGGCGCATCGTCGGCAAGCGCACCGATCACCGCAAGGCGTTTCAAGTCCTTGGCCAACGGCAACACGTCGCCTTCGTTCTTGAGTAAGACGATGCATTCGCGTGCGAGTCTCCGAGCCGCGTCACGGTGCGAAGGCGTGAGCGTTTGGGCTGTCTCTCTCGCGGCGTCGCTGTACCGATAGGGATCGTCAAAGAGTCCCAATCGCAATTTGGCCGTCAAGACCCGCCGCACGGCGTCGTCTACGACGCGTTCGGAGAGGCGACCCGACTCGATCTGTTCTTTCAACGTCAGGTAAATGCCGCTAACGATGTCTACGTCGATGCCGGCTTCGAGAGCCATGACGCCCGCCGCCGCGGAATCGGCGGCCACGCCGTGCGCGACGAGCTCGAGAATGCCGGTGTAATCGCTCACGACGATACCCTCAAACTTCCAGGCTCCGCGCAGCAAGCCGTTGATCAGCCGGTCATGGGCATGCATCGGCACGTCGTCGACGTCGTTGAAGGCGGCCATGACGGATCCGACCCCGGCGTCGACAGCCGCCTTGAACGGCGGAAGGTAGACCTCTCGAAGCGTTCGCTCGCCCATCTTGACCGTATTGTAGTCGCGCCCACCTTCCGGATCGCCATAACCTACGAAGTGCTTGGCCGTGGCAAGAACGGTATTGTCTGCCGCCAGGTCGTCTCCCTGATAGCCGCGGACCTGCGCTGCGGCTGCGGCTGAGCCGAGAAACGGATCTTCACCGGCGCCCTCGACGATTCGACCCCAGCGCGGCTCTCGTGACACGTCGATCATGGGTGCGAACGTCCAGTGCACGCCGTGCGCCGACATTTCGACGGCGGCGACGCGAGCCGCTTCTTCGATGAGCGCCGGATTCCAGCTGCTCGCCTGGGCGAGAGGAACCGGAAAGATCGTTCGGAAGCCGTGGAGGACGTCGTGCGCAAAGAGGAGCGGAATGCCGAGCCGCGATTCCTCGACGGCCAGCCGCTGCATCTCGCGCGTATAGTCGGCGCCGTAAATTCCGTAGAACGTACCGACCTTTCCCTCGAGGATCTCTTGCTCACCGCCCTCGGGAACGCGCGGCCCAACGTCGCTCCACTGACCGACGTAAAGGGTGAGCTGTCCGAGCTTTTCGTCGATGGTCATCCGGTCCAGGAGCGACTCCAGGAACTGCTCCGTGGCGGGGTCCGGCGTGATGACTCCATTCATTCGTACGTCCTGTGCATGTTGACGGCCGCTCGAGCGTCGCGTCGGCGATGGCGGTGAGGACGATTTCCGGGAAATTCGCGAGCGGCTTCGCCAGGCCGGTGGTGCGGATCTCACGGCGACGGGCACGTCATCCGAGCTTCTCAGGGTCGGCGTGCGCCTGCTCTTGCATCGGGAGCGATACGTGTGCGACGTTTGATGGGCATCGTTCTGCCACCACTCTGCGTGGCCGGGCGACACCCGTATGTAAACGTTTACACCTCGTCCACCCGTAGTATAACGCAACCTCGTGTGCAACGCCAGTCCATCGTACGATTCGACGAATCCGGTCTCGGATTCAGGACCGGCTGAGCACGGTGCCGGCTGCAGCGCGGCGGGGGAATTACCCCCTCCCACCCATGTTAATATCCAATTCGATATACTGGTCCATTTTTGTGACTCTCTTCAGATCGGCATTGGATGCAGATTTTCTCGTCTCTCGACTGGCTGGTCGTCGGCGTCTATTTCGCCGTCATATTTCTGGTCGCCGGATGGGCCGTCTGGCGTGAGCGCACCTCGCACGAAACGTCCGCCGACTACTTTCTTGCCGGCCGGAACGTCGGATGGTTTGTCGTCGGTGCATCGCTCTTCGCGTCGAACATCGGCTCCGAACATCTCATCGGCCTCGCCGGCACGGGCGCGGCCAGCGGCGTCGCACTCGGCCAGTTCGAGCTGCAGGCGTCGCTGATCCTGCTACTGCTCGGCTGGGTCTTCGTGCCGTTCTACGTCAAGAGCGGCGTCTACACGATGCCGGAGTTCCTCGA
>CAZMXY010000031.1:23589-28622 GCA_964570345.1 uncultured Rhodothermales bacterium | reverse complement strand
GGAGAGGGGAGCTACGAGCGCGTGGGACGATCCGTGAACGGCATCGTCTACGAATTCCGGGGAGCCGGGCAGGGCGATTACCTGCCGATTCGAATCCTGCCGAAGCCCCAGCAGCACCGCCTGATTGATTTTCGCGGCGGCGTGGAGCCGATACGCGGCGTGGAGCTCTTCGGTGAATGGGCCCGTTCGATGATGGATGAAAACAGGATATCGCCCCTCGACGACTTCGACGATCAGGGTCATGCGTATCTGCTCGGCATGCGGTTGGCGGACGTCCCGCTGGGCGCCGTGCGCGTCTCGGGAGAGATCAGGAGGCGATTCACGGCGGGCTCGTTCGAGGCCTTCGATCGTATCCGTCCGGTCGAGTTCGATCGCCGATGGAATCTGATCTCGAGGCCCATCACCGCGACGGGAGGTGTGACGGACGGTGGCGACGAACACATTGACGAGGCGAATCTTCGACTCGACCTGACGGATGCGACGAACGTGCGGGCCGAGGTCGGCCGACTCGAGCTCGGATCGGCCTTCGAGGGTCTTCGACGGGCCGGATTTCTCGAAACGAGTGAAGTAGGGCTTCCAGAGCTGAACTACCGCATCGAGCACGTCGACAGTCGCGACCGTCTCACCAGCGAGGACGGACGGTGGCTGCGACAGCTCGGTATCATCCGGTATCCGCTGCTCAGTGGACGGCTCTCACCGCGCCTTCAAGTCGAGCACGAGCGTCGTCGCCAGCGACTCATCGGCACCGACAGCCTGGCCCGGCGCTCCTTCGATTTCGTAGAAGTCCGACCCGGTCTAACCTGGGGGAGCGGCGACGTCGAGATCGACGGCTTCCTGGCTTTCCGGGACGAGGCCGATTGGATCGACGGGTCGGTGGAGGACGCGGCGCGATCGTGGACGACGCAAACCTCGTTTCGCTACCGTCCCTCTGCCGTGTTCGATGCGGACGGCAGCGTGGGCTACCGGATCCGCCGATTCACCGACCGATTCCGCGTGGAACTTCAGCGCGAGGACGCGGAGTCGGTGATCCTGCGTTGGAATTCCCGCTATCAACCATTGAATCAGGCCGTGCAGGTCAACTGGCTCTACGAAGGCATCTCCGAGCGTACGCCGACCCTGCAGGAGATCTACGTGCGGACGGGGCCGGAGCTGGGCCAATACGTCTGGAACGACACGAACGGCGACGGCGTCGTGCAGATCGACGAATTCGTGCCGGAAAGCCTTCCGAACGAGGGGACGTACGTGAAGACGTTCATTCCCTCGGACGAGCTCATCCCCGTCGTGAACGTTCAAACGCGACTTCGACTGGAGTTCGACCCGGCGCGACTCTGGCGAGAGTCGGAATCGACCTGGCGTCGAACGCTGGCCCTCGTGACGAGCAGGACGACGCTCGAGATTCGTGAGAAAACGCGAGATTCCGATCTCGCGGCCGTCTATCTGCTCGATCTGAGCCGTTTTCGTCGCCCGGGTCAGACGTTGAACGGTCGCCTCCGAATCGCCCAAGACTTCTTTCTTTTTCGCGGACGTCCCGAATACGGTCTCGATCTCTCGTTTAATCAAGTACGCAGCTTCAATGAACTCACGGCGGGATCGGAGGAGCGATTCGTGAACGCCTTCCGCCTGGATGGGCGAACGCAGATCGGCGACGCCTGGAGCACCCGACTCGTCACGGCGTTAGAGAGAAATCGGTTGCACAGCCCGGCCTTCGCGTCGCGCACGTACGACATTCGATCCGTTCGCCTCGAGCCGGAGGCCTCGTTTCGCATATCGCCGCAATTTCAGATCGTCGGCTCGCCCTCGTTCGCCCGCAAGAAGGACGGATCCGCCGGCCTGACCGCGCACGTATTCAAGTGGCCGGCCGAGCTTCGGTACACGGTGCCGCGGAAGCTGCAGATGGCCGTCAGGGGAGAAATCGCACGCGTAGCGCTCGACGGATCGGCCGTCGGACTCGCTCAATTCGAGCTGACGGACGGACGCGGGCCGGGAACGTCTTATCTTTGGTCGTTACGAGGCCAGTACACGCTGAATGAATATCTGAGAGCGACGTTCTCGTACGACGGACGAGCGCCCTCCGAAGCCTCCGTCATTCACACCATGCAGATTCAGCTCAGTGCACTTTTTTAGCGACGTATCCGAAACGGGGAACGCTCGACGAGGCGTCCTGTCCGTCGGCGGTGCCGTTGCGGCACTGCTCGGGGCCGTGGCGTTGTCTTTCCTGTTATATCGTCCCGTCGGTTTTCCGGCCAATCTTCCGCTGGCATTCGGAAGCGCGGTCCTCCTGGCCGAGCTCGCCGAGCTCGTTCTCGGGGACGGATTCGTGGCCGTTACGCCGTCGGCGCTGGGAAGGGCCCTCACGCACGGAATCGGGGCTGCGCTGGCCTGCTGGCTCGGGGTGTGGGTAGTCAGGACGATGGGCTGGATGGGGTAAGGACAACGGACAAGAGATCGAAGGCGACGCATTTGGACGTCGTAGACGCAATGGAAACGTATGAGCAGAGACGCTTGGAGGAGCTCGAACAAGAAAACAGGCGCCTGAGGCGGGCGGTGGAGGAACTCTCCATCTTGAACGAGCTCAGCCGAGAGATCGGAGCATCGCTCGACTCGGACGAGATCATGAACCGAATCATCAAGCGTTCACTCAAGGCTCTCGGTACCGCTCAGGGCGTGGTCACGCTCGTTGACGAAGAGCATCGAGAGCCGATGCGGACGCTCATCCGCACGCGCTCGGATTCCGCGGAGGACTTTACCTTTCATCTCGACGAGGCTATTCTCGGATGGATTCTGCTCAACCGGCAACCCATCGTCATCAACGATCCGCTGAACGATCACCGATTTTCGGGCGTCAAGTGGGACGAGCGCATTCGGAACGTGATCAGTGCACCGCTTCTCGCTCGCTCGCGGTTGATCGGCGCCGTCACGCTGTACAACAAAAAGGCGGCCTCCGGCTTTTCCGAGGAGGATCGGCGCCTCCTGGCCATTATCGCGACGCAGTCGGCACAAGTCGTGGAGACCGCCCGCCTGTATGAGGAGGAGCGAGCGTTCCTGCGAATCCGCGAGGAGATGCGGCTCGCCGCGGAAATCCAGCAGAAATTGCTGCCCGAGGAGTCGCCCCACGTCCCGGGCTACGAGCTTGCCGGCCGCAGCATACCGGCGCAGAGCATCGGCGGCGACTATTTCGATTATCTCGTCCTGGGATCGCAGCGCGTCGGGGCGTGCGTGGCGGACGTGTCGGGCAAAGGCTTGCCCGCGGCGCTCATGATGGCCAACGTTCAGGCCGCCCTTCGGGCAAACGCGGCCATGCACTCGTCTGCGGCCGAATGCTTGACGGCCCTCAACCGGTTGCTGTATCGAAGTATGCGCCGCGGAACGTTCGTGACGCTCGTCTACGGAATCCTCGACGCGGAAACCCACGTGGTCGATCTGGCAAATGCCGGTCACAACCGCCCGCTGCTCTGCCGCGCCGATGGCTCCGCCGAGCGAATCGACACCGCCGGCTTTCTCGTGGGCGGGTTGGCCGACGTGGACATTCCGTGCGTATCGATCCGGATGAATCGCGGTGACGTCCTCTTCCTTTATTCCGACGGCGTGTCGGAGGCGATGAACGACGACCGCGACGAATTCGGAGAGGAGCGATTGATCGCGACGCTAACCGGAGCGCGAAAGGGCACCGCCGAAGAGATCGTCGAGGCGATAATCAATGCGGTCGGCGCGCACGTGAGAGACGCGGATCCCCACGACGACGTTACGCTTTGCGTCGTCAAGCGCGTCGAATGACGGCTCGTCGCCCGAGTGGGTGAACGGGTGAAGAACAAAGCCGCCGACGTCCCTGCTCCGGTTTTCGAGCGGGGACGCCGGCGCCTCAGAGGGAGGTTCCCTCCATTCGCAACGACGGCGTGCGCGCGTGACGGTCACACGCCCTAAACGACCCTCCGTCCCCTAACAAGGTTGACGATCAATACGACCACGGCGACGACCAGCAAAATGTGCAGAATGCCGCCGAGCGTGTAGCCGCTGACCAGACCGAGAAGCCAGAGGATGAGTAGTACTATGATGATCGTCCACAACATCTTCGTTCTCCCCGCGTTGACGGGCTTTGGTTCCGAGGTCGTTTCGTACGGTGTTGAATATGGGCCAAACTAGCGGAAAGTTCTGCGCATGCCCCCGAGTTGGCGTATATATAACAGGTGTGACGCTAGAGCAACAGAGCTAAGCCAGGAGGTTGAAGTAATGGATCCGTCTATGACTGTCCGATCGAAAGGCGGCGTGTCGCGCCGCGCGTTCGTCAAGTCGGCCGCGGCCGCGGCCGCGGGCGCATCAATCACGCTGAGCGCCGGCCGCTTCGCCTATGCGGGCGGCTCCGATCGCCTGCGCGTCGGGCTCGTCGGTTGCGGAGGCCGCGGTACGGGTGCCGCCGCCGACGCCGTGGCTGCCGCCGAAGGCGTCGAGATCTACGCCATGGGAGACCTGTTCGAGGATCGTCTCGAAGACTCTCGCCGGCGCCTAGCGGAGCACGTCGGCGAGGCGATGCAGGTAAGCGACGAGCGGACGTTCACCGGCTTTGACAACTACAAACACGTCATCGACAGCGGCGTCGACGTCGTCATCCTCGCTACGCCGCCGGGCTTCAGGCCGCTCCATCTGCGCTACGCGGTCGAGGCGGGCAAGCACGTCTTCGCGGAGAAACCGACCAACGTCGACGTGGCGGGTTATGCGTCGGTCGTCGAGTCGGGAGCCATCGCCCGGGAGAAAGGTCTGTCGATCGTCGCCGGCACGCTCTATCGCCGCCAACCGAGCTTCGTGGAGGCCGTCCATCGGATTCACGAAGGCGCCATCGGAGACGTCGTCGCCGCGCAGGCCTACTATCTGACGGGCCCCATCTGGCTGCGAGAACGGCAGCCGGGCATGTCGGACATGGAATGGCAATGCCGGAACTGGTACTACTTCACCTGGCTGTCGGGTGATCACGTCGTCGAGCAGTTCGTCCACAACCTCGACGTCTTCAATTGGGTGTTCAGGGCGAATCCCGAGCGTGC
>CAZMXY010000031.1:10207-23489 GCA_964570345.1 uncultured Rhodothermales bacterium | reverse complement strand
TACGTGCAGGAACACGCGGACCTCATCGCCGCCATCCGGAACGACGAGCCGATCAACGAGGCACTGCAGATCGCCGACAGCACGTTGACCGGCGTTCTAGGGCGTGAGAGCGCTTATACCGGTCAAGAAGTGACGTGGGACGAACTACTGAGCGCGCAAATGGATCTGATGCCTCAGGAGATGGCCTTCACCGACTTGCCTTACGTGCCGGTACCCCGGCCGGGCACTACCAAGCTGAACCGGAATTATCTCGCGGAAGCCGGCTGACCGTCACCCTGCTTCCACCATCGGTTCGTCGATCACCGGTTCGGCGAACTCATCGTACTCCTCCCGCCGAATTCGAATCCCGGCTGCGGATAGTTTGCCGTCCAAATTCTCGTAACCGCGGTCGAGATGATAGACGCGGAGTACGTGCGTGTCCCCGCGAGCGACCATGCCGGCCAATACGAGCGAGACGCTGGCCCGTAGGTCCGTGCTCATGACGGTCGCACCTTGCAGGCTGTTCGAGCCCTCGACGACGACCTCGTTGCCGACCACGATGGCGTTCGCGGCCATCCGGCGCAATTCCGGTACGTGTTTGAATCGATCGAAATAAATGGAGTCGACGACGCGGCCGTTGCCGACGGCCTGCGTCAACAGGACGGTCCACTGCGCCTGCAAATCCGTCGGGAACCCCGGGTATACCCCCGTTTCGATCGATGCCGGATGGATTCTCTCCGGGGCGATCACGTTTACGTAGTCCTTTCCGAGCGTGAAGCGCGTTCCCGTCTGCGCAAACGCATCAACGAACGCATCGCCTAAATAGTTGGGGTCGGCATTTGCGATGTGAACCGGCTCGCCGTCCGGCTCGCCGGCGATGGCCGCCGCGATCATGAACGTTCCGAGCTCGATGCGGTCGGGAGCGTTTCGAAATTCGATCGGCCGCAGCGCGTCGACGCCCTCGATTTCGAGCGTCGTCGTTCCGAGGCCTTCGATCCGCGCGCCCATCTGCTGCAGCATCTCGCCGAAGACCACGGCATCCGGTTCGCGTGCCGCGTTCTCGATCCGCGACCCGCCTCTCGCCGTGACGGCCGCGAGCATGAGATTGATCGTCGCCCCCACGCTGGAGGGTTCCATCGAAAAATTGCCTCCGTCGAGTCGATCGCCTTTCGATTTCGCGACGACGTAGCCCTGTTCCAGCTCGATCTCGGCGCCGAGAGCCTCCATCCCTTTAAGGTGAAGATCCACGGGGCGCGGCCCCCAGGCGCAGCCACCGGGCAGCGAGACGCGGGCCCGACCGCAGCGTCCGAGAAGCGCCCCGAGCATGTAAAATGAGGCGCGCATCTTTTTGACCAGATCGTAGGGCGCCTCCGGGAAATCGACGCCGGAAGCGTCGATGGTCAGGACGTGAGATTGAGATTCGAACTTGACGGAAGCCCCGCAGATTCGGAGTACGTGGGCGAAGGTGGTGACGTCTCGAAGGTCCGGCACGTTCGTGATCGTCGTCTTCCCGCCCGCGAGAATCGCGCCGGCCATGAGAGGCAGTGCGGTGTTCTTTGATCCGCTGACGGGCAGCGTACCGCGGAGCGGATGACCGCCTTCGATAACGAGCTTATCCATTCAACGCCTTCGTAATGAAACGTGCCTTGGGAACGTACGGACCATGGAGATACGAATCACCACGTCCTCCGGATCTTCCCGCCGGCGCCGTCGACATGATTTTTACACGCGGGCACGTGCTACGCGCCCAACACGCGGGCACGTGCTACGCGCGCAAAATGGCACGGCGACGGAGTACGCAGCCGACGGCCGTCCTCTCCCACACGGTCCCGGCGAATCCCTACCGGGGAACGTGCGTTTCCATGGATCTACCGGCGGTTCGCGAACGGCCGGCGAACGTAAGACGTTAAGGGATCCTCTACGAGCCGACGTTCCTCCGAGCCGGTGAGCCGGCGTTCCTCCGAAACACTTGCCGCAGTCCAGCGATGCGACGCGTCTACTTCGATCATGCTGCTACAACGCCTCTAGCTTCAGAGGTGTTCGCGGCCATGCTGCCGTATTTGACCGAGACGTTCGGCAATGCGTCGTCGCTGCACGCGCTGGGGCGCAAGGCGCGTTTCGGCATCGAGGAAAGCCGTGAGAAGATCGCGGCATTGATCGGCGCCGAGCCGAGCGAGATCGTCTTTACCAGCGGGGGTACCGAATCGAACAACGCTGCCGTCCGTCACGGCGCACGTCGCGGCGGCGGCAGCCTTTTGACGTCTGCCGCGGAGCACGAAGCCGTGCTACGTCCCGTCGAGCGGCTTCGAGGGGACGGCCGTCGGACGATCTTGTTGAGCCCGGGGCGAACGGGCGCGCCCTCACCCGAACGGGTCGTCGAGCACCTGAACGGCGACGTCGACTTCGTGTCGTTGATGCACGGCAACAACGAGCTCGGCACGCTGACGGACGTGGCGGCGATCGCGTCCGCCTGCCGGGCTCGGGGCGTGGTGATGCACACCGACGCCGTGCAGACTACCGGCTACGGACTGTTGCGTGTCGACGAGCTCGACGTGGATCTGGCCACGATTTCGGCTCACAAGTTCTACGGGCCGAAAGGAGTTGGCGTACTCTACGTGCGCGGTGGGGTCGACTTCGAGCCCCTGATCGAAGGCGGGGCACAGGAACGCCGCCGGCGTGGGGGCACGGAGAACGTGGCCGCGATCGTCGGCATGGCCGAGGCGCTGGAGAGGGCCGTCGAGAACGCTCCCGAACGACGAAAGCACGCGGCGGCGATGCGAGATCGGCTGCGAGACGGCCTCGTGGATCTCCTGGGCGCGCGGCTGATCGTCAACACGCCGACTGATCGAGCGGCCGTCATGCCGCACGTGCTGAACGTGGCAATTCCGCCGATGGACGGCGTACCCGTCGACGGCGAAATGCTCCTATTGAATTTGGATCTCGAGGGGGTAATGGCTTCGGCCGGATCGGCCTGCACGAGCGGCGCCCGCGAGCCGAGCCACGTCCTGACGGCCATCGGGCTTGATCGTGCGACGGCGTCCGCCGGGGTCCGTTTTTCGGTAGGGAAGGACACGACCGCCGACGACGTCGACTTCGCCGTCTCGGCCGTCGCTCGCGTCATGCGTCGAATGACGAGGGAGAAAACCGTCGCATGAGCTCCGCACTCATCGTCTTTGCGAAAGTACCGGAGGCCGGGCGCGTGAAGACGCGCCTCACGCCCGACCTCGACGAGACGGAGGCCGCCGATTTGTACGCCGCCTTTCTTCGCGACCTGCTGGCTCGATACGCGGGCCGCGGCGTCGACACGCGACTATATCTGGCGCCTCGCGAGACGGACTTGCGGACGGGCATCCTGAAAGGCGTCGTTCCGGATGCGGTCTCCATGCATGCCCAGGCGGGCCGCGATCTGGGCGAACGCATGGCGCGGGCGTTCCTGGAGAGTTTTGCGGCGGGTTACGACCGCCTCGTCATCACGGGAAGCGATCACCCGACGCTTCCCGGGCCCTTCCTCGACTATGCCTTCGAATCGCTCTCGAGACCAAAATCCATCGTGTTCGGACCCGCCGAAGACGGTGGTTTTTATCTGCTCGGGATGAATGACTTCTATCCCGAGCTCTTCCGAAACATGGAATACAGTCACGCCGACGTTTTCTCGGAGACGCTCGATCGCCTTCCGGAGTCGGAAATAAACGTTACGATACTACCGTACTGGTACGACGTCGATACGCCGGAAGACCTACCGCGCCTGGCTGCCGAACTCGAGGCCGAACCGGAGGTAAACCCTCACACGCGAAGCGTGCTCCGGCGTTTGGCGGAGCGCCATCCATGGATAACATTGAACGGTAATGCCGGTTAGACGAATCATCCGCCGCCCCATCTCATGACCCATTCATCAAACGGTTCACCCGTTTCCGAGCTCGGGGAATTCAAGACGATCGAGCAGTTCATCATCGAGCAGCAGCGGAAATTTCCGCATTCGACGGGTGGATTTTCGCGGCTGCTTCGCGACATATCCGTTGCGGCGAAGATGATCAATCGAGACATGCGTCGCGCGGGCCTCGCCGACATCTACGGGGAGACCGGCGAAATCAACGTTCAGGGCGAGACGCAGCAAAAAATGGACGCCCTCGCGCACGCCGAGCTCGTGCGCGCCCTCCGTCGAGGGGGGGAGTGCTGCTTGATCGGTTCGGAGGAGCACGCCGAGGCCATCCCGATCCAGCTCACCCGCGGCGAAGACGGCAAATACATCGTGCTCCTGGATCCGCTCGACGGGTCGAGCAACATCGACGTGAACGTGTCGGTGGGCACGATCTTCAGCGTCTATCGACTGCCCGACGAATTCGACGTCCCCACGGCGGAAGCGGCCCTGCAGCCGGGGAGCCGGCAGGTGGCGGCAGGCTACGTCGTCTACGGGTCGTCCACCATGCTCGTCTACACTACCGGCGACGGTGTCAACGGTTTTACGCTGGACCCGTCGATCGGCGAGTTTCTCCTCTCACACCCGAACGTCAAAACGCCCCGCGTCGGATCGATGTACTCCATCAACGAGGGCTCGTACAATTCGTGGGAGTCGGGCCTCAAGCAGTGGATCAAGTGGATGCAGGAAGAGGACGAGGAGACGGGCAGGCCGTACAAGACTCGATACATCGGATCGTTCGTGTCGGATTTTCACCGAAACCTGATCCAGGGCGGCATCTACATGTATCCGGCCACGCGGGGCAATCCGAACGGAAAGCTTCGGCTCATGTACGAGGCAAATCCGATGGCCATGATCGTCGAGCAGGCCGGCGGGCGCGCCACCGACGGGTACCGGCGAATACTGGAGAAGCAGCCGGAGACCCTCCATCAACGCACGCCGCTCTACATCGGCAGCGCCGAGACGGTGCGAATGGCGGAATCGTTCCTGAGAGGCGAACGCGTCGCCGGCACGTAGCCGAGCGACGGGTCCGCTCTCTCGGCTTCAGAAACTAAGGCCTACTACGAGGAAACTCTTCTCGGCATACGGATTCAGGACGTACGCCACGTTGATGGGGAGCGCAAATCCGTCCGTGATCGGAATGCTCTTCGACGCCGCGAGATTCAGCTCGACGATGCCGAATCCGTCGGTCCCGTAAAGCGCGCTTTCGGTCGCGGAGGCGCCGACCCCGAAGGACAGATCCACGCCGTCGATGGCGAAGGGATACGTCGCGTTCAAATAGACCGAATTGTCCGGATCGTTGTGCGCAAAATAACCGGCGTAGAACGTCATCGGGAACGTCGAGGGACCGCTCAAGGAGACGAAGGGTTCGATGAGGTGCGCGCCCTCGCCGTCTCCGTCAAAGTCGAAGAAATCGAATCCGGCGTTCGGGAAGTAGTAATCCGTGACGCCGAACGTAATCGCTCCTGCCGTATAGCTCAGCCACAGGTCGTGCTCGTTGGCGAATGCCCCCTCGGGATTCATGGCGTAGGAGGCCCACGTTCCCACTTCAAAGCCGCCGGCGGAGAACGAGAGGGCGGGTTGTACGCTGGCCGATTCCCCGTAGTCGGTACCACGCCAGACGTATCGGCTGACGACGTCGGCGCCGACGCTGAAGGATTGGGCCGCGACGGGCACGGCGGGGCTCAGTAGGACGGCGGCGGTCAGGACGAGGAGGAGATTGAATCGTTTCATGACGGTACGGGAGATCATTATAGGTGATGACAGAGGAAGTCAGATCGAGGCTGACACACCGAGGTGTCAGGAGTGCTCGGTCTATTTTTAAAAAACAAAGGCTGAAATCGTACCAAGCGAAATAATATTAAGCAAAAGTACCTTACTGCTTCAAGACTTGAGCGAAATTAAAAGCGCTTTCAGGCGAATCGACGCATGAGGAGGTTGGGAAAAGCGCTTGCGAGCCGTGTGGAGAATCGATGAATGGCGAGCGGGGCGGTCATATTTTCCCGCCACGAGACCGATGGCCGGGTCCATACGGGACGTCGAAGCGGAACGGAAGCACTCGTTTTTCCGTGCACCGACCGGACCGAAAGGGGCTCGAAGCGCTTCGAGACGTGTGAAGATTAAATGAAATGCCTGCCCCCCAAGCGAGGTGGGTCCTTCTTATGGCCACACTTATGAAGGCAAAAATGAGGAAAGGCCTAAGAAGATAAACATCTAACGCCACGGCGCCCAATTTTCTTGAATTGTAAGCGCTACCGATAATCTGCATCGCCAGGCGCGGTACTTGAATTATTGATCTTCGTTCACCTTGACGCGTGCGACCCTATTCCCGTTATTGGCGTACAGTTTGATGCAAGGTGATCGACGCAGTGTCGAGATCAGCCGAATGCAAAGCATACGACGATGAGAAACGTGCCTCTCCATAGCAGCGCCCATTACGGTCGATTTTGCGGCCGCGGCCTGCCGGTGGGTCGCGTCGACTCGTTCATTCGTGCACGCGTACTGGAAAGGATTGACCTTCTCGTCAGCGGCCGAATTATTTCGGTCCTCCTTATTAGCCTTATTCTCATTACGGGCTAACCGAGCGGTCAATCCCCGGCAAATCTTCGAGCGTGCACGCAGGCATCAGGATGATTGAGGGGTTGGCCCTCGAAGTCCGCGCGGATGCCGATGCGAAAACCTCAATGTGACCTTGCTTCTTGGTCGACGCCAAGGGACACGTACGTCCGCGACCGAGCCCGACGCGGGTGGTTCGCGAAGGCGTCTGGACCCCGAGCCGTGCCGATCTCGGCGCGTGCGAAATCGAAGAACCACACTCCATGCGAGTCCACTACATGAAAACCGAGCAGGACGTCCCGACGAAAGCCATGCCTGATACGACAGGAGACGGTATGCCAGAATCCCAACCCTCCGTACAGGCAACACGTCGTATGAGCGGCGCCGAAATTTTTCTCCGCTCGCTGGAGGCGGAGGGTGTCGAGATCGTCTTCGGGCATCCCGGCGGCGCCGTCATCAAGGTTTACGATGAGATGGCCCGCATCAATCCGACGTTCGAACACATCCTCGTTCGCCACGAGCAGGGAGGGACGCACGCCGCCGAAGGCTACGCGAAGGCGACCGGCAAAGTGGGCACCGTGCTCGTCACGAGCGGTCCCGGTGCGACGAACACCGTGACCGGTATCGCGGACGCGTACATGGATTCGGTGCCCATCGTCGTCTTTACGGGCCAGGTCCCGACGGCGCTGATCGGTAACGACGCGTTCCAGGAATGTGATACGATCGGCATTACGCGCAGCATCACGAAGCACAGCTTCCTCGTCCGCGACGTTCGAAACCTCGCCCGAACCGTCAGGCAGGCCTACCACATCGCGCGAACGGGACGGCCCGGACCTGTCGTGGTCGATTTGCCGAAAGACGTCCTCCTGGCCGAAGCCGAGTTTGAGTACCCGGACGAGGTCGATCTTCGCGGCTATACGCCGCCGCGAGTCAGCGAAGACGGGCCGATCCGGAAAGCGGCCGAAATGATGGCGGTCGCGCAGAAGCCCCTGCTGTACGTGGGTGGAGGCGCCGTCAACTCGGATGCCTCGGCACTACTCACGGAGTTGGCTCGCAAGGCCCGCATTCCGGTGACGACGACGTTGCACGGGCTCGGTGCCTTTCCCGAAGACGACGAGCTGTCGCTCGGCATGCTCGGGATGCACGGGACGTGGTGTGCGAACATGGCCGTTCAGAATGCCGACCTGATCATCGCCGTCGGCGCCCGCTTCGACGACCGCGTCACGGGGAAACTCGATTCGTGGGCGCCCCACGCCAAAATCATTCACGTCGACATCGATCCGTCGTGTATTTCGAAGAACGTCTACGTCGACTGCGCGGTCGTCGGTGACGTGCGTAACGTGCTCGAGCGACTGATTCCGATCGTGGAAGCGTCTCATACGAAGGATTGGTTGAAACGGGTGAAGGCCTGGCAAGACGAATGTCCGCTGACGTTCGATCATAGCGACGGACGCTTGCGCGCACAGTACGTGATCCAGAAGATCCGCGAAAAGACCGGAGGCAACGCCGTCGTCGTCACGGACGTGGGGCAGCATCAGATGTGGACGGCGCAGTACTACCGGTTCCTCCATCCGAGGTCTCACATCACGTCGGGCGGCCTGGGCACGATGGGATTCTGCCTTCCGGCCGCCATGGGGGCCGCGTTCGGGCTGAGAGACACCGGCAAAACGGTCGTTTCGATCAGCGGCGACGGCGGATTCGTCATGAATGCGCAGGAACTCAGCGTCTGTGCGGCGCACAAACTGCCCATCAAGGTGGCCGTCATTAACAACAACTTCCTGGGGATGGTTCGCCAGTGGCAGGAGCTTTTCCACGAGAACCGTTTCAGCCACACCGACCTGAAGGCCACCAACCCCGACTTCGTGAAGCTCGCGGAGGCTCACCACTGCGTGGGGCTGCGCGCGACGAAGCCGGAGGACGTCGAACGCGTGATCGAGGAGGCCTGGACGATCAACGATCGACCGGTTCTCATGGAGTTTCAGGTCATCAAGGAAGAAATGGTTTTCCCGATGGTGCCCGCCGGCGCCTCGACCGACGAAATGATAACGAAGCGACTCACGCCGGACGCGTTCGTGTAGAGAACCTCCTTCATCGATTCAAACGAACATGGGTACGAACATCACGCTCACTCCGCAGCAACTCATCCGGAAAAAGGCTCAGGGTGAGCCGATCTACCCGGACGACGCGAAGCGAGAGAACCGGCACATCATCGCGATTCTGGTCGAAAACTCGATCGGCGCGCTGAACCGTGTCATCAATCTCTTCTCGGCCCGCGGATTCAACCTCGAAAGCGTCACCGTGGGAGAGACCGACGAACCGTCCGTTTCGCGCATGACGATCGTCACCACGGGCGACGATCGGATCATCGCACAGGTCAACCGGCAGCTCGAGCGTCTCGTCGACGTGCTCGAATCGACCGATCTCACCCGGGATGAGTACGTGGAGCGCGAACTTTGCCTCCTCAAAGTCACCTATACGTCCGAAAATCGGTCGGAATTAATGGGCACCCTCGAGATCTTCCGAGGAAAAGTCGTCGACGTGACGACGGAAACGATGACCTTCGAGCTGGTGGGTCCTACGAAGAAGGTCAACGCGTTCATCGGCATGATGCGATCCCACGGCATCGTCGAGATCGCTCGAAGCGGTCGAGTGGCGATGCGCCGTGCCCTGCAATTCGGCGACTGAGCGCTCGCGACGGAATCAAATTTGCACGCCTAACTACATGTTTTTACAGGACTACATGTTAGATGGAGACGGGATTCGTCAATCGGGGTCGCAGGCGCCACGTTGAGCGTCCTCACTCGTCTCCCAGCTCCTCATCGAAAACGAGCACAAGCCAGACTATGTCCATACACGTTCACTACGAAGCCGATCTCGACCTCATCAAGTCCAAGCGCGTCGCGGTAATCGGCTACGGCAGCCAGGGCCACGCCCATGCGCTGAACCTTCGTGACAGCGGCGTGGACGTCGTCGTCGGTCTGCGCTCGGGTTCCGAGTCGAAGCGGGTCGCGGAAGAGAAGGGGCTGCGGGTCGAGACGATTGAAGACGCCACCCGGTGGGCCGACGTCGTCGTCATGCTGGTACCGGATCAGCATCAGAAGACGGTGTACGAGGCGCACGTTCGGCAGTATTTGGAGCCCGGCAAGGCGCTCGTTTTCGGACACGGCTTCAACATCCATTATGAGCAGATCGTGCCGCCGCAGGGCGTCGACGTCTTCATGGTCGCACCCAAGTCGCCCGGCCATCTGGTTCGCCGCGTGTACGAGGAGGGCAAGGGCGTGCCGTGCCTCGTGGCGGTCGCCCAGGACGCGTCGGGCAGCGCACTCGAGCTGGCGCTGAGCTATGCGAAGGGCATCGGCGGCATTCGGGCGGGCGTGATTGAAACGACCTTCAAGGACGAGACCGAGACCGATCTCTTCGGCGAACAGGCCGTGCTTTGCGGGGGGGCGGAGGCGTTGATCAAGGCGGGATTCGAGACCCTCACGGAGGCCGGCTATCCGCCTGAGCTCGCCTATTTCGAATGTCTGCACGAGCTCAAACTCATCGTCGACTTGATCTACGAAGGCGGACTCGAATACATGAACTACTCGATCAGCGACACGGCAGAGTACGGGAATCACACCCGTGGTCCCCGCGTGATCGACGCGTCGACGAAACAGCGCATGCGCGAGATACTGGCGGACGTCCAGTCCGGCCGATTTGCAAAAGAGTGGATCGACGAGTGCGAGCGAGGCGGCGAGGGGCTTCTGGAGCTGCGACAGCAGTCAAAAGATCATCCCATCGAGAAAATCGGCAAGAAATTGCGCAGCATGATGAGCTGGATTCGCTCGACTTCGTCCGCTCGGGCGGAGGAGGAAGCCGCCGCCGCGCAAGTTTAGGCGACCCGACTCCCGATTGAGGATCCGTTGAAGTTTATGACCTCTGGAAACACATACCGAATTGCTTGGCTGCCCGGAGACGGCATCGGCCGCGACGTGACGGAAACGGCGCTGCTCGTGTTGCGCTCGGCCGCCGATGCGTTCGATTTCGGCGTGTACGTCAGCGAGCATGCCGTCGGCGGCGCGGCGATCGACGCCTTCGATACGCCCCTGCCTGACGAGACGCTCGAAGCCTGCCGTGCCTCCGATGCCGTGCTGTTGGGAGCGGTCGGCGGGCCGAAGTGGGACGCCGTGGAAGCCGGCAAACGGCCCGAAGCCGGTCTGCTTCGCTTGAGAAAGGAGTTGGGCGTATTCGCGAATTTGCGGCCGGTTTCGGTCTCCGCCACCCTCGCGGCCGGATCGCCCCTCCGCAAGGAAATCGTTGCTGGGACGGATCTACTGATCGTTCGCGAGCTCACCGGAGGCATCTATTTCGGACAGCCCCGCGGCCGAAATGCCGTCGAAGGCTACAATACGATGCGGTATGATGCCGACGAAGTGCGCCGCATCGCACGCGTGGCGTTCGCGTGGGCCGCGAATCGGCGGCGGAAGGTCACTTCCGTCGACAAGGCGAACGTGCTCGAGGTTTCTCGCTTGTGGCGAGACGTCGTGACGAAGGTGCACGCCGAGGAATTCCCGCAGATCGAGCTCGAGCATCTCTACGTTGACAATGCCGCGATGCAACTCGTGCGACGACCTTCGGCGTTCGACGTCGTCGTCACGGGAAATTTGTTCGGCGACGTCCTCTCGGATCTCGCCGCGACGCTGCCCGGCTCGCTCGGACTGCTGCCTTCGGCAAGCCTCGGCGGCCGCGTGGGATTGTTCGAGCCGGTCCATGGCAGCGCGCCCGACATCGCTGGACGAGACGTCGCGAATCCGATCGCGGCCATTTTGAGCGTCGCCATGATGCTGGACGACCTGTCCGAGAAGGCGGCGGCCGCGGCCGTTCGTCGAGCGGTGGCGTCCGTACTCGATGAGGGGTGGCGCACGGCTGACATGTGGGAGGAGGGCTGCAGACGGGCCTCGACGACGGACGTCGGTGCACGCGTCGCGGCATGGATCGCCGAGCCGTCCCAAGAAATACTTGCATGATGACGAAGAGCGACCTCGAGATGACCGACGACCGATCGAACGACGCAGCATGCATGGTGCCGAAAGGTCGATTCACGCTTCGACTTACGTGGCACCCGGGGATACATATGGGCTCGACGACCAGAGTGCGTCGATCGAACCGGGTGCGTGCCAAGAGCCCATTAAACAAGCTCTGAACTCCTTTGTCGAAGGACACCTGAATAGATGAAAGACCACGTAATCATATTCGACACCACGCTGCGCGACGGCGAGCAGGCGCCCGGCGCCGCCATGACGATGCCGGAGAAAGTGCGAATCGCCCGGCAGCTGGCCAAGCTCAAGGCCAACGTCATCGAAGCCGGCTTTCCCATATCGTCCCCCGGCCAGTTCGAGGCCGTCGCACGCATCGTGCAAGAGGTGGAGGGGCCGGTCATCTGCGGCCTCGCGCGGGCGCTCGAAGCGGACATTCGCTCGGCCGGCGAGGCCCTCGAAGGCGGATCGAACACGCGCATACACACCTTTATCGCTACGAGCGACATTCACATCGATGCAAAATTTGGCGAGCAGAAATTCGGAGCCACCCTCGATGAGAAGCGCCGAACGATTCTGCGTATGGCCCGCGAGGCGGTCGAAGTGGCCCGCACGTACACCGACGACGTCGAGTTCAGTGCCGAGGACGCCGGTCGAACCGACCTCGGCTATTTGTGCGAGGTCGTCGAAGTGGCCGTCGAGGCCGGCGCATCGACCATCAACATTCCGGATACGACCGGATACTGCACGCCGTCGGAGTATGGAGCGATGTTCGAGGCCGTACGCGAGCGGCTCGCCCATCCGGAGCGGATCGTACTCTCGGCCCACTGCCACGACGACCTGGGCATGGCCGTGGCCAACTCCATGGCGGCCATCCGTGCCGGAGCCCGGCAGATCGAGTGTACGATCAACGGGATCGGCGAGCGAGCGGGAAATGCGTCTCTGGAAGAAGTCGTCATGGCGCTTCGCGTTCGGAGCGAGCAGTACGGCGTCGACACCGACGTGGAGGCCCGCTATCTAACCGAAACCAGCCGCATGGTCTCGGTTGCGACCGGATTCCCCGTGCCGCCCAACAAAGCCATCGTCGGGCGGAACGCCTTCGCGCACGAAGCAGGAATCCATCAGCACGGCGTGTTGAAACGACGCGACACGTACGAGATCATGCAGGCCGCGGACGTCGGTCAGACGGCCGAGCAGATTCGCCTCGGGCGACATTCCGGCCGCCATGGCTTTTTCAGCCGGCTCGAGCGGCTCGGCCTTCACGTCGAGGACGAACGAAGGGACACGTTGTATCAGCTCTTCGTGCAGCTGGCCGACCGAAAGAAAGAAATATTCGACGAGGATCTGTTTCATCTGGTCAACGGAAGTGAGGAGCATGCCATGAACCCGCATTATCGTTTGGACGGAATCTCCGTACACGTGGGTACGGGAAAGAAACCCGAAGCCGAGGTCGCCCTCTATCACACGCGCATCGGCGAGTTGCGACGAGAGAAGGCCACGGGGGACGGCCCGGTCGATGCCATCTATCGCGCCATCAATCATGCGGTCGGCAGCGCCCACGAGCTCGAGAGTTACTCGATTCGATCCGTCTCGGAAGGGGCGGACGCGATCGGCGAAGTGACCGTACTGGTGGGCCAGGGTGGCGCGTTCTTCAAAGGGACGGCCCGAAGCACCGACGTTCTCCAGGCTTCCGCGGACGCCTATCTGAACGCCCTCAACCACCTCGAAGCCTTTCGTTCCGAGGAGGAGAACCTGGCGTTCGTGGGCAACGGCATCATGCGGTCGTTTCAGGGCGGCGTAGCGTGACGAAGCG
>CAZMXY010000031.1:0-10107 GCA_964570345.1 uncultured Rhodothermales bacterium | reverse complement strand
AAGAGCGGAGATTTGCCCATGACGATAACGGAGAAAATATTGGCCCGGCACGCGGGTCGCGATCGCGTCGCGCCGGGAGACAACGTCTGGGTGAACGTCGACGTGCTGATGACCCATGACGTGTGCGGTCCGCCGACGATCGACATTTTCAAGCGTGAGTTCGGCCGAGACGCGCGGGTCTGGGACAAGGAAAAGGTGGTCATCATTCCCGACCATTACATCTTCACGAAGAACCATCACGCGAATCGAAACGTGGATCTCCTCCGCGAATTCGCAGCCGAGCAGGCGCTGCCCTATTTCTACGACGTCGGCACGCCCCGTTACAAGGGCGTCTGTCACATGGCCCTCGCGGAGGAGGGTTTCAATCGCCCCGGATCGCTGCTCGTCGGGACCGACAGCCACAGCTGCACGTCCGGCGCCTTCGGCATGTTCTCGACGGGCGTCGGAAATACGGATGCGGCCTTGATCATGGGCACGGGGAAGCTCTGGCTCAAGGTCCCGGAGACGATGAAGTTCGTCTTCGAGGGCAAGCTGCCTCCGTATCTGATGGCCAAGGATCTGATTTTACAGGTCATCGGCGACATCGGGACCGACGGGGGGACGTATCGCGCCCTCGAATTCGACGGTCAGGCCGTACTCGACCTGCCGGTTCACGAGCGGATGACGCTCACGAACATGGCCATCGAGGCCGGCGGAAAGAACGGCATCATTCCGGCCGACGAGAAGACGTTCGAGTACGTTCGAGCGCGCACGGATGCGAATTGGGAGGCGGTCTTCGGGGACGAGGATGCACGCTTCCACACGTTCAAGACGTACGACGTCGAGGACATGGAGCCCCTCGTCGCCAAGCCGCACAGTCCGGACAACCGCGCGCGAGTGACGGAAGTCGCCGGCACGAAACTCGACCGCGCTTACATAGGAAGCTGCACCGGCGGCAAGCTCGAGGACTTCGAAGCGGCCGCGAAGATCATCAAAGGGCAGGAGGTGATCATCGATACGTACATCGTGCCTGCGACGACGCACATCGGCAACGAGCTGCATACGACGTACGTCGACGGCGTGTCACTCTATGAGATTTTCGAACGTTCCGGTTGCAAGCTCGGTCAGGCGTCCTGCGCGGCGTGCCTCGGCGGTCCGTCGGATACGTTTGGTCGTACGCACGGCACGGAGGTCGTGATATCGTCCACCAACCGGAATTTCCCGGGGCGCATGGGCAGCAAGAGTGCGTCCGTCTACCTGGCGTCCCCGCTTACGGTGGCGGCTTCGGCCATTGCGGGCGTCATCACGGACCCACGCGAAGTGCTGGTCTAGACGTGGACATTCACGGCCGGCCGCCCGCGTAGCGAGACGGGCGACCTTCTTTAGCTGAAACGATTGAGTAATTGAGTAGATGAAGAGCGTCATAAAAGGCAAAGCGTACGTCGTGGGGGACTCCATCGACACCGACCAGATTATTCCGGCCGAGCACCTCGTCTATAGTCTTTCCGATCCCGAGGAGAAGAAGTTTTACGGCCGTTACGCGCTGAGCGGCCTCCCGTCCGCGCAGCAAGGCCTGCCGTTCGGCAATCGGCCGTTCACGGCAACCGAGACGTTCAGAAGTGAATACACGATCCTCATCGGCGGGTCGAACTTCGGCTGCGGCTCTTCTCGAGAGCATGCGCCGTTCGCCCTGCAAGAGGCGGGCTGCGAAGCCGTCGTCGCCGAGAGTTACGCACGGATCTTCTATCGCAATGCGGTGGATGGAGGATTCGTCGTGCCGTTCGAGGCGCACGATCGTCTCGTCGACGTGATCCGCACGGGCGACGAGGTGGAAATTGACACCACCGTTGGTAAGCTGACCAACGTGACCGATGGGAAAGAGTACCTCTTGAGACCCCTCGGCGACATTGCGGAAATCCTCAAAGCCGGCAACGTGTTCGAGTACGCACGCCGCGCCGGCATGATGCCTCAGAACTAGTACCGAACGAGCCGACGGTCGCGGCGAGGACCCGCACGTCGCCGCTCGCCCGCCAGGCGTTTGAAAGCGTGTAATAGACACCGCCAAAGCGTCCGTTTGGACGTCGTTAAACGTTTAAGTGAACATTGATGCCATGCCGGATAGGACAGAGTCAGACCGCACCGTTGAACTTTTCGACACGACGCTTCGCGACGGGACGCAGGGCGAGCACGTCACCTTGACCGCGCACGACAAGCTGCGCATCGCACGCAAGCTCGACCGCTTCGGTATCGACGTGATAGAAGGCGGCTGGCCGGGTTCCAATCCGAAAGATCAGGAGTTCTTCGAGATGGCAAAAGACGTCGAGTGGGAGCATGCGAAGATGTGCGCCTTCGGCTCGACGCGTCGCGTCCAATTCGCTCCCGAGGACGACCCGAACCTGCACGCCATGCTGAGGGCCGACACGCCGGTCGTCTCGCTCTTCGGCAAGAGCTGGACGCTGCACGTCGAAGTCGCCCTGGGCGTGAGCAGGGAAGACAATCTTGACCTGATCTCCTCGTCGATCGCCTTCCTGCGTGCGAACGGGCGGCGCGTCGTCTACGACGCCGAGCACTTTTTCGACGGCTTTAGCGAGGATCGCGAGTACGCGCTCGAGACGCTCCGCGCGGCCATGGAGGCCGGCGCCCACGTGCTCGTACTCTGCGACACGAACGGGGGCACCATGCCGTCGAAGGTGTCGCACGTCGTGCGCGAGGTACGCGGCGCGCTGGATGCGCGCCTCGGCATCCACACACACAACGACGGGGGCTGCGCCGTCGCCAACAGCCTGGTCGCCGTCGAAGCAGGGGTTCGACACGTGCAGGGGACGATCAACGGGATCGGCGAACGCTGCGGAAATGCGGATCTGACCTCCGTCGTTCCGGGCCTTCAAATCAAACTCGGGTACTCGTGCGTGCCGGAGGAACGGCTAAAGGAGCTTACGGATCTCGCCCACTTCGTGAACGAAGTCGCCAATCTGGATCCGATCGATCGGACGGCCTACGTAGGTCGCAGCGCCTTCGCTCACAAAGGAGGCATCCACGTTTCGGCCGTGATGAAGGATCCTCGTGCGTACGAGCACCTCGTACCGGAAGAAGTGGGCAACCGGCGCCGCGTGCTGGTCTCCGACTTATCCGGCCGCAGCAACGTGCGGTACAAGGCACAGGAGCTCGGGCTGGAGCTCGGCGAACACGACGAGGCGGCGCGTGCCGTGCAGCGAATCAAAGAACTCGAGCATCTGGGCTATGAATTCGAAGGGGCGGAAGCGTCGTTCGAGCTGCTGCTTCGAAAGATCCAGGGTGAGGAGACGGACTTCTTCAATCTCGAACGGCTGCGCGTCCGCAGTGAGCTGAATGACGACGGGGCCGACTGCTCCGAGGCGACGATCGTCGTGCGCGTCGAAGGCAGGCGGGAGTTGATCGTGGCGGAAGGAGTGGGCCCGGTCGACGCGCTCTCGAATGCGCTCCGCAAGGTGCTCGTCGCCTTCTATCCGGGTCTCGAGGCCCTGCGCCTCGCAGACTACAAAGTGCGCGTCGTAAGCCCCGAGGAGGGCACCGGCGCCTACGTACGCGTGCTCGTCGAGCATACGGACGGCGCCGCCACGTGGAGTACCGTCGGCGTCTCCGCCAACATCCTGGACGCCAGCTGGCATGCGATCGCCGACGGCGTACGCTACCATCTTATGCGAACGGGCGCCGTCTCGACGGGAAAGCGGTCGGGCGACGGCGTGTCGACGGTGCAAGACGATCCGGTGGCGGCCGTTTCGTCGGCTTGACGGCGCTCCCACGGCCGCCGGCCGCCGAAAATGCCGGCGTTCTTTCGAATAGAACTGAATTCTGGAGGATCTAAATGCAAGACAGCCGTACTCGCGAAGGCTTGTACGATTCGTTTTATGAGCACGACGCGTGCGGCGTCGGATTCATCTGCCGGATCGACAACGTGCCGACCCACGACGTCGTGGCGAAGGGTATCGAGATGCTCATCAATCTCGAGCATCGCGGGGCGTGCGGCTGCGACGAGCGTACGGGCGACGGGGCAGGGATCCTCATCCAAATACCGCACGCGTTTTTCGCTCCGATTCTCGAAAGCCTCGGCGCCGGACCTCGCGAACCCGGCGCGTACGCCGCCGGATCCGTCTTCCTGCCGAACGATCCCGAGCAGAAGGCCTTCTGCAAACGAAAGCTCGAAGAAGTGGTCCGCGCCGAGGGACAGGAATTCCTCGGGTGGCGTTCGGTGCCGATCAACGGCGAACACGTAGGCGGTCAGGCGCGTGAGCAGGAGCCCGACGTCTGGCAGGTCTTGATCGGCCGCGGTTCCGACGTTCTCGATCAGGACGCTTTCGAGCGGAAATTGTACGTCATCCGCAAGGTCGTCGAACACGCCGTGCGCGGCGCGAATCTTCCCGAAAAGGCCAACTATTACGTTTCGTCGCTGTCCTCGCGTACGATCGTCTACAAGGGCATGCTCACGGTCAAGCAACTGGCCGAGTATTATCCGGACCTCTCCGACCCGTCGATGAAGAGCGCGCTCGCGATGGTTCATTCGCGCTTCTCGACGAACACGCTGCCGCGGTGGCCGCTTGCCCAGCCGTTTCGATTTCTCGCGCACAACGGGGAGATCAACACGCTGCGCGGAAACGTCAACTGGATGAATGCGCGACAGCAACTCTTCGAGTCGGAGCTGTTCGGCGACGACATGCAGAAGCTGCTTCCGATTCTCACCGAGGGCGCATCCGACTCGGCGATTCTCGACAACGCGGTCGAGCTGCTCTACTTCACCGGCCGATCGCTTCCGCACGCGATGATGATGCTCGTCCCCGAAGCCTGGGAGCATGCTTCCGAGATGAGCGAAGAGAAGAGAGCCTTTTACGAGTATCATTCCTGCTTGATGGAACCGTGGGACGGTCCCGCGACGCTTCCCTTCACGGACGGCCGCTTCATCGGTGCGATTCTCGATCGCAACGGCCTGCGTCCGTCTCGATATACCGTTACGAAGGACGGCATCGTCATCCTTGCCTCGGAGACGGGGGTGCTCGACGTCGACCCGGCGAACGTGGAATCGAAGGGTCGGCTGCAGCCGGGCAAAATGTTTCTTGTGGATCTGAAAGAGCATCGGCTGATCAGCGACGAGGAGGTGAAGTCGCGCCTGGCCGCGCGCCGGCCCTACGCCGAGTGGATCAAGGAGAACACGCTCACGCTTGACGATCTGCCCGAACGAGCCGCGCCCGCGCCCTACGATCTCGATGAAATGCATCGGCGCGAGCAGCTCTTTGGTTACACGCTTGAGGACGAACGCGTCCTGATGGAGCCCATGGGTCGAATCGGCAAGGAACCCCTCGGCTCGATGGGGGACGATACGCCGCTGGCCGTGCTCTCGGACAAACCGCGGCTCCTTTACGATTACTTCCGTCAGCTCTTCGCCCAGGTGACGAACCCGCCGCTCGACGCCATCCGCGAGGAGCTCGTCACGTCGCTCTTTACGCAGCTCGGGTCGGAACAGGATCTCTTCAAAGAGACGGCCGAGCACTGTCGCAAACTGGTTCTGAGACAGCCGATCTTGCGGGACGACGAGCTCGCCCGAATACGGGAGTCGGGATTGAGGGGATTGGAAGCCGAGACCCTGGCGTGTGTGTTCGAGGTGGCGGACGGGGGTGAGGGCTTACGACGCGCACTCGATTCGTTGTGCGAGGCGGCCGGAGCGGCGATCCTGGCCGGACGGTCGATTCTCATACTCTCCGACCGGGAAAGCGGTAGCACGAAGGCGCCGATTCCGGCCGTGCTCGCCACGGGCGCCATCCACCACCACTTGATCCGCAAGGGGCTTCGGACGAGAGCCTCGATCGTGGTCGAAAGCGGTGAGCCGCGCGAGGTCCATCAGTTTTGCGTTCTGATCGGCTATGGCGCCGATGCCGTCAATCCGTATCTGGCCGTTCAAGTCGTTCGGCAGCGAGTGGCCGACGACGTGCCGGATCCGGAAGGAGTCGTGAACCGCTACGTAAAGGCCATCGGCAAAGGGATCTTGAAGGTCATGTCCAAAATGGGCATCTCGACCGTCCAGAGCTACCGCGGCGCGCAGATATTCGAGGCCGTCGGCCTCGGTCGCGACGTGATCGATCGCTACTTCACCGGCACGGCGAGCCGAATCGGCGGCATCGACCTGGACACGATCGCGCTCGAAGCCCAGCTCCGGCACGAGCAGGCGTATCCGAGGCTCGAACTCGGCTACAAGCTCATGCTCGATGCGGGTGGGCGCTATCTCTGGCGGCGCAACGGCGAGCATCACCTGTTCAACCCGATGTCGATCGCCCGTTTGCAGCACGCCGTTCGTGCGAACGAATATTCCACGTATGAAGAGTACGCCCGGCACGTCAACGACCAGACGCAGAAGCTGGGCACGCTGCGCGGCTTGCTCGATCTGGATCTGGAGAACGCCAAGCCGGTGCCGCTCGAGGAAGTCGAACATTGGACGGAGTTGGTTAAACGTTTCAAGACCGGGGCCATGTCGTACGGCTCCATCTCCCGAGAGACGCACGAGATGCTGGCGCTGGCGATGAACCGTATCGGGGGCAAGAGCAACACGGGGGAAGGCGGCGAGGAAACCCACCGATACGATAGGGGCAATTTGCGCCGCAGCCGGATCAAGCAGGTCGCGAGCGGACGATTCGGCGTGACGATCGACTACCTGACGAGCGCCGACGAGATTCAAATCAAAATGGCCCAGGGAGCCAAGCCGGGTGAGGGTGGCCAGCTTCCGGGCGAAAAGGTCTACCCGTGGATCGCCAAGACACGGCACTCGACGCCCTATGTCGGGTTGATCTCACCCCCGCCGCATCATGACATCTATTCGATCGAGGACCTGGCCCAGCTCATTCACGATCTGAAGAATTCGAATCCACGGGCGAGAATTTGCGTCAAGCTGGTATCCGAGGTAGGCGTCGGTACGATCGCGGCCGGCGTAACCAAGGGCAAGGCCGACGTCATTCTCATCTCGGGTCACGACGGCGGTACCGGCGCGTCGCCTCAGACGTCGATCATGCACGCCGGACTACCATGGGAGCTCGGACTCTCCGAAGCGCATCAGGTGCTCATGCGCAATGGTCTTCGCTCGCGCGTTCGGGTCGAATGCGACGGACAGTTGAAGACCGGCCGCGACGTGGCCGTCGCGTGTCTTCTCGGCGCCGACGAATTCGGCTTTGCCACCGCCCCGCTCGTCGCGATGGGCTGCATCATGATGCGGAAATGCCACCTGAACACGTGCCCGGTCGGCATCGCCACGCAGGATCCCGAACTGCGGAAGAAGTTCAACGGGAAGCCTGAGCACGTCATCAACTACTTCCATTTCGTGGCCGAGGAGCTGCGCACGATCATGGCCCAGCTCGGCTATCGTACGCTCGACGAAATGGTCGGGCAGGTCCAGCGCCTCAAGATCCGCGAAGTCCGGCACTGGAAGGCGAGACATCTGGATCTTTCGAGCCTCCTCGTAAAACCCCGCGTGCCGGAGGCGCTGCGAACGTTTCGGGCCGAGGTACAAGATCACGGCCTCGATCGCGCGCTCGACCATCGGCTCATCAAGAAGGCTAAACCGGCCCTGGACTGCGCGACGCCCGTCGAAATCAACGTCGACGTCAGGAACACGAATCGTACGGTCGGCACGATGCTATCCGCCGAGATCAGCAGCCGGTACGGAGAGAAAGGACTGCCGGACGATACCATCGTGATTCGAGCATCCGGCTCCGGGGGGCAGAGCTTCTTCGCTTTCGGAGCGCGGGGAGTCACCGTCGATCTCAAAGGGGACGCCAACGATTATTTCGGCAAGGGTCTCTCGGGAGCGAAACTCATCATCCGGCCGCCGGAGACGGCGGCGTACGAACCGCATCGCAACATTATCATAGGGAACGTGGCGCTGTACGGCGCGACGAGTGGGGAGATTTACGTGCGCGGCCAGGCCGGCGAGCGTTTCGGCGTTCGCAACAGCGGAGTTCGCGCCGTCGTGGAGGGCGTGGGAGACCACGGCTGCGAGTACATGACGGGCGGGCGCGTGGTCATTCTCGGCCGAACGGGACGCAACTTTGCCGCGGGAATGAGCGGCGGCATGGCTTACGTGCTCGACGGGACGCAAGACTTTCGCAACCTGCGCTGCAATCGCGAAATGGTGGATCTCGAGGACGTGACCGATCCGGACGACGTCGCCGAGCTCAGAGAGATGATCGAGAAACATTACGAGTACACGCGAAGCTCGGTCGCCGAGTGGATACTCGATAATTGGGAATCCGCGCTCGAGCAATTCGTCAAGGTGATGCCGATCGAATATCGAAACGCGCTGCTTCGGCTGGAAGAGGAGGCCGGTGAGGGCGCCCTGTCCGAGCACGTCGCAGCCTGAACGGGCGGTCGGGGCGAGGTCGGAACGGCGCGGGCGACGTCGTGCCGCGGTCAGTGCGTGGCCTCCGACTGCCGTGCCCTAAATAGACAAGACACGTAGTAAAATAGAACATGGGAAAGCCGACCGGCTTCATAGAATATACCCGCGAGCTGCCGCAGCGGCGGCCGGTGGAGGAGCGGAAGCAGGACTACCGCGACGTCTACATGCCGCTGCCCGTGCACAAGGCGAAGGAGCAGGCCGCGCGCTGTATGGACTGCGGCGTTCCGTTCTGCCAATCGGGCTGCCCGCTCGGCAATATCATTCCCGATTGGAATGATCTCGTGTACCGGGACCGCTGGCAGGAAGCGTTCAGCCGGCTGCGTGCGACCAATAACTTTCCGGAATTTACCGGCCGCATCTGCCCGGCTCCGTGCGAATCGGCCTGCGTTCTGGCCATCAATGAGCCGCCCGTTACGATCGAGCAGATCGAGAGGGAGATATCCGAACGGGCATGGAACGAGGGCTGGATCGAGCCAAGGCCGCCGGCCATGCGAACGGGTCGGCGCGTAGCCGTCGTGGGATCGGGTCCGGCGGGCCTCGCCGCCGCCGATCAATTGAATCAGGCCGGCCACAGCGTCGTGGTGCTCGAGCGCGACGACCGCGTGGGTGGGCTGCTGCGCTACGGTATTCCGGATTTCAAGCTCGAGAAGCACGTCCTGGAACGACGCGTCGACGTCATGCGCCGCGAAGGCGTCGAGTTTCAGACCGACGCGGAGGTCGGCGTGAACTATCCGGTCGAGCGACTCGAGCGGTTCGACGCCGTCGTGTTGTGCGGCGGTGCAACTCACGCCCGCGATTTGCCGATTCCCGGACGAGAACTGGGTGGTATCAGCTTCGCCTGGGACTACTTGTGGCAGCAGAACAAACGAGTGGCCGGCGATTCGCTCGACGGCATCGATCCGATCCTTGCCGAGGACAAGCACGTCGTCGTCATCGGCGGGGGCGACACGGGGAGTGACTGTATCGGCACGGCGAATCGTCAGGGAGCACGCTCCATCACGCAATTCGAGTTGCTGCCGATGCCTCCGAAAGGCCGACCGGAGCATCAGCCCTGGCCCTTTTATCCGATGAAATTGACCGTGAGCTCGTCGCACGAGGAGGGCGCCGAGCGGCGATGGAGCATTCTGACCAAGGACTTCTCGGGCCGGAACGGACACGTCGAGAAATTGACCACCGTTCAGGTCGTGCCGAAAACCGACGAAACGGGCCGAACGCACTTCGAAGAACAGCCGGGCACCGAGCGGCACTGGCCGGCCGACCTCGTCTTGCTCGCGATCGGCTACGTGGGTCCTGAGAAGGAAGGCATGATCTCGCAGCTCGGCATCGACCTTGACGCGAGGGGCAACGTCAGGACGAACGGAAGCTACGCGACGAGTCGCCCGGGCATCTTTTCGGCGGGTGACATGCGACGGGGTCAATCTCTGGTCGTCTGGGCCATATCCGAGGGCCGCGAAGCGGCACGAAGCGTCGACACCTACCTCCGGCAGGAACCGTCGCCGCTGCCCGCCAAGGGAACGGGCGATCTGCCCGTGATCCGTTAAGTCAGGATCCTGGCGGTTCGCGCGAACGTACAGAGCCGCCCACAGCGCACCGTACTATCCACCACGCGTTTCTCCGACCGCCGCCCGGCTTCCCAACGCGGACGACCATACGTTTATGCCAAAGCCTACGCATGGCGAATCTAACGGGGACGTCGTCCACGTCTTCGGTCCGGC
>CAZMXY010000030.1:27708-28998 GCA_964570345.1 uncultured Rhodothermales bacterium | reverse complement strand
GGCTCAGCGTCGCTGAGGTGCCGGTCGCGCCCGGCGCCTCCCGTTCGTGGGATCGGACTAGGCCGTCGCCGCCTCACGCTCCGACTTCGCGATGTCCGTCTTCAGCGAGCCGATGAGGGACTTCACGACCATCTTGTCGAACGAGCCCTTCTCGTACATCGACGAAAAAATGCGCTCGTGCGCCTCGAGCCCGACCTGGCCGCAGATGCGCGCGAGCGTCGCCAACACCTGGGCCGGGTTCAGTATGAATCGAACGGATCCGCGTGCTTCGTCATTCACGTCGTAGGCTTCGAGCAGCATCAGCAAACCGTCCCCGATCTGCCGGGCCAGCAACAGCGCCAGACCCGTAGCGTGGTACGCGACGGGCTCGCTCGGATCCAGCGACAGCATTTCGTTGCAGTGAACCAGCGCCATGGGCGCGTTCTTCAGTCTCAACGCGGCCTGCGAGGCCAGGAGGTGCGTGTAGAACGCGTTCTGCGGCGCCAGCTTGCCGTAGTCGATTTCGTTGAAGATCGTCGAAGCCTCGTCGTAACGCTGAAGCACGTAATATCCGAGTGCGAGCTGATAGCCGTAATAGGCACGATAGACGTCGGACCGAGGATTCTCGTACTCGTATTCCAACAGCGCAATGCGAGGCGCGTATTTCTTCGCCATCTTCTCCGTGGTCAGCGCGTAGCCGGTATGCATGACTTCCGCCTCCACCCGGATGATCTCCTCTCCCGTCTCGATCGACAAGGCGCGAATCGTATCCTGAATCTGATTGTGGACGCGACCGGTGTAACGGAGTCGTGGATCGTTACGCATGATGCGTTCCTGGTACATGCGATCGGCAGCGACGAGCTGATCTTCCCGCATCAGATTGATGATGGGCAGTTGCGCGCAGAGGAGCTTCCGTCGATTGATGGCCTTGCGGACACGCTTCCATCCCCGTTCGCTCTCGATGTACTCGTCGCCGTCGAGAACGAGTATGAAGTCGCCGGTTGCCAGATCAAAGCTGTGGTTGCGGGCGATGGAGAAGGAATCGGGCCACTCGATCTCGTCAAACACGTCCGCGTATTCGCGAGCGACATCCGGCGTGCCGTCGGTCGATCCCGTGTCCACGACGACGATCTCGTCGACGTGCGGACGCGCGAGACGCAGGCACTTGTCGATGGTGGCCGACTCGTTCTTGACGATCATGCACAGCGAAAGCCGGGCGGTGTCGCCTCTCTTCTCTCCGATTCGACGTGGACCTCTGCTCATGAACGACCTGTCTTTTGATGATTGCGACGACGCTGCGATCCGGCCCTG
>CAZMXY010000030.1:11922-27608 GCA_964570345.1 uncultured Rhodothermales bacterium | reverse complement strand
CGAGACGCGCGTTCCGTCGTGGAGCTCTTCCTCGTGCCGGAAGCGTGCCAAATGTCGGCACCGGCGTCCCGCGGCCGACTCAGGGCCGTCTCGCTGTTGCTCCGCCCGTGAGACGAGTCGCGGAAATAACCTCCGCGGGACTTAAAAATCGCCGTTCCGAACCGATACACGAGATGGCGGGAGCGGCGTGGACGATCGCCACGCTCGCGGAAACGTATTCCAGAAGTGGAAAATCGTGCCGCGGTGCCACGCCGACGCCTGCGCGCCGCCGGTGGGCACGGCGACCCGTAAAAGGGCACGTGACTTGCCACCATCCCTCAACCTTAGATTCAAGACGAGAATATGTACGCCGCAAATCGCATGCGACAGTATCAGCAGCAGGCCATCGCTTCGTCGTCGCCGGCTCAGCTCATACTCAAGCTATACGACCTGGGTATTCAGTGCTGCCTTCAGGGCGATCGTTCCAAATTACGCGCCGTGCTCGCCGAGCTGGTGGGCAGCCTGAATTTCGAGGAGGGCGGAGAAATCGCGGAGCGGCTGTATTCGCTATACGAGTACTGCCTCAACGAGAGTGTCGACGGCGACATGGCCGTCGTGCAGGACGTGCTCAGCGGGCTTCGCGAGGCCTGGAAACAGGGGGTCGTCTCCCGTCAGGCGGCTTGATTCGGCATCGACGTCGAGGCGGGTCCGTCAAATAGAATTCGTTTACCAGGAAGGTTGCCATGAGTCCCATATCGCTGTTCAGACAGAGCGACCCGTACGAGCAGCTCATCGCTCAGATGATCGCCATCGAGAGTCGGCCGCAGCAGGCACTGAAAGACCAGCAGGCCAAGCAGGACCGGCTCAAGTCGGTCATGAAAGACGTCGACAGCAAACTTTCGGCGCTTCATACCCTCGTCAAGTCGTTTACCGACCTCTTCTCGAGCCCGTTCGACGCGCGCAAGGCAGAGCTGGCGGACCATTCGTATTTCGGCGTCTCCGCGAGCAAGGATGCCGCATTCGGCACCCATTCCCTTGACGTGCAGCGATTGGCAACGACCGACAAGCGCGTTTCACGCCAGCATCAGTCGACCGGGACGGACTTACGACAATGGTTCGACTCGAACGGTACGCAAGCGTTCGCAATCGAGGTCGGCCACCCCACGGAAGGAGATCCCTCCCATCGCGTGAGTGTCTCCGTGACGGTCACGCCGACCGGAGCGACCGACGAAGAGATCCTCAAGGAGATTGCCACCGCCATTAACGACGCCATGGAGCAGGCCGTCGTCGACGGCACCATCACGCGCGAGGAGAAAGCCCATTCGTCCGTCGTAAATGAGTCGACCGGAACGGCGCGGCTCACGCTCGGCAGCGGCACGACCGGATTCGCCCACCGCCTCGGGTTTGGCGATTCTGCCGGCAGCTTGCTTCAGGAGATCGAGCTAAACAACGCGATCGTCGCCGAAGGAACGGGCGGCGGCATGGTGACCGACGTCGGGACGAGCGAAACCGATTCGGCGCTGAACAGCATGTTCGTACTCAACGGTCTGACGATGTATCGCTCCACTAACTCGGTGGCCGATGCACTTCAGGGGACGACGCTAAGCCTCAAACAGGCCGGCGGCGGGTCCCAGGATTTCACCATCGTGGCCGACAAGGACGCCGTCAAGAAGGAAGTCGAGAACTTCATCGCCAAATACAACGACGTCCTGATTTACATTCAGAGCAAGTCCACGGTGGACGGCGAGGCCGACGTGCGCGGCGACCTCGCCGGCGACTCGACCTTTCGTGGGCTCCGGTTCGAATTACGCAACGACGTCGCCCTTCAGGTGGGCGGACAACCGGCCGATGGCCCGACGTCGATCACCGACCTCGGGATCACGATCGAGAAAGACGGTACGCTGAAACTCAGCGATGCCGACAAGCTCGTCGCCGCCGTGCAGAGTGATGCCGGCGCCGTGGAAAGCCTCTTCAGTGGCGCCGACGGCATCGCGGCGCGACTCAAAAGCCGGATCGATCGTTTCGTAGGCGTCAAAGGCATCATAAACGGTCGGATCGACTCCATTGACTCGAACATTAAGCGGATAAAGAATCGGATTTCCAGCTGGGACGACCGACTCCTGCGCCGCGAGGACCAGCTTCGCATGCAGTTTGCTCGGTTGCAGGAGTCGATGGCCACGCTGCAGGGCCAGCAGCAGAGCATGATGATGTTCTTCGGCGGCTTCGCGTGAATCAATCGAATCGCTCGTCCGGATCACGTATCAGATCGAGTTTCTCTACATTGAGTTCAAGTCACGACACACCGTTTATGGAAGGCTCTCTGCTCCAAAGGATCTACGACTTGGGCGAAGAACTGTCTTCCGCTCTGTCAAGAGCCGATCTTGAGGCTTTTTTCGAGCTTGTCGAGAAACGTGGCACACTACTTGATAAACTGACACGGTACGCGCATCCCTTCGACGTCGACCCGGATTGGAAAATTATTTCCGAGGCTCTGAAGGAGCAGCATCGGAAGCTGGCGACCGCAGTGGCCGGAGAGCAGAAGAAGATGCAGGACGTGCTTACCGAACTAGAGCGGTTTAAGGGAGCCTCGCGCTCCTATCAGGGTTCGGCGTCACGTTCGCAAATATTGAGCGAGGATCTGAGAGTATGATGCTCGTGCGTTAAATTGCCGACGGAATGCGAACATTTGTGCCGTTCGTCTGCGTTAAAGTTCTTACCGGTCGTGCCGATACTTACCGGAACCGGTTCACGGAGTCTTAGCCGCGTCAAATTGATCTGAATCATGAACATCTCGGACGTCAACGCCACCAGTACGCCCCGTACCGACCTGCTCAAAAACAATAGCGTCGGGACTTCCGGATCGGTCGATTCGTCCATTCAGGGAGACGCGACGAGCGACCTGGTGGACGATCCTGCTGATCGAGTGGAGATCTCGGACGAGGCCCGTATCGCGCTGTCCGACGCTCGCCAATCCGAGGAACTGTCCTTTGCGCGGACGGCGCTGGAAAGCCTTCCTGAGATGACGGAGGAGCGTATCGCCGAACTGATCGATCGCATCAGGAGCCGATACTATCAGCAGGCCGACGTGCTGGGTAACGTATCCGAACGCGTAGGCGACACCCTCCGTAACGACGTGTAGCGCACCGGATTCCGACGCCGCGCTCGACCGGCCGTGGCCCCGCTCGAACGACCTCGTGCGCCCGTGACCGTGAGGATGCCGTACCCTCAAGAGGTGAAGCCTTCCTCCCGGTATTTCTTCAGCTTGTTGCGAATGGTTCTCGCGCTTATCCCAAGCTGCTCGGCCGCACGCTGCTGATTGTTGTCGGACTCGTCCAGCGCCTTCATGATCATGTGGCGCTCCATCTCCTCGATCGTCGTGAGTCTGGAGACCACGACGTCACTCCCCGGTCTCGCGTGCCCGGAGCCGTCCGCGTCCGAAAAAAAATCATTGAACACGTCCTCGGGCTCCACTACGTCCCGCTCGGCTGACAATAAAACGCCTCGCTGCACCATGTTCTCGAGCTGGCGCACGTTTCCCGGCCAGGGGTAGGACCTGAAATAATCCATGAGCACGTCCGATATGTGCTTCATGGGGAGCGCATAGAGCTCGCAGTACTTCTCGACGAAATACTTGACGAGCAGAGGGATGTCCGACGCCCGCTCACGAAGGGGCGGGACCGCGAGGGGGAACACCGCGAGACGATGATAGAGGTCGTCGCGAAAACTCCCCTCCTTGATCGCCTCGTTCAGACTTCGGTTGCTGGTCGCGATGACGCGGACGTCGACCTTCTTCGTCTCCGACGAGCCCACTTTCTGGATTTCCTGTTCCTGTAGGACGCGCAGGAGCTTCGCCTGGACGGTGAGCTCGATCTCGGTAATTTCATCGAGGAGCAGCGTTCCCACGTCGGCGCGCTCGAACGCTCCCGTCATGTCGTCGATGGCGCCCGTAAACGCTCCCTTTCGATGTCCGAACAGGTGGCTTTCGACGAGCTCTCGAGGCAAGTTTGCGCAGTTCAACGTCACGTAAGACCCATTCCCACGGTCGCTCATCTCGTGGATCAGCTTTGCCAGAATCTCCTTCCCCGTTCCGCTCTCCCCCTGGATGAAGACGGGGGCGTTGTTACGGCTGACGCGGGGAAGCATTTCCTTCAGACGACGAATGCTCGGATGCTCTCCGACGTATTCGACGCTGACTCCCTTTTTTCGCGACGACGTACGCTTCGGCCTCGGACGCTCCACGACCTCTCCTTCGTTCCGGGAGAGCACCGTACGTACGCGCTCTACCAGTTCGGTCGTTGAGAAAGGTTTGGGGATGTAATCTATCGCTCCGCCCTTCATCGATCTCACGGCGTGCTGCACGTTCGCATGCGCCGTAATCATGATCACCTTCGTCCGCGGGTGTTCTTGACGTATGTGGGCGAGTAGCTCGAGCCCGTCGATGTCGGGCATCATAAAGTCCGTAACGACCAGGTCGTACGTATCTTGTGCCAGCGCCTCCATCGCCTGCTCGGCATTCAAGCAACTCTTGACGTGCATTCCGCTTCGTGAGAGCAATCGATCAAACAGTCCGTGCAGGAGCTGCTCGTCGTCTACGAAAAGTATTTTCGGCTTCTGTTCCATGGTCGAGTGAGAACTAACGGATGGCGGGCGAAGGAACGAAGGCGCAGCGTAAGTCGGGAGGGTGGACTCCCTTGATTGATATTGGACTCCGGTTCATGTTCGAGCTACCGCCAGGAGATCACCTGATAATAGCATTCTCAGTGTAATCAGTCCACTCGCATTGATGCAACGCCTGACGAAACGGCCGTAAACGGGCCGTCGTTTCGCACCGTCGGCGACGATCCGACGGTCAGTCCTGAAGCGGGAGGCGAAGCGAGAATGCGACCCCGTCCTCCACGGAGTTCATCGTCAGCTCTAGCGCTCCCTCGTGGAGTTCGGCGATCCGCCTGGCGATGGAAAGGCCGACCCCGAGATTTTGCGCTTTCGTCGTATAAAACGGTTCGAAAACGACGGACTCGGCGCGCTCGACTCCGATGACCCCGTCGTTCCGCACGTGCACGCAGACGGTGCGGGGGCTTTCCGTCTCGGTCACGTCGATCCGTATGGATTCATCGCGCCGGGTCGCTTCCAATGCGTTTTGCACGAGCACGAGAATGGCTTGACGAATGAGATAGGGATCCGCCACGAGCTTTCGCCCGGCTGCCGACTCGGCGACGTGCAGCTTGACCCGTCCGAGCTCTTCCTCGGAAACGGCCGCCGACAGAATCGTCAACAATTCGTGGACCCGAACCGGTAGGAATACGGGCCGTGGCGCGGCGCCGTAGAGCTGGAGATCGGACAGCACGCTTTCTATACGGGCCGTGCCCTCCAATATCTTCAGTGCCAATTCCCGCTGATCACGGGAGATCAGCGTGTCGGCTAACAGATCGGTAAACCCTTCGATGCTCGCAAGCAGCCCTCGAAGCCGGTGGGCTAGAACCTGTGCCATTTGCGAGAGCGCCTCCGGATCAGGGTCGCGGCACACACTCGTATCTCGGATCGAGTTGGGTTGCATAGGAATTTCGGACGGCCGGAACCGTCGCGCACGCCCGCCCGCATGCTCGGTATTCGTGTCGCGTCGGCTATCGACCGCTGTTGAGCGTCGCTTCGAGGATGCGAGGTCAAAACGCGTGCCACGGAGACGGGCCGGCGCTTCGTCGACCGCATGGATTCGTCATCGCCTCCGACGGCAATTATTTCCATGCCGGACGGGATTTTTCTCCGCGGCAGGCCGCCTTGCACCGGCCTTCCCGGCCTGTCACGACTTCATATATGGTGCGCATTCGGGTCGGAACGATTCGTTCGTCGCACTCACGCGGGTGGCACGGAGGTTGTTTGTGGATGCACGCGAAAGTGAACCATCCCTACGCATCATCTTCGGGACGTCGAGATATGGTTACCGACAAGCTAAAACTCCTCGCGAACGCCATGCAGGCGTATACCTGGCGGGCCCAGACGACGACCAGCAACCTCGCAAACCTCGACACGCCGGGCTATCAGCGACTCTCCGTCAAGTTTGAGGAAACGCTGCAGGACGCGCGAAACACGGTTGCGGGACCTGATGCTCTGGCCACGGTGCGTCCCCACATGAACGTGGAGGAGACCCCGCCCGTCCTCGAGGACGAGCTGATGGAGATGGCCGACACCCAGATGCGTACGCAGCTCGCCTCTCGTGCCCTCCGCGAACATTTCGACGCGCTTCGAATGGGCATCACCGGCCATTCCGGATGAACGCCCAGGGCCCCCAAACTACTCGCCAGATAGGACCTCCCGATGCTTGAAAATCGCTACTTCAACGTCTTTCGGACGGCTGCCCGCGGCCTGGAGGCCCAACGCATCGCCATGGCGACGGCGTCCGAAAACCTTGCCAATGCATCCACGACGCGCACGCAAAACGGCACTCCCTACGCCATCAAACGAGCCGTTCACACCAGCAATAGCGAGCGGTACGACAACTTCGCCAACATCCTGCGGGAAATGCGCACCGAGATGGCGGTGAGCGACCCGCGGCATCTCGAAGGCTCCAGTTTGAAACCGGACCTCCCCAACGCCGAGCTCGGTCCGACGACGGAGATCCAGGAGGACGTGCGCGTTCGGATGGAGTACGATCCGACTCACCCACATGCCAACGAGAACGGCTACGTCGAGTATCCCGACGTAAACGTGGTCGACGAGATGGCCCGAATGATCTCGGCCAACCGCGTCTACGAGGCAAACCTGTCGGCCGTGCAGGCGGCGAAGGAGATGATCAAGCGTACGCTGGAGATCTAATCGCACACGTCGTCCCAACTACGGAAGCACATGAACGAAGGTATCTCAGGATATAATGGCCGGATTCATCCTTACCGCCAGATGGAGCAGCGCTCCGAGACCGCTCCACCGAGGCCGAACTCGGCTCTTCCGCCGGACGAGCCGAGTAGGATCGCGGCGCCTTCCTACGGCGCGGATTTATCGGAATCCGAGTCGAAGATGATCCACCAGAACTTCCCACCTACGGAACAGATGACGCTCCGCCTCTACGGCCCCGGTTCAGGGACCGAAACCGTCAGCCCGAACGGCATAGGCCGGCGGCTCGACGTTCGCGGATGACACCCCTGCCCTGACTACGTCCACAACGGCCATGAACATCTCCCAGTTGCAGCGCCTGCGCCAGATCGGCTCGGACGACTTTCAATCTCTCCCCACTCCGCGCGAATCCGAGAAGGCGGGATTCGGCGATGCCTTCCGCAATGCAATGGAGAGCGTCAACGACGCCCAGAAAGCGGCGGACTCCGAGATCGAGGCGTTCGTTTCGGGAGAGCAGGAGAATCTGCACGAGGTCATGATCGCCATGAACCAGGCGAAACTTTCGTTCCAACTCATGACGGAGGTCCGAAATCGAATGCTCGAGACGTATCAAGAATTGATGCGGATGCAGGTCTAGGCTCCGCCGCCGCCTCGCGCCGCGAATGAGTCGGACCGGCGTGCCCCAATCGCCGAAGCCGTCCCCGCCGCAAACAGTCAACTTCGTACGAATGAACCCATTTGTTCAAAACACTCAGCAGTTCGTGAGCCGCATGTCGCTCGGCCAGAGACTCGCGCTTGCGGTCGTTCTAGTCGGAGGAATCGGCATTTTCTCGGGCATCGCGTATTGGGCCGGCCAGCCGGATTACGCCCTGCTCTTCGGAAATCTTGAGCCCGGTGACGCAAACAACGTGGTCGAGGCCCTGCGTGCCGATGGCGTCAAGTATGAAATTAAGAACGGCGGGTCGGCCGTCTTCGTACCCCGCGAACGCGTCTACGAGCTGCGCCTTCGGTTCGCAGGCGAGGGCCTCGTTTCCGAAGGCCCCGTCGGCTATGAGCTCTTCGACCGAGGTACCCTGGGCATGACGGACTTCATGCAGAAACTGAATCTCAAACGCGCACTGGAAGGCGAGCTCGCACGCACGATCACGAACATCCGTCAGGTCGAAGTCGCCCGAGTCCACCTGGTCATTCCCGAACGAAGTGCCTTCCGGGAGACGCAGGCCGAGCCGAGCGCCTCGGTCGTACTGAAATTGTCCGGGAGTACGCGCCTGTCGGCCGACCAGATCGAGGGCATTACGCAGCTCGTCGCCGGCGCCGTCGAGAAGCTCTCTCCAAGCGACGTCACCATACTGGATACCCGCGGCAACCTGCTCTCGAATCCGAACGGCGGAGACGAAAAGGCTCGGATCAGCTCCACTCAGCTCCAATATCAACACGCGATCGAAGAGCACCTCACGGGGAAAGGACAAACGATGCTGGACCAGATCGTCGGCCCCGGCAACGCGATCGTCCGTGTTTCCGCGGGTGTGGACTTCAGTCGCACCGTGTCCGAAAGCAACATCATCGATCCCGAAAGTGCGACGGTGATCGCCGAGGAGCGGATGGATCAAACCGGTGGCGCCGACAATGCCAATTCGTCGATCAGGAATTTCGAGCTCAGTCGCACCGTACAGCGGTCCGAGTCCGGTACGGGTCAGATCTCCCTTCTAACCGTGTCGGTCATTTTGAACGCCAAGCGCTCGTCCGACGAGGGCGTGAGTGAGGAAACGGATTCGGCGGTGAATTACGGCGAAGACGAGATCGCGGAAATCGAATCACTGGTCAAGAACGCCGTGGGGTTCAAGCCCGACCGCGGCGACCAATTCGCCATCCACCAGACCCATTTCGACACGAGCGTTGACGAACGCATTGCGACCGAGATACGCGAACAGCAATCGGACGATCGTCTGCAAGTGTATCTGCGCTATGGTCTGATGGCGTTAGCCCTTCTGGCGGCGCTCTGGCTCCTCCGCTCGGCGACCAGGACGATCGGTGACACCAGTACGTCGCCCATCTACGTGGGCGGCTCGCTGAATTCCCGGGGTTTCGGACCGGAACGCGGGGGTCGTGTAAATCAGCTCGCCTCGGGTGAAGACGAGGAGGGCGACGAGGACGTCATGGCCGACGACTTCTATAACAGCAAGCTCTCTCCCGAGGCGAAGGCCCGTTTGAAGGCAAAGCACTTGATGTTCGAAGAGATCAAGAAGCAGGTAAACGAACAGCCCGACGGCACCGCGGAGCTCCTGAGAAGCTGGATGACGGAAGATCACCCCGCTTGAGCGAGCGACCCCTTTCGATGGACTACCGCCCCGAACCGGCTGCCATCAGCACCTGCCCCACCTTAGTACCGACATGAGACACAACTCGCCGACAGCCAACCTGGCCCAGTCCAACTTCGCGACCGACCTTACGCCCGGCAACATGACGGGGACGCAGAAGTCGGCCGTGTTGCTGGTTGCGCTCGGCCCGGAAGTGGCCAGCACCGTCTTGAAGACCATGCGCGACGAAGAAGTCGAGCGGGTCACGATCGAGATTGCGCGTCTGCGCAACGTGTCGAGCGAGGTCATCGAAGCCGCGCTCGTCGAGTACCGCGATCAAAACATGGCGCACGACTACGTAGCACAGGGAGGCGTATCCTTTGCTCGCGAGGCCTTGAAGACGGCGCTCGGCTCTCGCCGTGCCGAGGAGGTGATGATGCGCATCGAGGCGGCTATGGAGGTCTCCGCCTTCCATTTGCTCCAAACGGTCGAGACGAGTCAGCTCACGAACTTCCTTCAGAACGAGCATCCGCAGACGGCCGCGCTCATCCTCGCCCACCTCAATCCCCGAAAAGCGGCTGAAATCATTTCCGCGCTCGACCCCGACCATCAGCACGAAATCATATTCCGGCTCGGAACCATGGGTAAGACCTCGCCCGAATTGCTTCGCGACATCGAAGAGGTCATTCGGCAGCAAATCGGATCCGTCATCGGTACCGAGCTGAGCGCGTCGGGCGGAGTCGAGGCCGTCGCGACGATTCTGAACAATACCACGCGCCAGGCCGAAGGGTCGATCATGGACGCCCTTCGCGGCCGCGATCCCAACCTCGCCTCGCAGATCAAGGCCCTCATGTTCGTCTTCGACGACCTCGTACACGTGAGCGATCGCGACATGCAGCGAATCCTTACGGAGGTCGACCAGAAGGATCTGGCCCTCGCACTCAAGGCGTCGTCGCCGGAGCTGAGCGAGAAGCTCTTGCGAAACGTCTCCGAACGCGCCTCGGAGATGATCAAGGAAGAGGTCGAGCTGCTCGGTCCGGCCCGAGTCAGCGACGTCGACGAGGCGCAGCGGCGCATCGTCGAGACGGCGCAGCGGCTCGAAGAGCAGGAGGAGATCACGCTGACGCGAACGAATGAAGACGTCTTCGTCTAGGTCGACGTTTCCGGACGCCCAATTAACAGACGACGTTCATCCTCCATGGCCGCAACACGGCAAGGCATCATCAAAAAAGGCGACGTCGGCGCATCCGGCGCCGAACCGGCCGACGCTTCGATCCTCGAAACGACGTTTCGCATTCCTCGAACGCAGGTCGTTCTTCAATCGAGTGAGGAGCCTGCGCCGTTCCGACACGGGGCTCGACTCGGGCGAGAAGCCACCGTGCTCATCGGGCAGCCCGTCGAGGTCGGTCCCAAGCCCCTCGAGCGCGTCAAGCCGCCGTCGACCGCTCAGCATCGGGTCGAACCAGCCGAACCGACCATCGAAGAGATCGAACGAAGGTGGAGCGAGCGCCTAGAACTTGCGCGCCGCGAAGCGCGAGCCGAAGGCGTGGCCGAGGGCCGCGCCGAGGCCGGGACTGCTTACGAGAAGGAGTTGACCGAGCTCAGACGGTCTTTTGCCGCGGATCTCCAAGCGGTACACCAGTCGTGGGAAACCTTCCTCCGGCGCGCCGAACCTTGGATCCTGCAGCTGTCCTTCCGCGTGGCGGGCGCCATCCTCGACGCACCGATTCCGGACGACGTTCGCCGCATCAGCGAGCGCGCCGTCGCCAACGCCGTGGAAAGCATGGTCGACGGCATCCCCTTGGAAGTCGTGCTTCATCCCGTGAGCTTTCTCCGCATCAAGGAGTCCGGCATCTACGAGCAGCTCAGTTCCAACAACGGAAAATTGCGCTGGCGCACGAACACGGACCTCAGACAGAACGAATGGATCGTTCAATCGCAGCGGGCCGTGACCCGACGTCTCGAGTCGGAACTGATCGACCGACTCCAGCACGAGCTCAGCTTGCTCGACATTCAGCGCGCCGGCGAGTCTGCTCCCGCCCCGCCGAACGACGCTCGATCGATCGATGCAACGCCTTCCTCGTCGCCGGACGAGGACGCGTCGACGGATCACGGCGAAACGGCTCCGAAGGAGTAGAGCGTATGGACTATCTCTCACATTGCCTGGATCGCGTCGAGAATCTGGACAACGGTCCGGTACGATTCGGCCGCGTACAGTCCGTCGTCGGACTCCTGGTAGAAGCCTCCGAACTACACGCAGCCGTGGGCGAACTCTGTTATATCCTCGAAGACGACTCGCCACATACTCGTCGGATTAAAGCGGAGGTCGTCGGAATTCGCGGTGACACGTCCGTTCTCATGCCGCTGGAAGAGACCCACGGCCTACGGTCCGGATGCCTGGTACAGCGGTCCTCCCTTCCGCTCACGATTCGCGTAGGTGAGGCGCTGCTCGGCCGGGTCATCGACGCCAACGGTAGGCCACTCGACGACAAGGGCCCGTTGATTCTTCTGGATGAACAGCCGGTGCACAACGAGCCGCCGTCGCCACTGCGTCGTCAGATGATCGATACGGCCATGCCCACCGGAATTCGGGCGATCGACGCGTTCCTCACGCTCGGCAAGGGTCAGCGAATCGGCATCTTTTCGGGATCGGGCGTCGGAAAGAGCACCCTTCTCGGCATGATTGCCCGCCGTGCCCGCGCCGACGTCAACGTCATCGGGCTCATCGGCGAACGTGGCCGCGAAGTACAGGAGTTCATACACGACAACCTCGGCGAGGAAGGGCTAAAGCACTCCGTCGTCGTCGCCGTGACCGGAGACCAGGCCGCCATGAGTCGGGTAAAGGGAGCCGCCATCACGACGGCCATCGCGGAATATTTCCGCGATCTGGGCAAGGACGTCCTGCTGATGATGGACTCGGTCACTCGCGTCGCCATGGCGCAGCGCGAGATCGGTCTCGCCGTCGGCGAGCCGCCCACGACGCGGGGCTACACGCCGAGCGTCTTCGCCCTCCTCCCTCGCCTTCTCGAGCGCGCCGGCCCCAGTTCACGCGGCACCATCACGGGGATTTTCACCGTGCTCGTCGACGGTGACGACATGAACGAGCCGGTAGGTGACGCCATCCGAGGCATTCTCGACGGGCACGTCGTGCTCTCACGCAAGCTCGCCCACGCAAACCATTTTCCGGCCATCGACGTGCTCGAGTCGGTAAGTCGGGTCATGCCGCGGGTCACGACGGATGCGGCTCGCGCGGCCGCGGCCGAGGCGAGGTCGCTCATGGCGACGTACGACGAGGCGGAAGATCTCATCCGCGTCGGCGCGTACCAGGCCGGATCTAATCCCGAAACGGATCGCGCCGTAGCGGCCATTCATCCGATTCGCACCTTCCTCCGTCAGAGCGTTCAGGACCCTTCGGAAACCGACGCTTCCGCGCGCCTGACGGCGCTGCTCGAGAACGTCGCTTCACGACCGGCCACGGGCGCCGGTACGGCCCAACAGCCGGAAAAAGGTGCCTCCGGCGAAGCAGGAGTCAATGCCACGGCGACGTCATCGGCCGCTAGACGAGCGGGTGATCTCGCCAAATCAGCGTCTCGCGGCCATACTTCGACCTGAGCAAGGATAGCGCTGAATTTGGCCAGAGATTTGCTCACGTACCTCGCCCATCGGCACCACACGTCCCATCTGATCCTGTATCGGTAATGGCCGGAAAAAAATTTCAGTTCTCACTAAAGCACATCCTCAGCTTGAGGATGCACGAAACGGAGGGAGCTCGACAGGAATTGTCGAGGATACTCCGGGAGCGGGAACGACAAGAGATGGCGGTAGCCGACGCTCGACGTTATCTCACCTACCTCGCGAATATGCGCTCGGTGGGCGCCACGGGTCAGCGGGCGCTCTCCAGGTTCGAATCGTTTCGTCAAGAGGCTCAGGATCGGTTGGAGGTTGCGAAACGCAAGCTGCGGCGGCTGGAGGAATTGGAGGAGGAAGCACGCATCCGGCTGATAGCGCGCAAGGGATCCGAGGAGGCCCTCGTTCGACTTCGTGAGCGAGAAGAGGTGAAGCACTGGAAAGAACACCGAGCCGCGGAGGTGCAGTTCCTCGACGAACAGGCCCTCTCGCGATTTCAGCGCCAAAGACGAGCAGCGAACTCATGAAGAAGGTGATCATCCTTTCCGCAGCAGGCGTCCTTTCATTCGTCCTTAGTACGGCGGGTATCTACCTGGCGATGCCTTCCATCGCGCCGGCCATCGTCCACGAAACGCGGACGCACCTCGACAGCCTGGGTCTGGTCCGTCGCGTCCATGCCGACAGCAACGTTCAGGGGCCCCTCGAGACGCCGATTGCTGAGATTTCTCTCGACTCGGTCGCCACGGTTCCTCCCCCGGAATCGTCGAACGTCACGCAAGCCACGGCCACGCCCGCCGAGCCCATGACCGAGGTCACGGCTTCGTTGGAAGATTCGTTGCGGCGCGCTGCAAGTCTGGCCAAGCATTTGAAGACAGAAAATGCCGCACTCGTTGCGCAGATAAAAGAATTGACGGATCGATTGGACGCCTTGCAGTCGCGACGTCTGGAGTCGTCAGAGCTAGGTAAATCGCTAACGAAACTCGAAGACAAACAGCTGGGCAACATTCTGGCCGGCCTCGATCTCGACGTCGTGGAAACCCTGTACGTGCAGGCATCCCCGCGTGAACGCTCGCGGCTCCTACAGCATCTGCCCCCCGACCGCGCGGCCCGATTCGTCAAGACCCTGGTAAATGCGCCGACACCGGCCGGAGAACGCATGGAAGCGCCTCAGATCGACGAGGAGACTGAAATCGAATCGTCCAACTCATAGACTCAATGCAATTAGAATCGTTTTTCGGGTTTCTCGGGCAATCGCATCTCTCTTCGGAGGACGCCGCTTCGATCGGTGACTCCGTGCAGAAGTCGTCCCGTTTTGGAGCGTTGCTCGCCTCCACGTTTGCAATGCTGTCGCCGCGCTCCGGACCATCGGAGCCGGAACGTCCCTTCGAACTTCGCCCGGACGTCGAGCACGAAGCGGATTCCGAGCCGGGCCCAGACGCTGGTACTTCTATTCGGTTTGACTCGAGCGACGAAGGCGGGGCCGAACCCGAAGCGGATCTTGACCTCACTATGGCGCCCGGTATCCCGCTGCATGGCGAAGCGGGCGCACTCGTCGACCCGGAGTCGGCAGCCGACGTACGTGACGTTTCGGATGTGGAGCGCGAGAATGAAGAACTCGCCGACGAGGCAGCGTCCGACACGCAATTTACCGACAAAATCGACCGCGCACTCGTTACGAAAATCAACCCTCATGTCACGTCGGACGCTTCTACCGAACCCGCCGCCGACCACGGGGATCGGACCGCCGACGACGACCAATTGAAACCGACTGAAGAGGAGCCGACGAGACGCGACCGCGCGCCTGCCGGCCAGGCGAAGAACACGTCCGGCGACGATGGTGGAAGCCGCCCGGCCGCGCTCGCTGCCGGCGATTCCGCCGCGCGTTCGACGTCTTCAGACGTCGAGGACACGCCTTTCGCCGCACGCGAGACGCAGGCAGCCGAGTCGTCGAAAGTGGACATGCTTGCCGACGTCGTCGCCGCCACCGAGGCCGAGGAAGCCCCCTCACTCGAGACACGACGCAACGACAAAGGTCCAACCGGTGAAGATGATGCGGAGCCGACGAAGGTGCGCGGCTACCGATCAATCGGACTAACCACGGCCGATGCGACGGTAGATCGCTTGACGACCAATGCGACGGCCGCCGATTCGACCTCGAACGGCATGACGGCCGAGGCGATGGCGGACGGCATGGCGCCCGATGCGATCGATGTCGACACGGCCCAGGATCCGCCTCGAGGACGGATAAGGCATACAGTCACGACGGCGCACCCTCGTACCGACGCTGATTCGGAATTATCCGTGACTGCGCGAGGCAATCTCGATGGAACCCTCTCGATCTCGGACGGCGAACCCACCGCGCCGGTCGAGTCCGTGGACCGCGTCTCGTCCGAAATCCGCGCGCAACGATCGGTTCGTGGCTCGGTGGATTTCGATCTCCGGCCTGCGGACGCGCAAAATCGTTCCGGCTCGCAGGCGAAAGTCGACGGCGCCACTCCTTCGCTCGGGGCTCGGAACGTAGGAGGGTCGGCTGACCGCGTTCGCGTAACCGATCTCGAGCGCGCTTCACTTCGTCTCACCGGCGAGCGCGTTCGGATATGGCAGGAGAACGCGACCGTCAAATCCGCCGCGGAGGAGGTCCGTGAAGCCGCGCCACAGACTCAGCTGACGGCCGACGCCGCGGTCGAGAACGTCGAGATGCGCGGTCCTACTTCGCTATGGAACCAGGGCGATCCGACGCCCGAGTCCAGCTCGTCGTCGTCGCCCCTTCGGACCTCGCACTCGACTGCCGGCGAGTTCGACGACGACGCCGCCGAGCGAACCATTACGACGGGTGTGCGCCTCGATGAGGCACCCGAATCGGAGCTGCGTAAAGACACGGACAAACCGGAACTGCGCCAGGGTCAAACGAGTGGCGGTGAAGCTGAGGCGGGAACGGATGCCGGAACGAATACGGGC
>CAZMXY010000030.1:0-11822 GCA_964570345.1 uncultured Rhodothermales bacterium | reverse complement strand
GAACAGGAGATCGGAGAAGGGTCCTTCGACCTCGATCCGGTCGATATCCACGCGATCCACGACGAAGACGGGGCTTCCATCGACGTGGAGAAACCCGTAGACCTGCAGCACGAATCCGCGACGTCGGAACCCACTTTTGCGAGTGAGAAGGCTTCCGGCACGTCGTCCGGCACCGTCCTCGAGATGGTCAAGCGGACGAATCGAACGCTGCAAGCCGGAACGGCTGCCTGGCTGCGCTCCCTGCTCAACAACGGTCTGCACTCACTTTCCGTCGACAAGAGCTGGAAGGTTCTTGAGATGCAGCTCGATGAGGGCCACGGCACGATGACCGTGCGCGCCCGGCGCACCGAAGACAAGGTTTCCATTTCGGTGTCGTTTAGCGATCCCCAACTCAGGGCCCTCGCCACCGAGCATGCCGACCGGCTTCAAGAGACCCTTCAGGCACGCTATGATGCAGACGTCGAGTTCTCCCTCGGACGACATGGATCGGGGGAGTCGACGCCGCGCCAGAACGACATGCCGAGGGGTGGACGGGCCGCGTCGCACGCCGCGTCGGTGCAGGGAATCCCCTCGTCACTCGACGACCTCGCGCGGGCAGCGCGTACGGCAGCCGTCGGCGCGCGAAATGAGTGGGTCGGGTAGCGACCATTGAGACGTCCCAACAACCTGATCGCCAGCACACACTACTACATCCAAATCGATCATGCTAATCTCACCATTCGAACCGGGCGGCGTCGTGGAAAGCAATACCTCGGCCAATCAAGCGGCCGCCAGCGCGGTCATGGGCAAGGACGACTTTCTGAGGCTGCTCGTAACCCAACTAGGCAACCAGGATCCCTTGAATCCTATGGACGGCCAGGAATTCGCAGCGCAGCTCGCCCAGTTTTCGTCCGTAGAGCAGCTGCTCAACATTAGCGACGTCCTCGCTCAGAACGGCGAGATGAACGGCCTGCTCGCGCAAAGCATCAACAGCGGCGTCGCCGCCGGGCTCATCGGTAAGAACGTCCAAGCTTCGGGCAATGCCATCAGCTGGGACGGCGAGAATCCCCCCCCTATAAACTTCGAGCTGGCCGATGGCGCAGAGGTCGTTACGGTTACGATCCACAACGAAACGGGCGACGTGGTCCGCACCTTGGAGCTGCCGGCGCACTTTGCCGGTGAGCACACGCTCGAATGGGACGGCCTCGATGCGACGGGCCAGGCGGCGTCTTCGGGGACGTATACGGTCGAAGTCCTTGCCCGCGATTCCGAGGGCAATCCGGTCGAAGCGGAGAGCTTCGTGAGCGGAATCGTCGATCGGATCACGTTCGGCCAGGACGGCATCATGCTGTGGATCGGCAAGACGCGCGTGCCCATGTCGGCGGTCGAGAGCGTCGAATAGCCGACGCGAAGACCTCACGATACCACAACCTTATTCGTTACCAGCCATGACGGTACGTGAAATTGCCACCCGAATCGAGCCGGGCCGGATTGCACCGCCGCGGGACCCGTCCCCGAACGATGGCCCGAGACCAGAAGGCCGCATCGACTTTGCCCGCGAGCTTCGCCGGGCACGCGAACAGACTTCGGCGGAGCCGAACACGATCAGATTGTCGGCACACGCGCAGCGACGAATCGAACAGCGCGGCATTTCGCTCACCGAAACGGAGCAGCAGTCTCTGAACGACGCCCTGTTCCAGCTCGAGTCAAAGGGCTCGCGCGACGCCTTGCTCATGCGATCGGATGCCGCCTTTATCGTCAACGTCCCGACCCGGACCGTAGTGACGGCCGTCGATGCGAACGAGCTCCGGGAACGGGTCTTCACGCAGATCGACTCGGCCGTATTGCTGTAATCTGATCGAATGACTTAGAAACCAACAAACGCTCAAGGACGGCGAAACAGTCCAACACCAAGATAGAAGAAACCTCCGGCGGGACCCACGTCCAGCAAATGGGCACGGGACGCCGGACCGCAGCCGATCGACAGACGCTGCGGCCCACACAAAACATGGAGAAACATCATGATTCGTTCTCTACGCACCGGCGTCTCTGGACTTTTGTCCAACCAGGTCCGCATGGACGTCGTCGGTAACAACATCGCAAACGTCAATACGCTCGCCTTCAAGCGCGGCCGCGCCGCCTTCAACGAGCTTCTCGGCCAGCAGCTCCTGGGCGTCGGCCGGATGTCGGGCGGAGCGGGGGTGAATCCGTCGTACGTCGGACTCGGCGTCAGCGTCGGTTCGATCGACCAGAGTTGGGCGCAGGGTGCGCTCGAAAATACGAACCGCGCCAACGACCTGGCCCTCAACGGAGACGGCTTCTTCATCGCGAGGGGCGACCTCGGTAACCTGCTCACGCGTGCCGGCAACTTCAGCTTCAATCGTGACGGCGAGTTCGTTACGTCGAACGGCCTGCCCGTTCAGGGTTGGGGCTTCGACGAGGACGATGAAGTCGTGACGGGCGTGCTCAAAGACGTGCGCGTGGATCCCGGAATGACGACGCCCGCCAAGGCCACCGATGAGTTCACGGTCGGTGGAAATCTCTCCGCTGACGCCGAGATCGGCGATACGAAGACCATCTCGAGCGTCGCGCGGGATGCCAGCGGCAAGCCGTACGACGTCTTCATCGAGTTTACGAAGACTGAAGACCTCGAAAGTGGTGGAGGCGTTACCCACTGGGAAGCCGTAATCAAGGACAGCAGCGATACGGTCATCGCCGGGCCCCACACGCTGCACTTCAATGCCAGTGGCTATCTCTGCGAATCGGACGGCACCGATCTCGCCGCCGACGAGGAGCTATTGTTCGATTGGGACATCGACCTCGACGGTACGGACAACTCCTTCACCGTGGACTTCGGCGGCGCAACGCGAAACGGCGTTACGACGTCGAGCGGCTCGACGACCGTTTCGGTAACGAAACAAAACGGCCTCCAGGCCGGCGTCGTGACGGGCTACTCCATCAATAAAGAGGGCATCCTCGAGTTCAACTTCAGCAATGGCCAGCAGAGGAAGATGTTTCAGCTCGCCATCGGGGAGGTGACGAACCCACACGGCCTCGATCAGATCGGCGAGAACTTCTTCGCGCAGACGACGGCGTCCGGCGAACTCCAGGTCCGGCAGGCGGGTCGTGAATCTCGGGCCGCCGTCGTGTCCGGGGCGCTGGAGATGAGCAATGTCGACATCGCGACGGAATTCACCGACATGATCGTCGCTCAGCGTGGCTTTCAGGCCTCGGCAAGAGTCATTACGACCTCGGATGAACTCCTGCAGGAGACGGTCCAGCTCAAGCGTTAATTGCCGGGCATAGCGTAGTCATCAAGAGGCCCCTCGTCGCCACGGCGTGGGGCCTCTTTCATGCCCGAGAGTTTCGGTCGCATGTGTGCGGGCGGCGGCCTGCTTCGGCCAGGGAAGAGAGTCGGTTCGAAGCGCGTCCGCGCCGGCCGGCGAGACGTGCATCTCGGCCGTTAAGATGTTTCTCGTCGCGCCGATACCCTTCGTACGTACGCCTGTCGCTGTGACTCGAGGTCGGACATCCAATCAACGTCATGAAGTTTTTAGTCGTCGACGACTCGACCACGATGCGTCGCATCATCTGCAACGCACTGAGGGAAATCGGCTACTCCGACCTTCTGGAAGCCGAGGACGGACGAGAAGCGCTGGACAAACTCGAGCTCGGCTCCGTCGATTTCGTGATAACCGACTGGAACATGCCGAACATGAACGGCCTGGCTCTGACGCGATCGATACGGACGCATCCCGACTTCCAGGGGCTACCCGTCATTATGGTCACGACGCGAGGCATGAAGGAAGACGTGGTCGCAGCCATGTTCGCCCAGGCCAGCAACTACATCGTAAAGCCGTTCACCTCCGGCACTCTGCGAGACAAGATCGACGCGGTCCTCAAAGCGGCATAAGAAGACTCATGGCCTATCTCGACGTCAACGACATTCTCGGCAAGCTGAACGAGCTCAGGGCGGTCTTCGTGCTGGGCCAGCGAGCCCTGCCGTTCATCGAAGAGATCTTCCTCTTCCTCAAGGAAGTCGCTCCCCTCTTAGAGGAGATCAACTCCTCGATGATGGACAGCGCGCTGAAGATGCCTCATGCCACGTCGCAGCTTCAGAGCATATCCAACGCCACGAAGACGACGACGACCGAGATCCTCGACCTCATCGACGAAGTGCTCGTTCACGCGCACACGTACGACGGCTCGCTGGATCAAACCCTCAATGACGCCGAGTTCATGGGGGAATCCGATGAACGTCTGTTGGCCCTGCTTCGTGATCGGCTCGGCGACCGTACCGACGTGATCGACGAGGTCGACGCCCTGTTCGAGGAACGCCGCGTGGCCCAACACAACATCGAGGGCAGCGTGCACGCTCGTCGGACCGTCGTCAAGGAGATACGAATGCAGATGGATCGCATCATGAGCGCGCTCCAGGTCCAGGACATCACCGCACAGCAAATCGCGTCCGTAACTCATCTGCTCGATTCGATGCGCACCCGCATGGCGGCACTTCTCGAGCGGCTGGACGCACAGCACCACGAGCCGCTCCCGATGCCCGGCACGATGCAGGCCCCCGCGGACGCTGCATTCGATCCCCACGCGCGGTACGATCGATCCGACGAGCGACAACGCGCCGCGGACGCCGTTTTCAATGCGCCCACGAACCGCGACGATGCAGGTCTCGCCGAGGACACAGAAATCGAGCGGATCTTTCACGACGCAGCGCTTGCGATACAGATGCGCCGCTCCGGCAAGAGCCGGGAATGAAGGCACGCTCGCGACGAGCGTCACGCGGCATCAACGATAGACACCGTACCGGAGGCGGTCGAAGTGACCTCTAGTCATCCTGTCTTCTCAGACGAAATGAAAGAGATCGTGCAGAGTTTCGTCGTCGAGACGCAAGAGATCTTCGACGAACTCAACGACGATCTCCTCCGCCTCGAACGGGCGGAGGACACCCGCCCCATCATCGACGAAATCTTCCGTGCGGTACACACGGTCAAAGGCACGTCCAGCTTTCTCAATCTCGAGCAACTCACCACCCTCACCCATCATTTTGAGGACGTCCTCAATCGATTGAGACGCCGAGACGTGACCGTCCACCCCGGCATGATGGACGTGATGTTCGCCGCCTTCGACGTCATGAACGTCCTGCTTCAGCAAGTCCTCGACGGATCGATCGAGACCTTTCCGATGGACGGCCTGCTCAATGACCTTGAAACGCTGGCCGAGGAAGGGTACTCCGGGGACGGCGCCCTCGCCGGCCGGCATCTTCCTGCCCCCGTTCCTCTCTCGGGGAAGAATGGACCGGACGAGCCTTCGCTGTCGGACGACCCGGTCGTGACCGCTCCACCGGCCGCGGCTGTGCGGACGACCCTCGCTGAAGACGCCGCCGTACGTTCGCGGACGTCCGAGAGCGTCCGAGTCAGCGTCGATCGCATCGACGACTTGATCGGCCTCGTCGGCGAGCTCGGACTCAGTCGGGATCGAATCATGCGCGTCGTCAACGAGCTCGCTCACGTGGAGCCCCACCTCGTACGGCCCGACGAACTTTCGGAAGCCTGCGAGCTGTTGAACTCGGTTGCGAGCGAGCTCCATTCCGCCGTCTTACAGATTCGGATGGTGCCTGTCGGAACGGTCTTCTCCCGATTCCGTCGCGTCGCTCGCGACCTGGCGAAAGAGCTCGGTAAAGAAGTCGAGTTCGACGTCGAAGGCGAAGAGACGGAGCTAGACCGATCGCTGATCGACGAGATCGCCGATCCCCTCCTGCACCTCGTCCGCAACGCAATCGACCACGGAATCGAGGCACCTTCGGAACGCAAGAAACATGACAAACCCGTCCATGGCCGTGTCTTACTGAAGGCCAAACCCCACCGGAACGCCGTCATCGTCACGATCGAGGACGACGGCATCGGCATCGACGTGACGTCCCTTCGCAGGCGAGCCGTAGAGTGTGGATTCGGAACGGAACGCGAGATTGAAGCGATGAGCGCGTCCGACGTCCGGAATCTCATATTTCGAGCCGGGTTCACGGCGCAGGACAAAGCCAACCGCATATCCGGACGCGGGGTCGGTCTAGACGTCGTGAAGACGAGCATCGATCGTCTCGGAGGGCAAGTTCGCGTCGCATCCGAGCCGGGACGCTCCACGTGTTTTACCGTGCGACTTCCATTGACGGCGGTCATCCAGCGTTGCCTGCTCGTGGATTGCGGTCCCGAAACGTACGCCCTACCCTCGGCCTCCGTGCGGAAGGTCGTAGTCGACACGGGATTCTCAACGAGACGGGATCACACCGTGGTCTCTCTGGACGGCGAAATCCTTCCGCTCGTCGAGATGGCCGCTCCGAACGTGGGGATAGCCGGCCGGTTTCCCGATCGCCACGTCGTGGTGTTGCAGGTCGCGGATCGGCTTGTCGGCCTACTAGTAGATCGCGTGCGCGGTGCCCAGGATCTGGTCGTCAATGCGCCGCCGTCCGATGCAGACAAGGTCGACGGGTTCCTCGGTACCGCGCGGGTGGGATCCGGCCGAATCGTGATGGTGCTCGACGTCGACCATGTGATCCGAACCGAGCTTCGGCAGCGACCCGCGGACGATGCCTGCTTCGGCGTGACGCCATAACGAGGGTCGGTTCGTGTTTCGAAACGGGCGAGTGACGTCGGCGGACGGCTCGTTCGGACCGGGCGAAGTCACCGGCCAAATGCTCTTCGTATCGATCCGGTCGTCGTTTAATGTTGATTCGTCTCGACCGATACTCGAAGCATTCCTATCCGACGGCCGGCGAGGCTTGACGACGGCCGATCGGGCTCGTGAACGTCATCGACAAACGCGCAGATTGCCTAAAACTGAATGCCTGACCGAGACGGTTGATCGCGGCAGACGAATCCTGCAAGCGTTGGTACGGGAGCAGGTTTCGTAGCGCCGCAGCAATAGCATCATTCCATGGAAAAATCGACGCTGATCGGTCTCGGGTCCGGCATGGCTCTCATCTACGGCGCCATTTTCATGGGCCAGGGATGGCAGATGTTCTTCGATCCGCAATCCGCAATCCTCGTTCTCGGCGGTACCGGCGCGGCCCTCCTGGTCAATTTCACGTTTGACGAACTGAAGACGATTCCGGGCGGGGTAAAGGACTTCCTCGGATTTCAGCCGCCGGAGCTCGACGGCTTCCTGGAGACGTTCATCGAGTTCTCGCGTGTGGCACGGCGTGAAGGCCTGCTGGCGCTCGACCGCCAGCTCGACGATGACGCGGACGAATTCGTGCGTTTCGGGCTCGAGATGGCGGTCGACGGGATCGAGGAAGCCGAAATCGACGATCTAATGAAGCTTAGAATGGTCGAAGAGTCGAAAAAACGGGGACTTCTGGCCAAATTCTTCGGTAACTCGGCCCTCTACGCACCGGCATTCGGGATGATAGGGACGCTGATCGGCCTCATACAGATGATGCAGAACCTGGATGATCCGTCTCAGATCGGTAAAGGAATGGCGGTGGCGCTGATCACGACATTTTACGGCGCACTGCTCGCCAACCTCGTTTTCTTGCCGGTTACGGCGAAGATCAAGATGCAGACGACCGAAGTCCTGAAGGCGCGCCAGATGGTCCGAACGGGCGTACTCGCCATCGTCCGCGGCGAGAATCCGAGCATGGTCGAGAAGCGGCTGCAAACCTACCTCGGAGACGACGTCGCCTCGGCGGCCTCCCCCGAACCCGTTCCGCTATCCCGCGTGGCCTAACCCGGAGGGCCGACACGATACGTCATGGACGATTTTCTGAACGAAGAGGAGGAAGACGAAGAACCGACGGCTCCGTTTTGGATGACGACGTACAGCGATATGGTCACGCTCCTGCTCACGTTCTTCGTGCTGATCGTGTCGATGTCCGAGGTGGAAGTCAAGAAATTCAAAGAAGCACTCAGCCACTTCAACGGACGCACCAGCGTCCTGGCTTTCGAATCGGCGGCGCCGCCGACTCGGCCGAACGCGGAGATCCGAAATCTCCTCAAGGCGCGTGAGGATCGTCTGGACGAGCTCGCCGACTATCTGAACGAGAAAAACCTGCGCCGAAAAGTGAACGTCAGCGTCTCCGAGATGGGAATTCACGTCTCCATCGTCGACTCGATCGTTTTCGCCTCGGGTCGCGCCGAGTTGCTCGAGTCCGCCAAAGACGTGCTTCAGACGGTCAGCCGCCTACTCACGCCTACCTCGAAAGGCGTCGTGGTCGAGGGTCACACCGACGATCAGCCGATCCAAACGCTTCAATTTCCCTCGAACTGGGAGCTTTCCGGGGCCCGTGCTGCATCTGTGGTACGTTTTTTTCTAAGACAAGACCACGCGCTCGATCCCCGGTACTACAAGACGGTGGGTTACGGCGAATATCGACCGGTGGCGAATAACGTCACGGCCTCGGGACGAGCACGGAATCGACGAGTCGAGATATTATTCAGCCATGCTGAAGCCGAATAAGGAAACGCCGGAAGAAGAGGGACCGCGAGAAGACGTTGACGAAGGAGGTAAGGGGCCGAAAAAAGGGGCCGTGCGCCTCGTACTCACGATTCTTCCCGTATTGCTGCTACCCGCCGCCATCGGTGCCGCGATTGCTTACAGCCAGTACGCTCGCATCGCCGAGACGGCGGCGGCTACCGGCATCGAGTACGGAGGCCTGCAGCGCGGTGAAAAGGAGAAATCCGTCCGGTACGGCCACTTCATCACGATCAGCGATCTGCTGATCAATCCGGCAGGCACTGGAGGAAAAGGATTCCTCGTCGTGACCATCGGACTGGAAACCAGGTCGTCTTCCGTGATCGCGGAAATCCAACAAAAGGACATCGTCATCCGGGACGCCATCCTCCAGCTTCTCGGCGAGCAGACGCAGGAGAAGTTGGCCGCCATCGAGCTCCGCTCCGAACTGAAAGACGAAATCGTGCACAAATTGAACCAGATTCTGCAAAAAGGGGAGGTCGACCGCCTCTACTTTACCCAGTTCCTGCTGCAGTAGCGCGACCCACGACCCCTGGGCGCGACGTTTTTCCTCCCGCTCCCGATCGTGCTGGCCGGCCGGTAAGGCCCGATTGTTGCTTCACACCGTACCTGCATCCACGGCGCCCATCCAAGACCGACATGGCCAAACCGTTAAGTCAGGAAGAGATTGACATCCTTCTCGAAGTTCGAAGTCAGATCAACGAGACGGAGGATTACAATTTCGCGGATCTCGAATCCCTCGTGGTCGATGCCGACCTCCGAGTCAATCGGTACAACTTCAAGCGACCGCGGCTCTACGCGCAGGACCAGATGCGCGTGCTCAATCACGTGCACGAGGCGTTCGCCAGAGATCTTTCGGTCTATCTCTCCGCGCAGCTCCGCACGATCGTCGACATCAATCTGACAGCCGTCGACCAGGTGCTCTACTCGGATTACGTCATGTCGAGCATCCCTCCCTCGGCCCTGTACGTCGTCGAGGTCGAAGACCTGGCCCAGAAGATCGTATTCGAACTCGATTCGCAGCTGGTCATCTTCACGATCGAGAAGCTCTTCGGTGGACGCGGCGTCTTTCTTCAGAAGCCGCGAGAGATTTCACAGATCGAGCGCCGCATCATGAGCAAAGTGATGCAGCGGGCCTTCCGCGAGCTCGAGAAGGCCTGGCATCAGGTATTCGACATTCGGTTCAACGAAGTGGCTTTCGAGACCAACGCCGAGTTCGTTCAGATCATCCCGGGCGTCGAACCCGCTCTCGTCATCACGTTCGAGGTCGTCGTCTACGAACAGCGCTCCGCCATCAATATTTGTTACCCGTATCGACTCCTCGAACGCACGCTCGGCCGAACAGGCATGAAGCAGTGGATTTCAAGCGCGACGACACAGGTGAGCCCGGCCGTTCGCGAACGCTTCGAGACGACCGTACGCACGGTCGACCTTGAGTTGCGCGCCGAGCTGGGCCGTGCGAAGCTGCCGTTGTACGAGCTCAAGAATCTCGAGGTCGGCGACGTCATACCGCTACACCAGCGAATTTCAGACACCGTACGCGTTTTCGTGGGAAAACAGGAAAAATTCCGGGCCGTGCCGGGCCGATCCGGTCGCCGCAGGTCCCTCCAGATCTCAGAACAGGTAGAGAACAAACAATTACAGGATGACGATGAGCAACGGTAAATTCACCGACGACGTCTCGACGGCACGGGAGGCGCTTGGCTCCTTCCTCGCCACGCTTTTGGGCGCCGAGGTTCCCCTGGACCTCGATGAACCGGTCCCGTTGGACTTCGACGATGCGGCCGGGCGAAGCTCCGCTCACGTTGCTCTCAGGGCCGGAACGAAGCAGGACGATCGATGGGCGGTTTTGCTCGATCCGGCCTGGATTCCCGTACTTTCTACATCCGTGCTCGGCGAGCCGATTGAGCTCGGGGACGCAGGGACCGATGACCTATTAAAAGAGCTCGCGGCGCAAGCCTACGAGGCCGTCCGCACTCAGTTCGCCTCCCATGACGTCTCGCTGCCGGAGGCCGACATCCAACTCCTTCCTCATGGTAGCACGCTTGACGAGAACGACTTCCCGTCCGATACGCTGGAGGTTCGTTTTAAGATTACGCACGGTGACCAGGACCTGAGGGGCTTTGCGCTGATTCCCGCGCCGCCTCCCGAACCCGTCAGCGCCGAACCGGAGGTCGCCGAACCGGTCGAAGATCCCGCTCTTTCCACCGCGTCCGGAGAAAAACCGCCGTCGCGGCAATCGACGGTGGAGATCGCGCCGGCCGCCTTTCCCGAGCTCGGAAGAGAGATTATCGGCGGCGACGGATCCGAGGCCGCATTTTCCCTTCTCTCCGAGGTAGACCTCGAAGTCACGGTCGAGCTCGGCCGCCGCAAGATCCAACTGGCCGACGTGCTGCGTCTCACGACGGGCAGCGTGATCGAGCTGGAAAAGCTGGTTGGAGAACCGCTCGAGGTCTATGCCAACGGGCGACTCATCGCCGAGGGCGAGGCCGTCGTCATGGACGAGCAGTTCGGCATACGAATCACGAATCTGACGTCGAATCGTCCGCGAACGAAGGCGTTCGCGTGAATCCGCGTAAACCTACTTCGAATCCGTTGACGACCCCACTCGGCATAGACCCGGGTGGGGTTTTTTTGCTTCGGAGCCGCGGCTCGCCCGAGGAAACGCTGCGTGGTGGTCCAAGGACCCAGGCGCCCAAACGGCGACATGGCATCCTTTTCGCACTGCTTAAGAACACGCTTAAAGACGCCGGCATACTCGCCTCCGCCGGACCAACACGTGCATGCGATGGCATCCAACTAGCAAAATGTTCCGTTTCTCTGAACGACTTTCCAATACCGGACGCGTTGACGCTCGGCAATACGTAAAGCGCGCCGGCCTGTTCGCCGCGGGGCTCGTGCTGCTCTGGGTGGCTCTACAGCTGGTCCCGTCGACGCATCCGCAACCGCCCGTCTATTCCGACGAATCGGGCTCCGTAGCGACCAGCCCGCGGGTCCGCCTCGTCGATAGCGGGCCGCGCCTCTTCTCCCTCGGAAACCTCGCCGCCTACGCCCTCCTCGTCGGCGGTGCGATCTTCGCCTACGTGGCACACAGACGCTCTAAAACGTCCGGGAACTCGTCGCCGATGATCGAACCCCTGGGAACGCTCGCCGTGGGTCAGGGCCAACAGCTTCGGCTCGTCCGCTGCGGTGGCGACGTCCTGTTGATCGGCGTAACGTCCAATCAAATCACCTTGCTGCGGGATTTCGACCCCGATCTGTTCGATGGCCCGCCGGAGCTCGATGGCGACGATGGGCGGGGCCTGAACTCCTCGTCCCTCTCCTCGCACGCGTCACCGCGTGGCTCGCACTTCGCCGACGTTCTT
>CAZMXY010000029.1:18803-29067 GCA_964570345.1 uncultured Rhodothermales bacterium | reverse complement strand
ACGTTTGGCTGAGTACTCGAGAGAACGAGGTTTATCGGGTGCGTTTTTCGGATACATGGGCTGTCGACCTTATCGAGCAGTACGATCTGCCTCGCGAAGATATCGGCGGCCAGATATCCCTTAATTTCGTCGAAGACCGAGTGTTGTTCGCAACTACGGCAGGGATTCTCTTTCCTGACGAATCGGGGACGGAGAAGAGATTGCGCTTCGTTCCGGAGAATTCACATCATAGCGCGGGCGCCGACACGCTTCTTTACTTCAGACTGACTGAGCGCAACGAGCTGTGGAAAGTGTATCCAAACCGCGTCGAAATCTCAAAGCGGGTCAACGGCCGATACACGGTTTCAGTACCATCGCTCCTAAGTGAATTGAAGTGGAGCAAACCCGTCAGGCTGAATGTTGACTCCACCGGCGTGGCATGGATCTCCTCAGGAAGCTTGCTCGTGCGTTACGATCCGTCCTTCGGCGCGCACAAGACGTATGAAGCGCCGTTCCCGGCACTCATTCGGCGCATCACGACCATTGATTCGAATGGGCAACTCTTCGGCGGTGCTTTCAGCACCGAGGAAGGACGCTTGACCTCTGCGCAGGATGCCGCTCTCGTGCCGGAACTCGCTTTCGAGCAGAATGCTCTGCGATTCGAGTTCACGCTGCCGAGCTACAACGACGTCGCGGGCAATGAATTTCAGTATTATCTCGAAGGGAAAGACCGAGCGTGGTCTGAGTGGACGTCGGAAACCACCAAGAACTATACGAATCTCAGGGAGGGGACCTACCGATTCCATCTACGTGGACGAAACGCGCAGGGGTTTGTCGCTCCCGAAAGTGTCTACACGTTCACGGTGTTGCCCCCATGGTACCGATCGACCTGGGCCTACGGCTTTTACCTGATCGGTATTGTCGGGGTCGGAATGTTCGTTCGCCGACATCGGCGAATGGTCGTTGAGAATAAGAAGGCCAGAGAGCAGGCAGAAGAACTGGCGAAGGAGCGGGAGGTGAACGAACGGCTAAATGATCTGAACCGAAGGCTTCAGCAAGCCAACGAAAGCCTCCTCCAAGCCGACAGGCTGAAGGACGAGTTCCTGGCCAACACGTCGCATGAGCTTCGAACCCCCCTGACGGGCATTCTCGGATGCGCGGCGATTCTGAGCGAGGAGGTGAACGCCGAGCAGAGGGAATTCATCAATATGATCGACGAAAATGGCCATCGTCTCCTCCACACGCTCGACTCTCTGCTCGAACTTGCCCGACTGCGTGCTGGGCTACTGGAGCTCGAATACGTAAGTCTCGACGTGGGTCGCAAAGCCCGGTCCGTCGCAGGTTCGTACCAGAGCGTCGTTGCGAAGAAGGACGTCACCCTGGACGTGGACGTGCACGGCGACGTTTCTGCCAAGATGGATGAGCACTGCCTCGACTGCGTTCTCAACCACCTCGTCGGGAATGCCGTCAAATTTACCGAGCAGGGACGCATCGGTGTGTCGGTCAAACGTGAGGACGATCAGATAGTACTGGTCGTCTCCGATACGGGCATCGGGATCGACGAGGCCTTTCTGCCCTTCCTGTTCGACGAATTCAAACAGGAGTCGACCGGACTTACGCGATCGCACGAAGGCAACGGCCTGGGTCTCGCCGTTACGGCACGTATCGTCGACTTGATGGGGGGAGAGATCGAAGTCGAGAGCAAAAAGGGGACGGGAAGTACGTTCCGGGCTTATTTCCCCGTGAAGGGCACGGAGCTTTCTAAGGCGGGCGACGGACACGTCAGCGGTTCGCGTAGCGTTCAATTACAATCGTCGACCGATGGGCAGGACCGGGCGGCCGCGTGAGGTTGTGTAGTCCGAGGGAAAAAGAGGTACGTTCGATGGACAAAGAATGCTAATTAAGGCGTCCGGTCCATCAGACCCACCTTCAACGGCGTACTTTGCACCCCGCCCACCGCCCGACGGGGGGCGCACCGATGTGCTCGGGAAGCCGAAAGCACCCACAACGGACGGGGCCCGCATCCAGATCGACCCGGCCGGCGTTACGATTCGCGTTGAAGGTGAAACGTATCTCGTGATCGTCGGTGCGCCCATATTGCGAATGACTGGCTTCGAAAGCGGATCTCGCAGTCGCCCGCCCTCGTCCAAATCTCACGTTTCTCAGATTTCGAATATGAAGAGCACGCGCTTACGGGCATGAGGCAATTCTGGAAAGTTTGGCGCATCTTCTGGCTCATGCTTACGCAGACCGCCTATGTACCGTGGTACTTAAGGCGATTCCCAAAGGACAAACACAGCAGGTTACGGGCGTACCGTCAGACGGTCGGTTGTCGATCGCTGTGCCGCATTCTCGGCATTCAAGTGGAATTGGTGGGCCAAAGACCGACTTCCGGCGGGCGCCTCATCGTGTCGAATCATTTCGGCGTGCTCGACCCGCTCATTCTGGCCTCCGTGTTGCCCGTCTCGTTCGTTGCGAAAACGGAGATGCGCGATTGGCCGCTTCTAGGATGGGTCGCAAGGTCTTTCGGGGTACTGTTCGTCGATCGGGAACGCCGAACCACCGTTTCGCGGTTTACGGAGCAGGTGCAGTCTCGAATCGCCGACGGCGTCGACGTTCTGGTGTTTCCTGAAGGAACGACGAGTCCGGATTTGACTGTCCTGCCCTTCAAGACCGGAGCGTTCGAAGCCATTTCGGGAGATCCGGATCACAACGTGCTACCGGTGTATTTGAGCGTCGAAGAGGTGAACGGCGAGCCCGCGACGGGTACTGTCCGCAAACGCGTGGTCTGGTCCGATCCCGATCTTCCGTTTCTGACGCACTGTTGGGTGGTCGCCGGCCTGCGGCGTCTCAAGATGGAGGTTCGTGTCGGATCGCCCATCGCCGTCTGCGATCGAGATCGGAAGGAGTTGGCACAAGTTTCGAGGGTGGCTGTTGAAGAGTTACGCGACCGTGTACCGGCAGACCGGCAGCCGGCAAATCGACTTGCGTAGAAACAATGAACGGGTAGTCGAACGTCATACTTGATTCCTTCCGCCTGGCCCCACATGCATGAAGGTTTTTGAGCCGAGGGACTTGAAAGGAGGAGGACTCTCGACATACCGAAGCGGGCCGGAAAAAGTCTGAGCACCGGTGCAACATGAATCCGAAGCCAAATGACCCAAGCGTCAAGATTCTCATCGGGATCGGACTCGTTCTGATCGGCCTGGGAGCCGGCATCCTGACTATGATGATCCTGAATGGCGCTCCCTCCTCCGTGCCGGAGGAGAGTCGAGTCGTCGAGCGGGTGCAACTAGGGGACCGGGAGTCATCCGGGCGATTGTTTCCACCGGATTCGATCGGATTAGTCAATCTGGATCCGCACACGTTGAACAGAATCTTCAAGCAGGTGGCAGACCGCATCACGGAAGCGGTCGTGTATATTCAGGTGGAGGTACCCATCTCGCGGGACGGAACGCGCCAATGGTATCACAATTTCGACGAGGAGACGCGCCGGCGTTTTTTCCGCGATGAGCCACTGCGCCAGAGCGTCGGCAGCGGCGTCGTGGTGAGTGACGAAGGGTACATCGTCACCAATCACCACGTCGTCGAAAACGCGGAAAAGATTCAGGTGACGCTGTCGGACAAGCGGCTTTTCGACGCCCGGATCGTCGGGACGGATCCGTCCACCGATCTCGCCGTGCTCAAAATCGAAAACGGCGATAACCTACCCGTCGTGCCGCTCGGTGACTCGGACCGAGTTCAGGTCGGAGAATGGGTGCTCGCCGTCGGCAACCCCTTTCGCCTTACGTCGACCGTGACGGCGGGCATCGTGAGCGCGCTGGGGCGGCAGGTTAACATCATAGAGGACAGCTTCAGTATCGAGGACTTCATCCAGACCGACGCGGCGATCAATCCAGGAAATTCGGGCGGCGCGCTCGTGAACCTGAATGCCGAACTCGTGGGAATTGCGACCGCGATTGCGACGGAATCCGGTTCGTACGAAGGCTACGGGTTTGCCGTCCCTGTCAATCTCGTCGAGCGAGTCGTGCGCGACATCATCGAGCATGGGGAGGTCCAGCGCGGATTTCTCGGTGTAGAGATCCAGAATATTGACGCCCGTGTCGCGCGCCGTCTCGGGATGGATCGAATCATGGGCGTCTACGTCAACGGGGTGACCAGGGGAGGGGCCGCCGCCGATGCCGGAGTTCGGGACGGCGACGTGATCATGGCAATCGACGGAAGATCGGTGAACGCGCCTAACGAGCTGCAAAGTGCTGTTGCACGGCGGAGGCCCGGCGAGACGCTCGACGTGCAGTTGTGGCGGCGGGGCAGCGTGCAGAGCTTGAACGTCACGCTGCTCGGTAGAGACGCACCGGCCTACGAAAGGTGGTTCACCGAATTGCAGCGAGAGCAGGTTGAGCCGGAGCCGCGACCTCGGCGAAGCCCCGAATCCAACCGAGAGGACGTGTTCGAAGTCGGGGCATGGGGGATCGGCATTCGAGAATTGACTGCCCGCGAACGCGATCAGTTCGACGTGACCAGTGGCGTTTACATCGCTTACGTGGAGACGGGATCGCTGGCCGACGAAGCAGGCCTTCCTCGCGACGTCGTCGTTACTGAAATATCAGGCGCTGAGATCACGTCGATGGCGCACGCGCTCGAACTCCTCGAGGAGACAGGCCAGTTTGAGGATTCGATCCTGATTCGTGTCAAGCGCCGCGGCGGTCTGAGTGCGTTCTATGAAATGGAAGTACCGGTACCCGCCGGGTAAGCATGATCCGCTATCTCACGGCCGGAGAGTCTCACGGTGAAGCTCTGGTAGGAATCGTCGAAGGAGTTCCGGCTGGATTGCCCTTGACGGAAGACGACATCGACCTGCACCTAGCGCGTCGATGGCAGGGTTACGGTCGCGGCGGTCGATCGAAATTCGAACGCGACAGGATCCACATCTATTCCGGCGTGCGTTTTTCCGAGTCGATGGGCAGTCCGATCGCGATGCGGCTGGACAATGCGGCTTACACGAAGGATCGATCCGGTTGGCCGGACGTGATGGCCGTTTCGGGCACGGGCTCGGGAGTGGAGAAAATTTCACTGCCGCGACCCGGTCATGCCGATCTGGCGGGATTGCAAAAGTACGGATTGGATGACATCCGCCCCGTAATCGACCGGGCGAGCGCCCGCGAAACGGCCATGCGAGTGGCCTGCTGCACCGTGGCACGTCAGTTCCTGAAACAATTCGGCATCCAAATCGGCAGCCACGTCGTCCGGATCGGCGAGGTGGGTTACGGCGACCCTTCGGAATACGGTGAACGCCTGTCGGACCTCCTGCAGGAGGGGGCCGAGAAGCTGTACGAGACGGCCGACGAAAGTGAGGTCCGGATGCTCGACGAAGAAATGACGCAGCGGTGCATCGATCACATCGACGAGACGAAAAAGCGTGGCGATTCGCTCGGTGGGGTCTACGAGGTCGTGGTGACGGGTGTGCCGGTTGGGCTCGGTTCGTACGTCCACTGGGATCGGCGACTCGACGGTCTGCTGGCGCAAGCCATCCTGTCAATCCAGGCTCAGAAGGCGGTCGAAATTGGCGACGGCGTTCTGGGTTCTACGCGACCAGGGTCCCACGTGCATGATGAAATTGCCGCTCGAGACGGCGCATTCGTTCGCCGCACGAATCGCGCCGGAGGCATCGAGGGCGGCATGTCGAATGGTATGCCCATCGTCGTGCGCGGTTACATGAAGCCCATCCCAACGTTGATCAAGCCACTCGGCTCGGTCGACGTCGCCTCGGGAGAAAGCAGACCGACTCGCTACGAGCGGAGCGACGTCACGAGCGTACCGGCGGCATCCACCGTCGCCGAGGCCACTGTCGCGGTCGTCATCGCGAACGCGTTCCTCGAGAAGTTCGGCGGAGACAGTCTCGATGAGTGCCGCGGGAGGTATCGGCAAGAGAACGCTGCGAGGCGGGATTGACCGCGTTCGGTCCGCGTGGGACGCCAGGTTTTCCAAGGTGCGCACCGGCACGCCGCCCGGAGCACGTCGAACCATCACGGTTGCCTTATGAAAGTTTTGCGGATCACGACGAGGGGTGATCCGTTCGCTGCCGTCAACCTTATCCATGTTAAGTTGGACGTTCTCCACCGGTGAGCACCCCTTCTCTCACCTCGAGCGATACTGTATTTCAATCTCGTATATTCGTATCGTTGAAGGCTCGTTCCAGGTAGATTCGGTATGATCGAAAACGCGGCAGATCAACGCTGCGTGCTGCTTGCCGACGACGATCTCGACGATCGGACGCTCACGCAGCGTGCATTGAAGAAAAGCCGTCTCGTCAATCGCGGTATATGGTGGACGATGGAGAGGAGCTGATGCAGTATCTCCGAAGGGAAGGAAAGTATGCAGATTCGGATGCAGCCCCTCGGCCGCAGTTACGACATGGGCGTGAATGCGTTCGTGACGAACCCCGCAACGTTCGGGATCCAGCCAAATTCGATCGGCCGCACCGGCGACTTTTGGTTCGAAATTGTTAAGCTGCCGCGCGAAAGGTAGCGCGCTCAGCAGGAAGTAGTGACAAATTCGAAGGGTGACATGCCAGACAAAGAGCGAATCGAAGTTTTGATCATCGAGGACGATGAAGACGATTACTTCATCGCGCGAAGCCTTTTGTCCAAAACGGCTACGCTCAAGTGCCACGTTGATTGGGCCAAGGACTATGACGAAGGCCTAACGACGTTGACCGAAAATCGTTACGACGTTTGTCTCATCGACTATCGCCTCGGGCCGCGTGACGGACTGCAGCTCCTCAGAGAGGCCGACGGAAGCGGTGTCATGACGCCGATGATCCTGCTGACGGGTCAGGGCGACTATGAAGTCGACATCAAGGCCATGATGGCCGGCGCCGCGGACTACCTCGTCAAGGGTCAGATCGACGCGCTGCTCCTCGAGCGTTCCATCCGCTATGCGCGCGAGCGTCGACGCGCGGAAGAGCGCATTCGCGAACAGGCGGCCCTCCTGGACAAAGCACGCGATTCGATCTGCGCCTACGACCTGAACCGCAAAGTCGTTTACTGGAATAAGAGTGCGGAGCGGCTGACCGGCTACACGGAAGAAGAGATAAAGGCCCTTTCGTCGGATGGCTTGTATGAGTCGGACCGAGACAAGGTCGAGCGGGCCTGGCAAGAGACCATTGCGAGAGGTGAATGGAGCGGCGACCTGCGACAGGAGAGCAAGAACGGAGACGAGTTGATCGTGGAGAGTCGCTGGACGCTCGTTCGGGACAATGCAGGGAATCCCCGATCGGTCCTCGTCATCAACACGGACGTCACCGAGAGGAAGCGGCTCGAGTCACATTTTCTCCGGGCGCAGCGAATGGAGAGTATCGGCACTCTCGTCGGGGGGATTGCGCACGACCTCGGAAATCTACTCGTGCCCATCTTACTCGGGGTGAAGGTCTTGTCTCAACGGCATCTCGGGGACGAAAAGACCATGCGCACGCTCGACATGATTCGCCGCTCGGCCCAGCGGGGATCGGACATGGTCAAGCAGGTGCTTGCGTTCGCGCGAGGCGTTGAAGGCGAACGCGTACAGCTCAATCTCGAACACATCATCCGCGAAGTGGAGCGGATTACGGACGAGACGTTCCCGGCGGGCATTGCGGTCGACGTTCAGGTCGCCGACGACCTTCCCATGGTCATGGGCGATTCGACCCAACTTCAGCAAGTCGTGATGAATCTTTGCGTGAATGCGCGTGACGCCATGCCGACGGGCGGAAAGCTGTGCGTCTCCGCAGACGTACAAGAGATTAACGAGGAGACGGCTCGTTCGAGTCCGGATGCGAAACCGGGCGAGTACATTCGCATCCGGGTGAGTGACACAGGCCTGGGCATCCCTCCGGAAGTTCTCGACAAGGTTTTCGAGCCGTTTTTCACGACGAAACCGAGCGGCAAGGGTACCGGACTGGGTCTATCGACCGTGTACAGCATCATCAAGAGCCACGGCGGCTTCGTTGACGTAAAGAGCGAGCTAAGCGGCGGGACGACCTTTAGCGTGTACGTCCCGACGACGGATTTGAAAAGCGAGCGAAAGAAAGACGACGAAGGGGCGCCCATGCGGGACGGCAACGGCGAGACGGTCCTGCTCGTCGACGACGAAGAATTTATCCTCGAAACGGCATCAGAGACGCTTGCAGACGCCGGGTACGACATACTTACGGCGGAAAACGGCAAGGAGGCATTTCTGATTTATAAGAAAAGGCACGCCGACATCGACGTGATCGTAACCGATCTGATGATGGCAGAAGGGGACGGTTTCGAGCTCATCCGGTCGATTCGGGGACTGGACCGGGTCGTGCCGCTAATAGCAGTCAGCGGAATGGCGACGAACAAATCGCAGGAGGCGCTCGAGGCCGGCGCGGACCTATTTGTCTCCAAGCCGTTTACTGCCGACAAACTTCTGTCGGCGATACACGAGGTCCTTCCCAAGCGCAAATCGACCTCCGTCGCTCGGGCGTAGGCCCAGCCATCGGCGGGACCGTTTAGACGCGATCGCGCAGTCCTCCGACCCCCGCTTTGTCCGCGCAGTGCTGACAGCAATAGTACTTGCCGTCCGCCTCCAAGCCATGCCCTATGATTTTGACGCCGCAGACCTCGCACTGGGGCGCCAACGCGTGAATCGCGCACTCGAAGCTATCGAACGTGTGGCTTTCGCCCTGCAGCACCACCTGAAAAGCTTTGTCGTAGTCGTTTCCGCATACTTCACACCTGGCCATTATCTGCTCCTCGTCGTCGTTGATAGACCTCCCATCTTCCGTATGGTCATACGTGGAACGATGGGGATATATCTCTTCGTTTGCACCTTCTGGGGCAAACTTTCAATCTCGTAACACCGTGCGCGTGGAGGGCTGGGCCTCTCGGATCGCGTCATCGAATTCAGGGCTCATCGCGTACAAAATACCGGGAATCGACATGCGCAGATTCATAGTGGTTGTGTCGTCGGTCCTGTTCGCGACGATTTTCGCCGGCGGTGCGCTGCTGTACGCCGACTACGCCGGCGCGAAGCGGGCCGACGTGAAGCGAGCAGAGTTCGAGGACGAATTCGTTGCTCGGCTGGACGACGCGCTTCGCAGGCAGGACGAGGCGTTCGAACGAATGGCCGCCCGATTCGAGGCCGTCGACGACTTGAAGACCGCCCAAGAACTTCGGCTCAGTCGATACCGTAATGCGGATCATCTTCGCAACGCGCGAGCGTTGGGCGTGGGTCGCGTCTCCGGAATGGACCAAGTCGAGCGGCTGGTTGCCGAGAACAGGCTGGTCGAGCTGGGGGATACGGAATACTATTATCTCCAGGAATTTGACTATTCCATTCCTTACGTGACGCCTGCTACCGCCCGACTTCTGGAGATCATCGGCGGCCGGCTCCACGCCGAACTGCATGCCCTGGGCTTGCCGCTGTATCGATTTAACGTCAGCTCGGTCCTTCGAACGGCAGAGAATCAACGAGCGCTTCGGAGAATCAATCCCAATGCCGCGCTCGGCGTCTCGACGCACGAGTTTGGGACGACACTCGATGTCGTCTATCACATCTACGAGTACGTGCCGAAGGACGGCGATGCGTTGCCGGTGACGGAATTCGAATCGTTGAACGCGAGACTGGAATCCATGAGGGTGCGCAGATACGAGGCTCTCGGAATGCGATACTGGCGACAACTTCAGGGTCTGTTGGGGCGCGTCCTGATCGACCTTCAGGACGAAGGAAAGGTGATCGTCACGCTGGAACGACAGCAGCCGGTGTTTCATCTCACGCTCGGGAGCGCGGACCCGAGATAAAGACGAAACGGCAGTCTGTGCTGGAAATAGGCAGACTCCCCCGTCGCTGAAGAGGGAATATTTCAGACGCGTGGGCGTATCGTACGCTCAAAACGACCGGATAGTAAAGGCACGCCCTATACTCGCACTCAGTCACTAATGTCGATACGACAAGAAATCAAACAGTCCGAGCCGCCCGGCGGTGACTCGAGTGAGGCCGCAGGCAACGGTCGAATCGATTCTCCGCGGGACACTGCGTACGATCCGACCCGAATAGAAGAGAAGTGGTACCGTTTCTGGGAGGAGAGAAATCTCTTCCGGACGGAGGTCAATCCGGACAAGGAGCCGCACGTAATCGTGATGCCGCCGCCGAACGTGACGGGACAACTGCACATGGGTCACGCGCTACAGGACACGATCCAGGACGCAATCACGCGGATTCGTCGGATGCAGGGCCGAGAAGCGCTCTGGCTGCCCGGTATTGATCACGCGGGCATCGCCAC